>NZ_JBGDTY010000001.1:0-529929 GCF_046552515.1 Salmonella sp. SAL00653
GGGCGTTTGAACTCAGTCATCATTACGTTCTCCGGATTTAAGTCTGGAACGTGTCAACGCTATTCAGGACGGGTCAAAGTTAAAAAAAAGCCCATCGTAGGAGACGGGCAAAGACTACACACAGCAATTCGTTGTTTCACTCAGGGGATTTCCATGCTTATAAATCAATGTGTTGATTTATAACCGTGTGCTAATAGTAGGCATGAGCACTTTTTGCGTCGATCAGATTCGTCTCAATAGTTTAAAAACTGTAACGGATTTGCGACAGAAATGAGATGCGGCGGGGAACAGACGGGCGAATCAAAATGGGGTGTGCGTTGAATTGATAAACGTCGCTAAAGCATCGGGCGGCAATGCCGCCCGACGGGATTATGACTGCTTGTTGGCTTCCTCGATATCATCCAGCTCTTCAAGGATCTCCTCTGGTTCATTCGTCGGCGCCGGAACTTCATGTACCCATGCGGAGAACAAACGCCAGGTCACGGCCAGAAGCACCGGTCCAATAAACAGACCAATCATACCGAATGCAATCAGGCCGCCGATTACCCCGGAAAGGATCAGAAGCAGCGGTAAATCGGCGCCCATGCGGATGAGTACCGGGCGAATCACGTTATCCAGAGTGCCGACGACGGCGCTCCAAACCAGCAGCACGGTGCCCCAGGTGGTGTCGCCTGTCCAGTAAAGCCAGATAATGGCTGGAATCAATACCGGCAACGGCCCCAACTGAACCAGACACGAAAGGATCATCACTACCGTCAACAGAGTAGCGTAAGGCACGCCGGAAATCGCCAGCCCGACGCCGCCAAGTACCGCCTGTACCAGCGCGGTGACCACCACGCCAAGCGCCACGGCGCGGATCGCCTGGGCAGCCAGCAGAACCGCCGCATCGCCGCGTTTAGCCGCGAGACGACAGGCAAAATGACGTATTCCCATCGCCACTTGTTCGCCGCGCCAGTAAAGCAGGGCGCTAAACAACAGCATCAGGGCGCAGTGCATCATAAAGCGTCCGATATGCGCCGCCTGACCGACAAACCAGGTCGTGGTTGTGCCGATATAAGGCCGCACTTTCGCCATAATAGCGCTACCGCCCATATCCAGCAGGCTATGCCATCCGGCATACAGTTTGGCGCCAACCAACGGAATATTATTTAACCATGCCAGATCGGGTAGCGTCATATCGCCGCCGGTCACTGCATGGATGAGCGGGCCGCTACCGTCGACAATGCTGTTCACCAGCAAGGCGACGGGAATAACGAAGAGCAGCACTAACAGCAGCGTCATGACCAGTACGGCAAGCGAGCGGCGGCCCCACAATATTTTTTGTAATTTCAGCAAAACGGGCCAGGTCGCGATAACAATCGTACCTGCCCATGCAAACCCCAAAATAAAAGGCTGTACTATCCACAAACAGGCCACAATTATGATGGCTAAAAACAGCACCGATAGCAGCACTTGCGCAATATCCCTGGGCTGACGAACATTTACCATAAATACTTTTCACCTTTGTCTTTGCGCCAGAACGTTGGCGCGACGTGAACATGCAAACCACACCCTATAATGATGAGCAATTTCAGCGGTTTTTAACAGGCCGATTCTGCATGTAATTCTGTTGGGCGCACAGGAAAAAAATGTGATACAACAAATAACGCAACACGCAAACGATTAAGCATCCCTTCCTGTGCGTAGACCGCTCGCGCTCGCCGGGTTGGGCGCCACCGTTCACAACATAGACCGCAGGAAAAGGTCAATATAATGATTCCACAAATTTCTCAGGCACCCGGCGTCGTTCAGCTGGTGCTCAATTTTTTGCAGGCGCTGGAGCAGCAAGGGTTTACGGGCGATACGGCAACCAGCTATGCCGACCGTCTGACAATGTCGACCGATAACAGTATCTACCAGCTTCTTCCCGATGCTGTTGTGTTTCCCCGTTCTACGGCGGATGTCGCGCTTCTTGCCCGTCTGGCGGCGGAGCCGCGCTTTATGTCGCTGATATTTACCCCGCGAGGCGGCGGTACTGGCACGAATGGCCAGGCGCTAAACCAGGGCATTATTGTTGATATGTCCCGCTATATGAACCGCATTATTGAAATTAATCCTGAAGAGGGATGGGTGCGGGTAGAGGCGGGGGTGATAAAAGATCAGCTTAATCAGGCGTTAAAGCCGTATGGCTATTTTTTTGCGCCGGAACTTTCCACCAGTAATCGCGCCACGCTTGGCGGTATGATTAATACCGATGCCTCCGGTCAGGGTTCGCTGGTCTATGGAAAAACGTCAGATCACGTCTTAGGCATACGGGCCGTATTGTTGGGGGGCGATATCCTTGACACGCAATCGATGCCCGTAGAGCTTGCCCGGACGCTGGGTGAAAACACGACGACGCCAGGCCGCATCTATCAGACCGTCTATCAGTCCTGCCTGGAAAACCGCCAACTTATCCTCGATAGCTTTCCAAAGCTCAATCGCTTCCTGACAGGCTACGATTTACGCCACGTCTTTAACGATGACATGACCCGCTTCGATCTTACCCGTATCTTAACGGGGTCGGAAGGGACGCTGGCGTTTATTACTGAAGCCCGGCTGGAGATTACCCCGATACCCAAAGTCCGCCGTCTGGTAAATGTAAAATACGACTCCTTTGATTCCGCGCTGCGTAACGCCCCTTTTATGGTTGATGCGCGCGCCTTATCCGTCGAGACGGTCGATTCCAAAGTCCTTAACCTCGCGCGGGAAGATATTGTCTGGCACTCCGTTAGCGAATTGATTACCGATGTGCCGGATAAAGAGATGCTTGGCCTGAATATCGTAGAATTCGCGGGTGACGATGAAGCGCTTATTGACGGACAGGTCGAGGCGCTGTGCCACCGGCTGGATGGCCTGATGGCACGTGCGGAAGCGGGCGTGATCGGCTGGCAACTTTGTACCGATTTGACGGGTATTGAGCGTATTTACGCGATGCGTAAAAAAGCGGTAGGGCTGCTGGGTAATGCGAAAGGCGCTGCCAAACCGATTCCTTTCGCGGAAGATACCTGCGTGCCGCCTGAACATCTGGCCGATTATATCGCCGAATTTCGCGCCCTGCTGGATGGTCATGGCTTAAGTTACGGCATGTTCGGCCACGTGGATGCCGGGGTGCTGCATGTGCGTCCGGCGCTGGATATGTGCGATCCGCAGCAGGAACTGTTGATGAAACAGATCTCCGATGAGGTCGTCGCGCTGACCGCCAGATACGGCGGGCTGTTGTGGGGCGAGCATGGAAAAGGTTTTCGTGCGGAATACAGCCCGGCCTTTTTCGGCGAAGTCCTGTATGGCGAGCTGCGCAAAATAAAAGCGGCTTTTGATCCGCATAATCGACTTAACCCGGGTAAAATCTGTCCGCCGCAGGGGATAGAGGCGCCGATGATGAAGGTGGATGCGGTAAAACGCGGCACCTGGGATCGGCAAATCCCGCTGGCGGTGCGGCAGACCTGGCGCGGCGCTATGGAGTGTAATGGTAACGGCCTGTGCTTTAATTTCGATGCGAAAAGCCCAATGTGCCCGTCGATGAAAATTAGCCTTAACCGGATCCACTCGCCGAAAGGGCGGGCGACGCTGGTGCGGGAATGGCTCCGTCTATTGGCCGATCGCGGCGTCGATCCGTTGAAGCTGGAAAAGGAGTTGCCAGAAAAACGCGCCAGCTTACGCACGCTGATTGCCCGCACCCGGAATAGTTGGCACAAACGCAAAGGCGAGTATGACTTTTCCCATGAAGTTAAAGAGGCCATGTCCGGCTGTCTGGCGTGTAAAGCCTGTACGACCCAGTGTCCGATTAAAATCGATGTTCCGGAGTTTCGTTCACGTTTCTTACAGCTTTACCATACGCGTTATCTGCGTCCGGTACGCGATCATCTGGTGGCGACGGTCGAGACCTACGCGCCGCTGATGGCGCGTGCGCCAAAGACCTTTAACTTTTTTATTAACCAACCGGTAGTTCGTAATCTGGCGAAAAAACATATCGGTATGGTGGATTTACCTCTGCTTTCTGCCCCTTCATTGCAACAGCAACTGGTGGGCCATCTGTCCGCTGATATGACGCTTGAGCAACTGGAGCGCATGAGCGCCGAGCAAAAAGCGAAAACGGTACTGGTGGTTCAGGATCCGTTTACCAGCTACTACGACGCCCGGGTCGTGGCGGACTTTATCCGCCTGGCGGAAAAACTGGGCAGGAGGCCGGTATTGTTACCGTTCTCGCCGAATGGTAAGGCGCAGCATATTAAAGGTTTTCTTAATCGCTTTGCGAAAACGGCGAAAAAAACCTCTGAGTTCCTTAATCGGATCGCCGCGTTGGGGATGCCGATGGTGGGCGTCGATCCGGCACTGGTGCTGTGTTATCGCGACGAATACAAACTGGCGCTGGGCGAACAGCGCGGCGATTTTCATGTGTTGCTGGTGAATGAATGGCTGGCGCAGGAAATAAATGCAAGACTGTCCGTCGAGGTGAGCGGCGAACCGTGGTACTTTTTTGGTCATTGTACGGAAGTCACGGCTTTACCCGGCGCGCCTGCGCAGTGGGCCGCCATCTTTGCCCATTTTGGCGCGAAGCTGGAAAATGTCAGCGTAGGCTGCTGCGGTATGGCGGGCACTTATGGACATGAACTCACCAATCATAAAAATTCGCTGGGAATTTATGAGCTATCCTGGCATCAGGCGATGCAACGTTTACCGCGAAACCGTTGCCTGGCAACCGGTTATTCCTGCCGAAGCCAGGTTAAACGCATTGAAGGTACGGGCGTGCGTCACCCGTTGCAGGCATTACTGGAGATTATAGGTTGATCTGGAAACGTGAAGTGACCCTCGATGCGCTTAATGCGATGGGGGAAGGGAATATGGTTGGCCTGCTTGATATCCGCTTTGAGCGTATTGGGGACGATACGCTGGAAGCGACAATGCCCGTCGATCATCGCACCAAACAGCCGTTCGGCTTGCTGCATGGCGGAGCGTCTGTGGTGCTGGCGGAAAGTATCGGCTCGGTCGCAGGTTATCTGTGTACGCAGGGGGAGCAAAAGGTGGTGGGGCTGGCGGTGAATGCCAACCATGTACGGTCGGCGCGTCAGGGGCGCGTACGAGGCGTCTGTAAAGCGTTGCATACCGGGGCTCGCCATCAGGTCTGGCAGATAGAGATCTTTGATGAACAGGGACGTCTGTGCTGTTCTTCGCGTCTTACTACAGCGATTGTGTGACGTTGTCACCATAAAAGTGTGATGCATATTGCTTTTGGTCAAAATGTGCGCAGAAAAAGGTGATATACTGTGCACGTTTACATATAAGCGAGGATGATATGTCTACTGATTTGGATCCAACCCAACTGGCGATTGAATTTTTACGCCGTGATAAAACCGAACTTTCTCCCGCGCAGTATTTGAAGCGTTTAAAACAGCTGGAGTTAGAGTTTGCCGATCTCCTCACCCTCTCTGCAACCGAACTGAAAGAAGAGATCTATTTCGCCTGGCGGTTGGGCGTGCATTAATAAAGTCTGTGTAGGCCGGATAAGGCGTTAGCCGCCATCCGGCTATGTTACCAGGCAATCTCACCAGACACTGTCCCCCGGTAATAGATAACCCCCTTGATTTTGTTTAAAAAAAATACAGATCGCCATTTGTGCTAAAAAGGCGCGCTCTCTTTATGAGATTATTCTTATGCCCCTTCAAGAGCTAAGCCATTAAGAGTGCCGGAGATAAGCGCCGGATGGGGCCGGAACCCTTAAGCCTGTATTGAACAGACTTAAGGGTTTTTCTTTTCCGGGCGCGTAAAAAACTAAGGTCTGTCAATAACCGCCGGCATGTCGTCAGCCGTATGATTATTCAAAATACGGTTAGCCAGCACACCTGACATCATCGATCCGTTAACGTTCAGTGCCGTGCGGGCCATATCAACGATAGGTTCGATGGCAATAAAAATACCGACCAGCGCAACGGGAAAATTCAACGTCGACAGGACAATCAGCGCCGCGAACGTACCACCGCCGCCGACGCCGGCTACGCCAATAGACCCTAGCGCAATGGCAGGCAACATCGCGGCCAGAAAATGCAGCGAGAGCGGATCGATGCCGATGGTGGGTGCAATCATCGCTACCATAATAGCCGGATAAATCCCGGCGCAGCCATTTTGCCCCATACTGGAGCCAAACGAGGCGGAAATATTGGCAATGGTGCTTTGTACGCCAAATTTTTCCTGGGCGGAAATGGCCAGCGGAATAGAGGCTGCGCTGCTGCGGGAAACAAACGCAAAGGTTAAGACGGGCCACACCATTCTGAAATAACGCGCTGGATTATTACCGCTGAGGATCAGCAAGATGGCGTGCACGATAAACATCATGAAAATCGCGATGTAACAGGCGCCGATAAAACCAAGTAAGCTGGCGAATTGTTCAAGGCGGTATGATGAAAATACGGTAGTCATTAATGCCATGACGCCATAGGGCGTTAATGCAATAACGATACGTACCATCTTCATGACCCAGATCTGAATAGCGTTAATGCCTGCGCTTAATTTCTGACCTTCTTCCGGCGCCTCTTTTTTGACCTTTAACAGAGCGATCCCCGCTATTAGCGTGAAGATAACGATGCCGATAACGGAAACACTTCTGGCTCCTGTAAGATCAAGAAAAATATTAGTCGGGATCAGCGATGTCACTAACTGGGGAATCGACACCGCGGCAGTCTTATTGACTTCTTCTGTAGTTAACATTGACGGCATGTGCACAAAAGCGCTGGCGTCAAGCCCCAGTATATGAGCGGTCAGTAATCCGATAAAACCGGCAACCATCACCAGACATAACATGCATCCGACGATCGTCAGCGACATTTTTCCGATGCCGGCGCTATTTTCCAGTTTATTGATGGCGGAAAGAATAGAAATAATAATTAGCGGTATAGCGACCAGTTTTAGCAGGTGGACGTAACCATTGCCGACGATGCTGTACCATTCGATAATAGTTTTAGTGTGATTTGCTGAAATAAAATGCAGGGATAAACCAATAACAGCCCCTAAAAAGATAGCGATAAAAACGCTTTTCGACAGGGAATCGCTTTTTTGATTAATTCTCAAGATGACCCACGAGAAAACCAAAAAAAGTGCGATATACGCGAGCGTAACAACCATATTTTAAGCCTCTTGCCTCATTCAGCACCTGAAATGCCGGAAAGAGTTTACATAAACCTATAGCTCAAACTGAGTTATAGAACCGCAGCGGATTATAAAGAGCGCAACGCCAGGTATCCATACAAAAATGGGGTTCTGACCTCGCCGCCCGGCAATGTCGACAGCCTATTAATTAAATAGTCATTTTCTATACATCTTTTCGTTTTTGACCGGCCAGAACGGTTAACATCTTATAAATTATTACTTATCAAAAGGTTAAGTGATTTTTTGTCTGTCGTATGACCTGGCGGACAGGGTCTATGCTTAATAAAAGGCGCTCAATATGACCATTTGTTGGAAAGCCCCTGCGGTTAAGGGGTTGAAGTGATAATCATTATCACTAACATGCTGTTATATCCTGGTGATTTAGAACGCGAGGTAACTCTATGGAATTGCATTCAGACACGTTTAACCCGGAGGACTTCCCCTGGCAAGGGCTGACGTTAACGCCTGCGGCGGCTGCGCACATACGTGAACTGGCAGCAAAGCAGCCGGGCATGTTGGGCGTGCGGTTAAGCGTAAAACAGACGGGATGTGCCGGATTTGGCTATGTTCTGGATACCGTTCGGGAGCCGGATAAAGACGATCTGGTTTTTGAAGCCGAAGGCGCAAAGCTTTTCGCACCGTTACAGGCGATGCCTTTTATTGACGGAACAGAAGTGGATTACGTACAGGAAGGGCTGAACCAGTTATTTAAATTTCATAACCCCAAAGCCCAGAATGAATGCGGCTGCGGCGAAAGTTTTGGGGTATAGGCGGTACTATGTCTCGTAATACTGAAGCAACGGAAGAGGTCGGCATCTGGACAGGCGGACGCCTTAATTACAAAGAAGGATTTTTCACGCAACTACCTACTGATGAACTGGCAAAAGGCATCAGCGAAGAGGTGGTGCGCGCGATTTCCGCAAAGCGTAACGAACCTGAGTGGATGCTGGAATTTCGTCTCAATGCCTATAGAGCCTGGCTGGACATGGATGAACCGCACTGGCTGAAGGCGCACTACGATAAACTGAACTATCAGGACTACAGCTATTACTCTGCGCCATCATGCGGAAACTGCGACGATAGCTGCGTTTCCCAGCCGGGAGCCGTACAGCAAACGGGCGCGAATACCTTTTTGAGTAAAGAGGTTGAAGACGCCTTCGAGCAACTTGGCGTTCCGGTTCGCGAAGGGAAAGAGGTCGCCGTCGATGCGATTTTTGACTCGGTCTCCGTAGCGACCACATACCGTGAAAAACTGGCGGAGCAGGGCATTATTTTCTGTTCTTTTGGCGAAGCGATACACGATCACCCTGACCTGGTCAGGAAATATCTTGGCACCGTCGTGCCGGGGAACGATAACTTTTTTGCCGCGCTGAATGCGGCAGTCGCTTCCGATGGGACATTTATCTATGTTCCCAAAGGCGTGCGTTGCCCGATGGAGTTATCCACCTATTTTCGCATTAACGCCGAGAAAACCGGTCAGTTTGAGCGCACGATTCTGGTGGCGGATGAAGGCAGCTATGTGAGTTATATCGAAGGCTGCTCCGCGCCCGTACGCGACAGTTATCAGCTCCACGCCGCGGTAGTGGAAGTCATCATCCATAAAGATGCTGAAGTAAAATATTCCACCGTACAAAACTGGTTCCCGGGCGACAACAACACGGGCGGCATTCTGAACTTTGTGACCAAGCGTGCGTTGTGCGAAGGGGAAAACAGCAAGATGTCGTGGACCCAGTCGGAAACCGGTTCGGCGATTACCTGGAAATACCCGAGCTGCATTCTGCGCGGTGATAATTCTATCGGCGAGTTCTATTCCGTTGCGCTGACCAGTGGACATCAGCAGGCTGACACCGGCACCAAAATGATCCATATCGGTAAAAACACGCGCTCAACCATTATCTCAAAAGGCATTTCTGCCGGCCACAGCCAGAACAGCTACCGTGGGCTGGTAAAAATTATGCCGACGGCAACCAACGCCCGAAATTTCACCCAATGCGACTCCATGTTGATTGGCGCGGACTGCAGCGCGCATACGTTCCCGTATGTTGAATGCCGCAATAACAGCGCGCAGCTGGAGCACGAGGCGACAACATCACGCATCGGTGAAGATCAGCTTTTCTATTGTCTGCAACGCGGCATCAGCGAAGAAGACGCTATTTCGATGATCGTCAACGGTTTCTGCAAAGACGTTTTCTCGGAACTACCGCTGGAGTTCGCCGTTGAAGCGCAAAAACTGCTGGCGATTAGCCTTGAGCACAGCGTCGGTTAATGATGAAGGAAAAACCATGTTAAGCATTAAAGATTTACAGGTCAGTGTGGAAGAAAAAGCGATTTTGCGTGGCCTGAATCTGGAGATTCGCCCCGGCGAAGTTCATGCCATTATGGGGCCGAACGGTTCCGGGAAAAGCACGCTCTCCGCCACTCTGGCGGGACGTGAAGATTATGAGGTCACCGGCGGCTCGGTTACGTTCAAAGGTAAAGATCTGCTTGAACTGTCGCCGGAGGAACGGGCGGGCGAAGGGATTTTTATGGCCTTCCAGTACCCGGTAGAAATCCCCGGCGTCAGTAACCAGTTTTTCCTGCAAACCGCGCTGAATGCCGTGCGCGCCTACCGCGGGCAGGCGTCGTTGGATCGCTTTGATTTTCAGGATCTGATGGAAGAGAAGATCGCATTGCTGAAAATGCCGGAAGATTTGCTGACCCGTTCGGTAAACGTCGGTTTTTCCGGCGGGGAGAAAAAGCGCAATGATATTTTGCAAATGGCGGTGCTGGAGCCGGAACTGTGCATCCTTGATGAGTCGGACTCCGGACTGGATATCGATGCGTTGAAAATTGTGGCGGAAGGCGTCAACGCGTTACGCGACGATAAACGCGCTTTTATTATCGTGACCCACTATCAGCGCATACTGGACTACATCAAGCCCGATTACGTCCACGTCCTCTATCAGGGGCGAATTGTCCGTTCCGGCGATTTTACTCTGGTCAAACAACTGGAGGAGCAGGGTTATGGCTGGCTTACCGAACAGCAGTAAAGCGCTACAGCAATGGCAACATCTCTTTGAAGAAAAAGGAAAAAGTCGAACTGAGCAGGCAAGACAACATTTACAACAGATGTTACGTCTGGGATTGCCGACGCGTAAACATGAAGACTGGAAATACACGCCGCTGGAGGGCTTAACCCATAGCCAGTTTATCCAGCAGTGTGCGACTATCAGCGCCGCACAGCGTGATGCGTTGGCGCTGCAAATCGATGCCGTGCGGCTGGTGTTTGTCGATGGTCGGTTTATGCCAGAGCTCAGTGATAGCACGCAAAACAGCGGATTTGACGTTAGCGTCAGGGATGAGCGCCAGACGCTTGCCGCGCCGGTACATCCCGAGGTTTTTCTGCATCTGACGGAAAGCCTGGCGCAATGTGTCACGTATATACAGGTACGGCGAAATCAGCGTCCGACCAGGCCGCTACTGTTAATGCATATCACGCAGGGCGTGGATGGCGACGAGCTGAACACCGCGCATTATCGCCACCATCTGGCGCTGGCGGAAGGCGCGGAAGCGACGGTTATTGAGCATTATGTCAGCCTTACAGCGGCAAAACATTTTACCGGCGCGCGTCTGACGATGAACGTTGCAGACAATGCGCAACTGCGTCATATCAAACTGGCGTTTGAAAATGCGTCCAGCTATCACTTTGCGCATAACGATCTTCTGCTGGCGACAGACGCCTCGGCGTTTAGCCACAGTTTTCTGCTGGGCGCCGCAGTACTACGTCACCACAGCAGCTCACAACTGAATGGTGAAAACGCGACGCTTCGACTGAATAGTCTGGCGATGCCGGTGAAAAATGAAGTCTGCGATACGCGGACATGGCTGGAACATAACAAAGGCTACTGTAACAGCCGCCAGTTGCACAAGACCATCGTCAGCGACAAAGGACGCGCGGTCTTTAATGGCCTGATTAACGTGGCGCAACACGCCATTAAAACCGACGGCCAGATGACCAATAATAACCTGTTGTTGGGGAAACTGGCCGAAGTCGATACCAAACCGCAATTAGAGATCTATGCCGATGACGTGAAGTGCAGCCACGGCGCGACGATCGGGCGTATTGACGATGAGCAGATGTTTTATCTGCAATCACGCGGCATCAGGCAGCAGGAGGCGCGGCACATGATTCTTTACGCGTTTGCCGCAGAGTTAACGGAAGCTATCTATGATAGCGCCCTTAAACAGCAGGTGCTGGCGCGAATCGGCCAGCGACTGCCCGGAGGCCTGGTATGACATTTCCTGTAGAAAAAGTACGGGCGGATTTTCCCATACTGCAGCGTGAAGTTAACGGCCTGCCGCTGGCTTACCTGGATAGCGCAGCCAGCGCTCAAAAACCTAATCAGGTGATTGATGCTGAATCTGCCTTCTACCGTCACGGCTATGCTGCGGTACATCGAGGTATCCATACGTTAAGCGCGCAGGCGACCGAAAGCATGGAGAATGTGCGTAAGCAGGCGTCGCGGTTTATTAACGCCCGTTCCGCAGAAGAACTGGTTTTCGTGCGCGGTACGACGGAGGGCATTAACCTTGTCGCCAACAGTTGGGGAACGGAAAATATTCGCGCCGGGGATAACATTATCATCAGCGAGATGGAGCATCACGCCAACATCGTTCCCTGGCAGATGCTGTGCGAGCGCAAAGGCGCTGAACTGCGCGTGATCCCATTGCATCCTGACGGTACGCTGCGGCTGGAGACCTTAGCTGCGCTGTTCGATGACCGGACCCGACTGCTGGCCATTACCCATGTTTCCAATGTGCTGGGGACGGAAAACCCACTGCCGGACATGATTGCGCTGGCGCGCCAGCATGGGGCGAAAGTGCTGGTGGATGGCGCCCAGGCCGTGATGCACCATGTTGTTGACGTCCAGGCGCTGGACTGCGATTTTTACGTTTTCTCCGGCCATAAACTTTACGGGCCGACCGGCATCGGCATTCTGTATGTTAAAGAGGCGTTGCTGCAAGAAATGCCGCCGTGGGAAGGGGGCGGGTCGATGATCTCGACCGTCAGCCTGACGCAGGGAACGACATGGGCGAAAGCGCCCTGGCGTTTTGAGGCGGGAACGCCGAATACTGGCGGCATCATCGGTCTCGGCGCGGCGATTGACTATGTGACGTCGCTGGGACTGGATAAGATTGGCGATTATGAGCAGATGCTGATGCGCTATGCGCTGGAGCAACTGGCGCAGGTGCCTGATATCACGCTGTATGGTCCGGCGCAGCGATTGGGCGTCATCGCGTTTAATCTGGGTAAACACCATGCTTACGACGTCGGCAGCTTTCTTGATAATTACGGTATCGCGGTACGAACGGGACATCACTGCGCAATGCCGCTCATGGCCTGGTATGGCGTGCCGGCAATGTGCCGGGCTTCGCTGGCGATGTATAACACCCATGAAGAAGTGGACCGACTGGTGGCAGGATTAACGCGTATCCACCGCTTATTGGGATAACAGTGAGGTTTTATGGCTGTGCTACCGGATAAAGAAAAACTGCTGCGTAACTTTACGCGTTGCGCTAATTGGGAAGAGAAATATTTATATATTATTGAGTTGGGGCAGCGCCTGGCGGAGTTAAATCCGCAGGATCGTAATCCGCAAAATACGATTCATGGCTGTCAGAGCCAGGTGTGGATCGTGATGCGGCGAAACGCCAACGGCATTATCGAATTGCAGGGCGACAGCGACGCGGCGATCGTTAAGGGCCTTATGGCGGTGGTATTTATTTTGTACCACCAAATGACGGCGCAGGATATTGTGCATTTTGATGTCCGGCCATGGTTCGAAAAAATGGCGCTTGCGCAGCACCTCACACCTTCTCGTTCTCAGGGGCTGGAAGCAATGATTCGCGCAATTCGCGCTAAGGCCGCCACTCTTAGCTAAACTGTACAGACAGCGTTCTACCTGATGTCAAATCCTTTGTCGGACGGCGACGTCGCTTTATCCAGAGTAGACAGAGCGTATATTTTGTTGTTCTGATAAGCGAAGCGCTACCAGTCGTCGCAGAGGGCATCACCAGGAATACAGGAGGTTTGGTATGAAACGTGCGTCTTTCATTACGCTAACTATTATCGGCGCGTATAGCGCGTTACAGGCAGCCTGGGCGGTTGATTATCCATTACCGCCCGAAGGCAGTCGTCTTATTGGTCAGAATCAAACCTATACCGTACAGGAAGGTGATAAAAACCTGCAGGCTATCGCCCGGCGTTTTGATACGGCGGCGATGCTCATTCTTGAAGCGAACAATACGATTGCGCTGGTGCCTAAGCCCGGTACGCTAATTACCATTCCCTCGCAGATGCTATTGCCGGATGCGCCCAGGGAAGGCGTTATCGTCAACCTCGCGGAGCTACGGTTGTATTATTACCCGCCGGGAGAAAACCGCGTTCAGGTGTATCCCATCGGCATCGGTTTGCAGGGGCTGGAAACTCCCGTCATGGACACCCGGATAGGGCAAAAGATCCCCAACCCGACGTGGACGCCGACGGCGGGCATACGCCAACGTTCGCTTGAGCGGGGGATCACGCTGCCACCGGTGATCCCTGCCGGGCCAAATAACCCGCTGGGACGCTATGCGCTGCGTCTGGCGCACGGTAATGGGGAATATCTCATTCATGGCACCAGCGCGCCGGATAGCGTGGGTCTGCGCGTGAGTTCCGGTTGCATTCGCATGAACGCGCCGGACATCAAGGCGTTATTTGCGCAGGTCAGAACGGGGACGCCGGTAAAAGTGATTAACCAGCCGGTGAAATTCTCTGTCGAGCCGAATGGCATTCGTTATGTAGAGGTACACAGGCCGCTATCGCCGGAAGAAGAGCAAAACGTGCAGACAATGCCCTATGTGTTGCCTGCGGAATTTACCGCGTTCAGAAACGCACAAGGGGTGGATAGTCGCCTGGTCGATAAGGCGCTATACCGGCGAGCCGGGTATCCAGTCAGCGTGAGCGCCGGGCAGACGCCAGCGGTAAATACGACCGCAGTCGAATCCGCTCAGAACGGTTTTGTCGGGGAAGAGGGGCAAACGCGCGCGACGCAGTAGCCTTCGCGCAAACGACGGACAAAAAAATGGCGCACGATGTGCGCCATTTTATATCGTGCGTCAAATTATTTACAGATGCGGAATACTTTGTTGTCCAGACGTTGGTTCGCGCGAGCAGCATCGTCTTTAGCAGCCTGAACGTCGGAACGCATTGCATTTACGTCATTACTCAGTTGCTCAACTTTAGCGCTCAGCGTCTGTACATCGGAAGACAACTGATCGATTTTAGCGTTGCTGGAACAACCTGTCAGTAACGTGGAACCCAGAACTGCTGCACCTAAGATCAGCTTGTTAGTACGGGTCATAATAATATCCTTATATTGTGCATGGTTATTCGGGTAAAGAAATGGCGCACGATGTGCGCCATTTTATATCGTGCGTCAAATTACTTACGGACGTGGGATACTACTTTGTTGTCCAGACGCTGGTTCGCGCGAGCTGCGTCGTCTTTAGCAGCCTGAACGTCGGAACGCATTGCATTTACGTCATTACTCAGTTGCTCAACTTTAGCGCTCAGCGTCTGTACATCGGAAGACAACTGATCGATTTTAGCGTTGCTTGAACAACCTGCCAGTAACGTGGAACCCAGAACTACTGCACCTAAGATCAGCTGGTTAGTACGGTTCATAACAATAACATTATACTTTGTGTGGTTATGTGGGTAAAAAAAATGGCGCACGATGTGCGCCATTTTTATTACGCAGGTACTATTACTTACGGTATTTAGTAGCCTGGTTGTCCAGACGCTGGTTAGCGCGAGCTGCGTCGTCTTTAGCAGCCTGAACGTCGGAACGCATTGCGTTCACGTCGTTGCTCAGCTGGTCAACTTTAGCGTTCAGAGTCTGAACGTCAGAAGACAGCTGATCGATTTTAGCGTTGCTGGAGCAACCAGCCAGCAGAGTAGAACCCAGGATTACCGCGCCCAGTACCAGTTTAGTACGATTCATTATTAATACCCTCTAGATTGAGTTAATCTCCATGTAGCGTTACAAGTATTACACAAACTTTTTTATGTTGAGAATATTTTTTTGATGGGAATGCACTTATTTTTGATCGTTCGCTCAAAGAAGCATCGAAATGCATGAAAGTCCCTAAAAAACCGAAAGAAAACAGGGGGCTTCCATCGGATTCTTCTTAGATAATCCGCAATTAGATAGTAAAATCCGATTTGATTTTTTTATTAATAGTGGCTATCGATTAAATAAAAAAAGCGCCGGAAGGGCGCTTTTTTAAACAAATTAATTCACACAACAATTATTACAGTACGTGAACAGAGGCGGTGTTAGTGGTGCCGCTTGGAACCAGCGCGCCGGAGACCATCACTACGACGTCGCCTTTCTGGGCGAGGCCGCTTTGCAGGGCGACATCTTTGCCCAGACGGTAGAAATCATCAGTAGAATTGATTTCTTTCACCAGCTGCGATACCACGCCTTTGCTCAGTACTAACTGACGGGCGGTCACTTCATTGGTGGTCAATGCCAGGATGGTGGCGTCCGGGAAGTATTTGCGCACGGCGCGAGCGGATTTACCGCCCTGGGTCGCTACTACGATCAGCGGCGCTTCCAGTTTTTCGGCGGTTTCTACCGCGCCGCGGCATACTGCTTCCGTAATGCGCAGTTTACGGCTGTCGTTGTTGTAGTCCAGACGGCTGTTCATGACGCGGTCGGTACGTTCGCAGATGGTCGCCATGATAGAAACGGCTTCCAGCGGGTATTTCCCTTTTGCGGATTCGCCGGACAGCATAACCGCATCCGTACCGTCGAGGATGGCGTTCGCAACGTCGCCTGCTTCTGCGCGGGTCGGACGCGGGTTTTTGATCATAGAATCCAGCATCTGAGTCGCGGTGATCACGACTTTACGTGCGCGGATACATTTTTCGATCATCATTTTCTGCGCAAAAATCACTTCTTCAACCGGGATTTCTACGCCCAGGTCGCCACGCGCAACCATGATGCCGTCGGAAGCTTCGAGAATTTCATCGAAGTTGTTCAGGCCTTCCTGGTTTTCGATCTTAGAGATAATCTGGATATTTTCACCGCCGTGAGCTTTCAGATGCTCGCGAATTTCGACAACGTCAGAACGTTTACGGATAAAGGACGCCGCAACAAAGTCAACGCCCTGTTCACAACCGAAGATCAGGTCCTGTTTGTCTTTTTCAGCCAGCGCCGGCAGAGCAATAGAAACGCCCGGCAGGTTAACGCCTTTGTTCTCGCCCAGATCGCCGTTGTTCAGCACCTTACAAATGACTTTATTGCCTTCGATGGCGGTCACTTCCATACCGATCAGACCATCGTCAACCAGGACTGTGTTGCCAACGCTCAGGTCGCTGGTGAAGCCTTCATAGGTGACGGCAACGATTTCATTATTACCGACCACGGATTTGTCGGTGGTAAAAGTGAAGGTTTGACCCGCTTTCAGCGAAACGTCGTTACCGCCTTCCAGTTTAATGGTGCGGATTTCTGGTCCTTTAGTATCAAGCAGAATAGCGGCTTTTTTACCGGTTTTGCTCATCACGTTGCGCAAGTTCTGGATACGCTGACCGTGTTCTGCATAATCGCCATGAGAGAAGTTCAGACGCATCACGTTCATGCCCGCGTCCAGCATTTTGCTTAACATCTCTTCGGATTCGGTTTTCGGACCGATAGTACAAACAATTTTCGTCTTTTTCATGACAGTCTTAGTCTTTAAGTTGAGGAGGATATGGAAATCTGGCTTCGGGCGCGCACGGCCCGGAAGCTAAGCCTGTGTTGCTAAAGTGATGATGCCTCGCTCTAAGGATAGGTGACATCGAAAGAGCGTGCAGAGGAATGTGTGCTCGCGTTTCAGCCCAACGGGAAGGGGATAATTTTAGTCGTTGAGTTTTACAGTCCAATGCGCTGAAACCATTCAAGAGACAATTGGCGCGCATTATACGCTGAAATTTACAAAAAAGGAAAATGAAAACCCTGTTTCAAAAGACATCTGTGCAGATCCACAACGGTTTGTTATTACGCTGTTTACGATGTCGCTGGCGATGACGCCGCCCGAACAGGGGCGGCGTTGCGCAACAGCGGGTGTTGTTGCGCATAATGTCAATCGAGCAACTTTTTGCCTTCCAGGTCGATGGCGATGTTTTGGTTGTGTGCTTTTCGATAGCACAGTATCGCTATCCCGATCGCCGCCCAGCTAATTCCGAGTATCAGAGCGTGAATGTTCATGTTTAAACAGACGTAGCCGATGACGATCATCCCCATGATCGGCGAAATGACATGGGCGAAAATGCGCCGCTGGGCTTTCATCCGGAAATTGAACAGGATAAACACACACAGGTTCACGACAAAAAAAGCGAAAAGCGCGCCAAAGTTCACCAGCGTGGAGATAGATTCAATCTTGCCGGAAAACAGGTAGCTGAGCAGCAGGGTGACGCCGCCGGTAAACAGAATGGCATAATCCGGCGTTTTACGCGTGGTATGGACGTGAGCGAGGAAGGCGGGCAACATTCGGTCGCGCCCCATTGAAAATAGCACTCTGGACACCGCCGTTTGCGCGGTAATAATGTTGCCGACGGCGCACACAAACGCCACAATGATGGAAAACGCCACTTTGAGCCAGATACCGCCAACGTTGCCGGCAATGGTGAAAAATGCTTCATTCGTCGCATTACCTTCCGCGAAGCGGTCGACGTTACCGGTGGCGAACGCCGCAAACGCCACAACGATAATAAACAGTACCGTCGCCAAAACTAACGCCAACAGCGTTTCTTTACTGACGGCGCGTCCCCCGCCTTCGCTTTCTTCACTTAATGTACTGATAGCGTCAAAGCCGAGAAAGTTCAGCGCAGCCACCGAAATCGCCGTCGCGATGAGCCCTGGGGTGAACCAATGTGAATCGAAAAAAGGCCGGAAGGAAAGCGTTATCTGACTACTGTCCAGCAGCATCAGACGGACAATGAGTAGCACGAAAATCGCCAGAATACCGAGTTGAATAAAGACCAGTAACTTATCGAATTTCGCCGTTTGCTGTATCCCGAGATAGTTGACTCCGGTGCCAATAGCCACATAAATCAACGGCCAGACCCAGACCGGGATTTGCGGTAAAATAGCGTGGACCGCGACGCCGCCCAGCACTGCCACGAGCGTAGGGAACAAAAGATAATCCAGCAGTAATATCCATCCGGTCAGAAACCCTACGGCGGGATTAATGCATACGCCAGCATACGCATAGGCCGAACCCGACGAGGAGATATGTTGCGATAAGGTAGAGTAGCTGTACGCGGTAAAAAACATCGCGATCGCGCCAATAATATAAACCAGCGCAACCATACCGTGCGAAAGATTATAAACGACGCCATAAAGAGAGACTGGCGCGATAGGCACCATAAACACCAGACCATAAAGCACTAAATCGGTAAGAGACAATTTTTTGACTTTTTTCATGATAAATACCTTAATGGCTTTTTATGCCAGATCGCGTAAAAACGCGCTTACCGCTGCGAGGCAGGGCGCGATATTTTCTTCATGCGGGTTATGGCTGCTGCCGGGAATAGTGACCGCGCGGCAGTCTGAAATGTGAGAGAGAAGCGGAGAGACGACGCGCTCGGTTGCCTGATCGTTTTCGCCGCGTAGTACCAGAACAGGACAGCGTATCTGGCACAAATGGGGCGTAATATCCCAGTCGGCAAGTTTGCCATTTGCCGCCAGTTCATTGGTTCCCCATAAAATGTGATAACCCGTAGGGTCGGCGGCGAACTGCGCATTAGAGCGCTGAACATGAACGGCTTCTTCCGCGAGGGTATAAACGTGTCTGGCATAATAAGCGACCAGCTGTTCCGGTGGGTTTTGATAAATGACGGCGGGCATAATGACGTTTTTGATATCGTCATCGGACATTGGCGTCAGAGCGTTAAAGAGCCGTATGGCTTCCTGTTGCCACAGGGCGATACTGGCCGGCGAACTGGCCAGTATCGTCCCGCGAAGCCCGGCAGGCTGTAAGCAGGCGTGCTCTGCGGCAAGCATTCCGCCCCAGGAATGTCCCAGTATCGAATACCCGTGTCCAATACCCAGGTGATGAATTAATTGGGTTAATTGACGGAGATAACGCGCAATAGTCCAGAAAGACGCGTCAGCATGAGGAAAATGCGTTGAACGACCGCAGCCATATTGATCGTAAAATATTACCATGCGCCCGTCATCAGCCAGACGGCGATAATTTAATAAATAATCAAAGCCGCCAGAAGGGCCGCCATGAAGGATAATGAGCGGCGTGAGTAATGATTTTCTGTCTCCATAAATCCGATAGCTTGTCAATATGTTTTCAGAAAACATTTTGCCATAGAGATAAGTATCATTCATATTCTTAATGACTCAGTGTGTGGCAGGGCAGGCGAAATTTATATTCGCCTGGGTAATATTATTTTTTTATTGTGTGTAAAACATTACACCAGAAGGTGGCGTAATGTTCCCATTGCAGAAACTGCGGGCTTCCCCAGTGCGGCGAACAATCACTGGCAAAGCAACATACTTTCCCTTTATGGTAAGTACCCATAACTAACAGTGGATCGCCATTAATTTCAGCAAGGACTTGACTATTTTCTTTGGCGATAAGCTTGTTATAGCCCAACAGCGGCGGCCATTCGCTAAATGGCTGGGTAATAACATGCTCTACCGCAGTATTTACTGCTTTACATCCTTGCGGTAGTTCTACGCGGTCATCTACATCCAGCATATCAACCGGCAATACCTCCGCCAGAACCGTATTTTTATAATTGGCTTTTGCTTCTATTCCCGTAAAGGATAAATACCCGCCGATCATCAACAGACCGCCGCCCTCAGCAACATAATCGGCGATAAGTTGTAATGCATCAGGAATAATGTCCATATTATAAAACGTTCTGTTTTGTAGCAGGAACGTATTGCTACCGATATCACTGATGACGATCGCATCATAGCAGGCTAATGCTTCGGCGGTTTGTGGAAAACGAGTTTGCACAATATGGGCAGGCATGTAGTCTACATCGATATTACCCTGGCGTAAGCAGGATAATAAATAGTCTGCGCCTTCTTCGTATTTGCTCGATGTAAAGCTATCAAAACCTTTAGAGTGAATCATATGAATGTGCCAGGATTCGCCAATAAATAAAATTTTCATTATGTCACCTGTTAATTAATGTGAATGACTTTATTAGATTGGGTACGCATTCGATGTAAAACCTGCAAGTGCTGAGGCATACTCGACGCACCGACTTGTTCCACCGCCAGAGAAGCGAAAGCGGAGGCATATTGAATGGCTGCGACCATGTCTGCTTGTCGCGCCAGCGCGGCGGCTAAGGCGCCATTAAAAGCGTCACCGGCCCCGGCGGCATCTTTTACCACGGCGCTCCACGCAGGAATATACAACGTGCGGGCGTGCTCACAGAGCAGAGATCCACGGGCGCCAAGGGTAATGATGACTTTTTTCACCCCGGATTGCAGAATAATATTTCCGGCTTTCTTCGCATCATTAATATCAGTAATGGTTACACCGGATAAAAAAGAGGCTTCAGTTTCATTCGGCGTGATGATGTCAATATCAGATAATAAATGCGTCACCTGTTTCGTATAGGGGGCAGGATTTAGCATGATCATTTTATTTTCTTGTTTTCCCAGGCGAATAAATTCAGTCAACGCTTCAATGTTCGTTTCGAGCTGCATTAACATAACGTCAGACTCGGCGATATAACGGTGTTGCTCGTTAATCTCTTGCGTGGTGAGCATCATATTGGCGCCAGGGTAGATGGCGATAATATTATCGCCATCCACGGCGGAGACATAGATCAATGCGCTACCGGTGGGCGCTTTATCTGTTTGATACGCGCTGTATGAGGCGATACCTGATTGAATAATATGATTCATAGCAAATGCGCTGAACTGATCTTTGCCCACTTTAAAAATAAAATGTGCCGCAGCGCCGGCATTGTTCGCCGCTAAAGCCTGGTTGGCTCCTTTACCGCCAGGATAGAATCCAAATTGACTGGCCAGAATGGATTCTCCGCTTTGTGGAAACCACGGCACGG
Organism: Salmonella sp. SAL00653; assembly: GCF_046552515.1. Taxonomy (NCBI): domain Bacteria; kingdom Pseudomonadati; phylum Pseudomonadota; class Gammaproteobacteria; order Enterobacterales; family Enterobacteriaceae; genus Salmonella; species Salmonella sp. SAL00653. The sequence continues at coordinate 21,269 of NZ_JBGDTY010000001.1, forward strand.
TTGCTGAAACATCAATATTGAATGAGCCTAAAACACACACCTTGCCTGCTTTTTTTGTGTTTTCCCGGCGCAGTTTTGCATCCTGATGGATTGGCGTGGCGATAGTGCTGGAGATATCAATCTTATTTTCAGTGATAAGCTTACTCAGCGCGTCACGGTTTAAAATCCCTCCGCCATAGCAACGCTGAAGCATACCTGATTTCTGGAAATAGCGTAGATCGGAACGAATGGTCTCCTGGCTAACCTTATAAAGGTCTGAAAGTTTACTGACGCTAACACTATTATCCTTTATCAGTAAATTAATGATGGCATGACGTCTTTCTTCTTTAAACATATTGCCTCCGGGTAGTGAGTTGAATTGTATTTATGGCAATGTTGTCATGCGGTGAATTCAATCACAGATTATGCGGTCAACCGGAAGTACCCCCAAATGAATGTCAATAATCAGAAGCGCAGCCAATGTGTTAAATATTAATTGCTTACAGAAGGGGAAAATAGTTTTATGAGTGTTGTCATATATTTTCTATGTAATATGACAGGGTGAACGTAAAATAGTTGGGCTTGCACGATTCAGTGAGTATATGCAGCCGGACAGCGTTCGCTTATCAGTCGCTACCCTCGACGAAATGAGACGATATCGCTCTCCGGCCCTGGGGTTATATACGCTCGATTTTTGCCGGCAGCCCCTGACGTACTGCCGCACCGGAAACCCAGTCGAGCCAGGTGTTGGTAATGGTTCTTGTCGGATCGGCAAAGCCCAGATCGTTAAGATTTATGCCTGCCCTGATTTGTGGATCATACGGCATAGGCACGCCATCCAGAGAGTGCTGCGTTGCACCCATCTCGCGGTGACCATATCCGTGTTCGATGGCGATGACGCCAGGCATCACGCCATTTAACAAACTGATTTGCGCCACGACCTGACCGCCCGGCGTAATGATCCGTACCCGATCGCCATGTTGCAGTCCATAACGCTCGCCGTCTTGCGGATTCAGCGCCACCAGGTTTGCTGGCTTCACATGGTGTAAGCGCGGGATGACGGCTGTTGAGCTGGACATGGTATTTGATTTAAATGAAATCAGTTTCAGCGGCCATTGCCCAATGGGAAACTGGTCGTCAATCGCACGACCATCTGACAAACGCGCCGGATACCAGACCGGGCAACCGCTGAAACGCTCCCCGGTGATGGCGTGACGGTGGGCGGCGACATCTGCATTCCAGATCTGTAAGGGTTTTTTCCACGCGTTACCTAACCGTTGCTCCGTATAGCCGCTATCCTCGGGCGCAAACCGGCCGCCACGCGAGTAGATAAACGCCACGCGACCGACCTCATCAGCTTTAAGCGTGTGCTGAATTGCTGGCAGAATGCGGCTGACGCCGGTAAGCGAAATATCTTCCTGATTTGCCAGCGCGACCGGCGTCTTGCCCATAAAGGCGATATTAGCGGCTACGCGCAGATAGAAGTCTTCCGCCCGGTTCAGTGGAAAAGTATTGCCCTGCGGATCGGTTATCGCCCGGTCGCCGAAGCCGGGCAGATGGAGCCGTTTTGCTACCGCAATACAAAATGCTTCCATTGAGACAGGTTGCCCGTCCACCGTTCGGCGAGTGGCGGGGGCGACAACCGGCCAGCGGGCGGTAGTGGCTTTACTGGCTACGCCGCCCCAGGGCGCCGTAAAGCCCCAGCTCTCAAAATTGTGCGTATCCGGCACAATGTAATCCGCCAGCGCCGTCGTTTCATTCATAAAGGCGTCAATCGCGATAAAGAGCGGCAGTCGGCGAGGGTCTTTTAGCTTTTCTTCTGCCACGGCGCGTAGACCGGGAACACCGTAAAACGGGTTGCTCATATTGGAAATCCAGACTTTAAGCGGATAAGGATAGCCTTCGAGCGCGGAGGTCAACAGTTCGGTAAGCTGGCCTGCCACAAAGGGATACCACGGCGCTTTGGCTGGATAAGGGGATTGCCCGCCGGCAATTTTGTCGCGGTATTCTTCCGATGCTTCATAAGCGGTTTTGCTACGGGCAATACTTAACCCGGACGGTTTCACTTTTCCGGCAAAACTGTTCATGTTGTAGCGGGGGCCGTCGCTAACGCCGTTGAATTTGCCGCCGCCGACAAAGACGCCGCCGGACAAGCTGAGGTTGCCGATCAGCGCGTTAAGCATCATGACCGACCAGGCGTTATAAAACCCATTGCCGGCCATCATGCCGCCGTGACTGATGACCGCGGCTTTACGTCCGTGACTGGTAAAGGTTTCCGCCAGCGCGATAATTTGCGCTTCCGGTACGCCGCACTGTTCGCTGTATTGCGCCAACGAGAGCTTTTCTGCCGCCTCTTTCAGGCGTTGCAACCCGCTCTTCACCGTGACCCGTTGGCCGTCGGCGAGCGTAACGTACTGCGTCACGAAAAGCCGTGCCTGTCGGCAAGTGGACGCATCGACCAACTCGCCGTCGGTATTAAGTACGACGGGGGGCTCTTCGCCATCGGGCGTAAGATGGCGCAGCGTCAGGTGTTGTCCGGCAAGCGTCGGCAGTTCATCCGCAATGACTAGGTGCGTGGCGTTGGTCCAACTTTGCTCGCCGGCCTGCTGCATAGCCTGTACGCCGGGAATCGCCAGATAATCAGCATTATAACGTTCATTATCCATGATCCAGCGGATCATCCCCATTGCCAGCGCCGAATCGCTGCCGGGCATGACCGGTTGCCAGCGACCGCGAGGATCGGCGAGCACTGTTGATAAGGGGAGGGCGGGGGCGACCACGACGTATTGAAAATTCTCACGCAGTCGGGCGCTCGCCAACTGACGTGCCTGGCGTTTAAACGGATTGCCGGACTGTGCCGGGGAGGTGCCCATAAAGAGCGCAAACTCCACGTTTTCCCAGTCGGGTTTGACATGCGGGTTTTTATCCAGATCGCCCATCAATGCCCCGGAGCCGGCCCGGTAAGCCAGTCCACAGTAGGCGCCATGCGCGCCGAAATTCTTGCTGCCGAAGCTATTTAGCGCAAAACGACGCAGAAACGCATCGCGGCCTTCGTCGCTGGTATTCGTGACCAGTAACTGATTGGTTTTGGGCCCGAAACTGGGGTGCTTTGCGTCAATTGGCGTATCCGGCGCATGAATCGCGCGCAGTCCGTCCACATGACCTTCGCCAAACAGATCGCCGCCTTCCACGACTTCTTCAATAAGCTGCTCAAAGCTGATGCGCTGCCATTTCCCTTCGCCGCGTTTACCCACGCGTTTCATCGGTTCAAGCAGTCGCAGCGGACTGTACAGGCTTTCCAGCAGCGTGGCGCCGCGCGCGCAGGCGGTTGAGCGGGCGTCAAGGCCGCTTTCTCCCGCCAGTTGCTCCATGGCTTCGCTAAAAGGGACGGACGAGTCAATCGGGTGTTCCTGCGACAAGGGGTGATAGGGATTGCCGGCGATGCGTATCACTTTGCCATCGGCATTAACCCGGGCGCGGATACCGCACTGTGTCCAACAGCCGAAGCATTGCGTCATGGCGATGGTTTGTTGTGGATTTTGCTGCCAGTGTGTTTGCGCCTGCGCCTCCGGAATTAACGCGTTGCCAAAGATGCGGTCGCGCGTTACCTTGCCGGACGTCCCGTTTAACAGGCCATCAATTGCGCGTTTCGCCACATCACGGTAGCTCAGACCAAAAGTGACCATCCCACCGACGGCGAGACCGACTTTTAGCCACTGACGACGGGTTAAATTAGCCATGTTGTAATCTCCTGGTGAGTCCGTTCAGCGTTTCACGAATAATAATCAGTAGCGCTATCCACAGGCCGAAGGTGCCGAGAATAGCCAGCCAGCCATCCGTTCCGCCTGGTAACGAGTAAGGGTTAAATTGCGCGTTGAACTTGGGTACGGTTTGTACCTGAATCAACAATGTCCAGCGCATCAGCCAACATAGCGCCAGCGCGCTCAGAACCAGCAGGACGCGTCTTAGCTGCGATAACGGATGACGTAGCGCCAGGCTACAGAACAGCAGCGTGAATACCCACAGAGCTAGCCAGCCGACAGCGTAATATTTGGCTGACAGGGCGACGGTAATCCACTGACGGATTGCCGTGCCGGAAAGCGTATCGCCGCTAACCCACATAGCCACCACCAGACCCAGCGCCGCCAGCGTCCAGATTTGTCCCCACAATATTTTTGGCAGCCTTACCGAGTCGCGTCGGGCGGCGACAATCATCAGCGCGAAGAACGCCTGTAAGGCGCTAAGAAACATCGCCACGGGGAAGGCGTAGCTAAACCAGATTGGGCGCGCCAGCACAACGGAGACTTCGCGGCCGGTATAAATCAACAGGCCCACCGCGCAAAGCGCGCTGGCTAACGCCAACCATTTAGTTACGTTGTAACTTTTATTGAATAATCGTTTAATCTGCTGCGCCAGGAACCACAGAGCGAGAAATCCGGTAAACAGCGGCAGGAATAACGCTCCCCAGGGCATCCACGACCAGGGCGTCGGCCAGGCATAGAAATGCCAGACGCGGGCGGTCTGGTGCAGATCCGCCGTCAGCGCCAGCGGTGCGGTAATCGCACAGGTAATGGCAATCAGTAATGCCCGATTTTCTTCTGTTGCGGCGTCTTTTTTCCGCCAGTGAAGATAACAGGCAAACAGTGCGGCGCAGGCGGCAATGCCAATAAAAAAGAAATATTGTACCGCCCACGGCAGCCAGCTAATGTCCTGCGGGTGAGCCAGCACTTCTTCAATGATGAGTGAATGCGTCATTCAGACCTCCTGCCAAAGCGCGGGCTGCGCACGGCCCATTAATGGGGTGACAAAGGCGTCGTCCAGACCCAGGTAGAAAACATGGGGCGACGTGCCGTTTTCCGGCTTTAATACCTTGATAGCGTCGCGATGCTGATGAAGCATGGTGGCGATGCGGCTATGGGGATCTTTGATATCGCCAATAATACGCGCGCCGCCGACGCAGGACTCTACGCAAGCGGGTAACAGCCCGGCTTCCAGACGATGGACGCAAAACGTGCATTTATCGGCAGTTTGCGTTTCATGATTGATAAATCGGGCGTCGTAAGGACACGCCTGTACACAATAGGCGCAGCCGACGCAGCGTTTGTTATCCACCACCACAATGCCATCTTCCCGCTGAAAGGTGGCTTGTACCGGGCAGACCGGCACACAGGGGGGGTTATCGCAATGGTTGCACAGACGCGGCAACAGCACATTCGTGACTTCCTGACTACCTTCACGCTGGACCTGGTATTGGTTCACCGTCGTACGAAACGCGCCTTGCGGCGTTTGGTTTTCAATAGTGCAACTTACGGTACAGGACTGACAGCCGATACAACGCCGCAGGTCAATAAGCATGGCGTAACGGTGTCGGGGAGAGCCTTCATGCCGCTCCGGCGAAAAAGGAAATTTCGCTTCAGCCAGCGGAACCAGCGAGGCGCCAGCGGTCAGGACGCCAAGCTGCTGGAGAAATTGCCGTTTACTGCTGTCCATATTGACTCCCGTCCACATTGCCAACAATGAAACATTTGTCACGATGTTGGTTCATGTGTAATGAATAAAAAATGTCGATGATTTACAGTGTAAAAATCGAGGCGGGGTGCGCTCTATTGTGGTTAACCACATACCCGGCTTGTTGTTGATCTAAAACAACATAATTGACAGGGATATTAGGGTGAGAGGTAAAACCGTAAGGCGCCTGGCAGTGTTGGCGGCAGTAGGGCTACTTTGTCATGGCGCGTGGGCAGGGACGTGGAATATCGGTATTTTGGCCATGCGCGGCGAGGCGTCTACGCGTAGCCACTGGCAACCGTTGGCAAAGACATTAAGCCAACAGCTTCCAGGCGAAACCTTTCACATCCAGCCGCTGGATCTGCATCAAATGCAGGAGGCTGTTAACCAGGGAACCGTGCAGTTTGTGATAACCAACCCGGCGCAATTTGTCCAACTGAGCAGCCATGCGCCGCTGCGCTGGTTAGCCTCCCTGCGCTCCACGCGCGATGGGAAAGCAGTGAGTAATGTTATTGGCAGCGTGATTTTGACCCGACGCGATAGCGGCATCACCACGGCGCATGATCTCATCGGTAAGACCGTCGGCGCGATTGATGCTCAGGCGTTTGGCGGCTATTTATTAGGCTATAAAGCGCTCAGCGACGCGGGCTTACGCCCGGAGCGCGATTTTCATCTCCGTTTTACCGGATTTCCTGGCGATGCCTTAGTCTATATGCTGCGCGAAAAAGCGGTGCAGGCGGCAATTGTGCCAGTGTGCCTGTTAGAAAATATGGATCAGGAAGGATTGATTAATAAAAAGGACTTTATCGCGCTGCTTTCCCGACCGACGCCCCTGCCTTGCTTAACCAGTACGCCGTTATATCCTGACTGGTCGTTCGCGGCGCTACCTGCGGTAAGCGATGCGCTGGCGGATCGCGTAACGCGAGCGCTATTCAATGCGCCCGCCGCCGCGTCATTTCACTGGGGCGCGCCAGCGTCGACCAGTCAGGTGGAAGCGTTGCTGCGTGATGTTCGTCAGCACCCTCAGCAGCGTCGACTGTGGCTGGATGTCAAAAGTTGGTTAATCCAGCACCAGCTAATGGTCGGCGGCGTGATTTTGGCGTTCCTGTTGCTCACGCTCAATTATATTTGGGTCATGCTGCTGGTGCGTCGACGTGGAAAGCAACTGGAACGTAATAGCGTAGTCCTTCATCAGCATGAGCGGGCGCTGGAAACCGCCCGGCAAATGAGCGTGTTGGGTGAAATGACCTCCGGGTTTGCCCATGAGCTTAATCAGCCGCTTTCCGCGATTCGACATTACGCTCAGGGGTGCCTGATTCGACTGCGCGCTGCAGATGAACAGCATCCCTTGCTGCCGGCGCTGGAGCAGATTGACCAGCAGGCGCAGCGCGGTGCGGATACTCTGCGTAACCTGCGTCACTGGGTCAGCCAGGCGCAGGGCAACCCGGTGCTAACCGAAGCGTGGAAGGCCATAGCCATTCGCGAGGCGATTGATCATGTCTGGCAATTGTTGCGTATGGAGCAACAGTTTCCGACAGTGACTCTGCATACCGAGGTTAGCGCTGCGCTGCGCGTAACGCTGCCGTCAGTGCTGCTGGAACAGGTGCTGGCGAATATCATTCTTAATGCGGCTCAGGCGGGCGCCACCCATTTATGGATCGTTGCTGAACGCACTGAAAACGGCATCAGCATCGTTTTACAGGATAACGCCGGGGGAATCGACGAGGCGCTATTACGTCAGGCGTTTCAGCCGTTTATGACCACCCGCAAAGAGGGGATGGGCTTAGGGCTGGCGATTTGCCAGCGGCTGGTGCGGTATGGGCGGGGCGATATCAGTATCAGGAACCAGACCGCGCCGGACGGTCTGTCGGGAACGGTGGTCACGATACATTTCTTACATGAAAATGGGGGCAGGGATGGCGACAATTCATCTACTGGATGATGATACGGCGGTCACTAACGCGTGCGCGTTTTTACTGGAAAGTCTGGGATATGACGTAAAATGCTGGACGCAGGGGGCGGATTTTTTGGCGCAGGCTAGTCTGTATCAGGCCGGGGTCGTATTACTGGATATGCGAATGCCGGTACTGGATGGGCAGGGCGTTCATGATGCGTTGCGCCAGTGCGGAAGTACCCTGGCGGTTGTTTTTCTTACCGGGCATGGCGATGTACCGATGGCCGTGGAGCAGATGAAACGCGGCGCCGTCGATTTTCTGCAAAAACCGGTATCGGTAAAACCGCTACAGGCGGCGCTGGAGCGTGCGCTGACGGTTTCATCGGCAGCGGTGGCGCGCCGTGAGATTATACTGTGTTACCAGCAGTTGACGCCGAAAGAGCGTGAGCTGGCCAGCCTGGTGGCAAAAGGGTTTATGAACCGTGAAATTGCGGAAGCGATGAATATCGCGGTGCGTACCGTAGAGTTGCACCGCGCCAGAGTCATGGAAAAAATGCAGGCCGGTAGCCTGGCGGAACTGATTAGGCGTTTCGAAAAAATGGCCTCGCCAGAGACCAGAATACGAACAACGTATGAGCCATGAATAATAAACTGCGTTATTTCTTTGATTTGCATCAAATTTTGTTTAATTGAGAAGACTGTTATATTCTGTTGGTTTGAGCTGGCGACGAGTAAAACGTATGACAAAACCGACAAAAGATGACGAACTGTACCGCGAGATGTGCCGGGTGGTGGGCAAGGTCGTGCTGGAAATGCGCGATCTGGGGCAGGAGCCTAAATATATTGTTATTGCGGGCGTGTTAAGAACCGCGCTGGCGAATCAACGCATCCAACGTAGCGCGTTAGAAAAACAGGCTATGGAAACCGTGATTAACGCTCTGGCGCGGTCATAGCCGCTATCAGGGTGGCAATAACGAAATCGCCTTTGAATTGTCGCGATTGTCACCATGGCGGGCTGGTTACCCGCCGTTAGCGATGCGCAGGGTTATCAGGTGATAGCTAAGCGCAGCCCTAATGTATCAGGGTACGGCTCAAAATAATTCTGGCTGCGTAGATAGTCATCCGGATGTTCCGCCAGATAGTGCTTCAGCAGCGTTAACGGTGCCAGGATAGGTAGTCGGCCCGCCCGGTAGCCGAGAATCACCTCGCGTAATTCCGCGCGTTGCCTGCTGTTCAACGCGCGGTGAAAATAGCCCTGGATATGCATCAGCACATTGGTGTGATTTTTACGTGAAGCGGGGTGGCGCAGGATAGCCATCAGTTTTTCTCTGTATCGGACAAAGAAGGCATCCAGATCGTCCCACTCATGCAGACGCGCGACGAAAGGGCCAATTTCGCGGTAGCCGGCCTGGTGGTGGGCGAGAAGCTGAAGTTTGTATCGGCTATGAAACGCGAGCAAACTGTGACGACTCAAGCCCTGCGCGCGTAGCGCATTTAATTCATGTAGCGCGAAGATACGTGCGATGAAATTCTCGCGTAGTATCGGATCGTGCAGGCGACCATCTTCCTCTATCGGCAGCCAGGGATATTTGTCCATCATCGCGGCGGTAAACAGCCCCGTGCCAGCTTTGCGGCCCCTGTTACCCTTTTCATCATACAGGCGAACGCGCTCCATTCCGCAACTGGGCGATTTTGCACACACAATAAACCCCGCCAGTTCGCCTATTGTTGGCAGAAACCGATCGGCAAAGGCATTCATTCGCTCGGTGACGTCATCGTGCGGGGCATGGCTATAGCGCATCCGAATGTCGCCACAGGTCGTCTGGATAAGACGCAGCGCAGGGCGAGGCACGGGCAGGCCGATCGCCACCTCCGGGCAGATCGGTTTGTAGTCCACCCACGGCGCCAGAGAGTTCATGACAAAATCCATACGCTTATGTCCGCCATCAAAGCGTACCGTGGCGCCAGTCAGACATCCGCTAATGCCGACTACGGGTTTGTTATTCATGATTCCCCCTTATTGAAAGTACGACGACTGACGCCAATGGCGCAAAATGTTATCTCACGCTTATTTAAAACTTACACAACTTTGTTTTTTTGTCTAAGTTTTCGCGGAGATTTTTTTGACGTAATTAAATATCAATAAGATAGAATGAGGGGAAGAAATCTATTTCAGCGCTTATAGTGTGATAACCTCCAGCGAAGCGACCACGTTGCGCCACTGGGCAAGCTGTTTTTTCTGCCCGGCAGTGAGCTTGCCGGTGGTCACCAGGAACCATTTTCTCTGGGCGAACAGCTCGGGCGCCAGCACGGCTGGTGGAGAGGGAAGCACATTGAGCCGCAGCTTTTGTCCGGTACGAGTCAACGCTTCCAGCCAGATTTCACACTGATCCGAGAGATGCCATCCGCTAATAAAGGCATTGTTGCTAGGCGCTTTTCTGTCGCCTTCAAGGCAAAAAGAGGTGTAAGCAATAATGATGCCATCCAGTATTTCGCGCAGCGTCATCACGGCGGGAAGATGCGCTGACACTTTGCTGCGCAACGGACGCAATAAATGGGTCACCAGTTCTGCGCGGGGATATTCCCGGCCACAGTCATAAATCAACTGCCGCAGCGCGTCAATTCGCCCTTCGTGGAGATGTTGAAGCATCGTCTCCTGGATCGTTATCCAGTTATCGCCCAGGCGAATGACCGGACGCGACAGTAGGGGTTTGACCTGGCTTATCGGTACGCCTTTTCTCACCCAGTCGAGAATGCTAAGCGCTTGTCGAATATCGTCATCGCTGTATAAGCGATGTCCGCCATCAGTACGCTGCGGTTTCAATAAACCATAGCGTCGCTGCCATGCCCTTAGCGTGGCGGCATTGATACCGCATAGTCTGGCAAATTCGCCGATAGAATACGACATGGTAAAGCCCGTTAAATAAGGGGATTCTACTATATCATGATCAAATGAAGACTAAGGTAGTGATAAATGGTGCGGCATACCAGGGCATCCGTATGGATTTTGTCGATGATGAGCAATACTGCGTGGCGTAAGGCTCATCAAAATATGACCAATGCTTAATACCATCGGACGCCCCTGGTTAATACTCTATTAACCTCATTCTTCGGGCACAGTTAAGTAACTCTGTCACTTTATGAACCTGTAGCTTTCTCATCATATTCATCCGATGTGTTTCGACGGTTTTTATACTGATATGTAGCTTTTCGCTGATCCCATGATTGGTATACCCCTCGTCAATAAGTTTAAGAACCTGACGCTCGCGCAAAGTAAGCAGTTGATGATTGGTCGTGTCAGCCTTTAATTCAGCCAGGATAGCTTCCCGATTCAACGTCGGGTCAATGTAACGCTTGTTTACTGCTACTGTTTGCAATGCCGCTAACAGAACTTGCTGACTACTGCTTTTTAAAACATAGCCATTAGCACCTGCGGCTAAAGTTTTAATGGTCATATACTCTTGTTGGTATGCTGTGTAAACCAGAATATTCATTGCTGGCCAACGCTGATGTAATTGAGGAATGATATCCAGGCCATTGATGCCAGGTAAGCTAAGATCAAGGATAAGTATGTCAGGCTCGTATGCGCAACAGGCATTATAAACCTCAAGACCATTTTTAACATGCTCTACAATTTTAAAATGAGGCCAGGGTAATAAGGCATTCATAATGCCGTTAATGATGATTTCATGATCGTCTACTAATAAGATCTTATATTCTTTCATTTTGCTGCCCTCGCGAAAATTAAGATAATATTAAGTAATGGTGTAGTTTTTGAAGATCATACGTATTCTCTGGCGTAAGTCGGTTAGTTCCTCCAGCGCGATGATTTTCCCCATTTTTACGCGATTCTCAATGTCTATGACATAGCATACCAATTCAGTCTGCCCTATTTGACCTAAACAGCCTTTTAATGTGTGAATTAACTGATCGATTTTTTGTCCAGCCGATACGGCATTTTCAATATCAGCCAGCAAGAGGTCCAGTGATTGGAAAATCTTGCTATTAATGACCATATCATCTGTCGCCAGTAGCGCTGAGCAGCGACTCGGATCCTGCTCCTGTAGCTCTATATTTCGTAAAAGTTGGTATTCTGCGGCAATACTGATATAGCGAGCTAAGGTAGCCAATGTCACTGGTTTGGTAATGTAATGATGAATCCCATTTTTTTTACAACGATGAATATCTTCTGTCGCTACGCTAGCGGATAGCGCCACAAACATGCAGTCAGGATCTAAATTATTCGGCTCATCATGCCATAATTGTACACATTCAATACCATCTATTTCTGGCATTCTAATGTCAATCAGTACTAAATCGAATCGCTGCTGTTGTGATAAAGTCAGAGCCTCGTTACTACTGGCGGCAATAGTGACGTGTTGTCCCAGGCTGACAAGCATTTTGCTGATGATATCCCGATTAATATCGGCATCATCAACCAAAAGAATCTGCAACTGCCAGGGAGGTAACAAATTATTTATTACTGGTATATTTGGTGTACACAATATTAACTGTTGCGCCAGGTCGTAGAGTTTTCCGGGGAAATACAAAAGCTCTGCGTTGAGAAGCGCATTTTGCTGGTGCGGTGGTTCGCCGCGTATTCCCCAGCAAGCCAGTTGCCGATGCAGGCAGAACGGCGCTGATAGTGTCCCTTTAATTGGTTGAGGCGGCTGGTATTCTTGTAAGGGTAATACTAGCGAGACACAGGTTCCAACCCCGGGGACACTTTTTAGTGTCAGATTACCGCCCATCATTTTAGCCAGGCTTGACGCAATAGTCAGTCCAATTCCTGTACCTTGCGAATTTGTGTCTGCTTGATAAAAAGCAGTAAAGATTTGAGACTGCTGCTGTATTTCAATCCCTTTACCGCTATCGCTAACCAGAAATATTAATTGTTCCTCATGACGCTTGACCGTCAGACGTATCCCTCCGGTTTCGGTAAATTTTACCGCATTCCCGAGTAAATTAACCAAAATTTGCCGTAAACGGATACTGTCGGTATGAAAATAGAGAGGGACATGTTGACCGACAAAAGTACGTAATGACAGTTTTTTGCTTTGCGCTGGCCCCTGGATGGTTTGCATTGCCTGGTCCAGTAACGGTAGTAACGCTGTTTCTTCCATATGTAATGTGAAATGACCAGACTCGATGCGTGAAAAATCCAGCAGATTATTAATAATAGCTAACAAAGACAGTGTACAATTTCTGGCGGTATCAGCTAATCCTTGCTGCTCTATGTTTAAAGGGGTGGTTTGTAATAATTCAATCGCACCGAGTACGCCATTCATCGGAGTACGTAACTCATGACTTATTACCGTAAGATGAATGCTTTTACGTTTGTTAGCTCGCTCAGCGCGTTTTTTTGCTTCATTTAGCGCCTGGGTGCGCTCTGCGACTTTGTTTTCCAGATTGTCGTATTGGACTTGTAGAGTATCAAGCAGTTGATTAAAAGCACCGGCAATACTATCTAATTCATCCAGTCGTTGTGCTGGTAAACGTGTGCTCAGCGGTGCAGTTGCGGTTTTATTAATGACATCGACAAAACGCCATAACGGTTTGGCCAGTGAGCGATGTAGTAACCAGCAAAAAGCCGACGTCATCAACACCAATGCTGTTAATGTAAAGGGGATTTGTTGAAGGATAATTTTTAAGATGCGATTATGTAGATTACCGTATGGGTACAGCGTAACCAGACTCCATCCGGGGCCATGCAAGGTTGTGCGTAATATCAGAAATCCGGGAATTTGCTGCCATCCATCATGCAGCGTTACATTTTCTAACTGTGTACGTATTTTTTGCGGGATGTATGAAAACGGCAATAAGTGGTTGTTTTGATCCAGCCATACTCGAATACTATCATCTAATGGTAGGTGGCTCTTAGTAATGAGATCGGGAAGTTTAACCGTCACCCCAAAAAATACGCCTTGCTGATCGGCAACCGCAACGGAGGCGTGCCATCCTTTGCCGTTTATGTATTCTGGTTCACTCCAGTAAAACCCGGCATGGGTTGGGTATAAAGGAAAGCTTTTTCGCGTTAAAGGCTGTAGAGTTGAATAATCTGAAGGGTTATCAGTAGATAATAACGAAATCTCATTTTTATGATTAAGAATAAAACTATCGCGACGAAAGCTTTTTTCATCGATATCAGAGGACTGCAGAAAGAGACGGTGCTTCTCTCCGTTTAGCGTCGGCGTGCAATTTGAAGGACCGACAGATAGATGCCGGCTCACCTCAGGGAAAATATCGTTATGATGAATCTCAGTCGCTAATGAGCATTGATACATTAAATTTTTAGCGTCACGTTCAGCTTCTTCAAACCGTTGATTGCTTAGTACAATATTCATCTCGGATAGAACGGATAAATCCTCTATTATATGCTGCCGTTTCTGAACCATTGATATATAAGCTGCGGTAAGCACAGATAGCAGCCAAATAATTATTGTTGTTAATAAAAATAAATAAGTTAGCCTGATTACTAAAGATGTTTGCAGCGTATTCTTGAGATTGAGCAAATTCATAATGCTTCCCTCCAGTTGCCTGTTGCAAAATCTTTGGCACTTGATCACTATCGCAGTACATATAGTTTCATCAGAAGATTAATCGATAGTGTTATCATTAGGAAGATAAATTTCTTCATATATAACCCAGTCGATGACTACAATTACTTTTTAATAAGATAGCGATGTAAAAACATCGTAACAGTTTATTTAATAAATAATTTTTCAAATTGTAATTTTTTATGTCAATACTGAAAGTGTAATTGTGAATTTATCGGAAAATCCGAATGATAGAATCGCCTGTGACAAGGTATATGTAGACAGCATCCTGATATTGTACAAGAAGAGTATAGTCGAAATAAATGTGAATCAGGCTTTTTACGGATGTGGTTGTGAGCGAATTTGATAGAAACTCCCATTTATGTCTGAGGAGGGATTCATGCTGGCAGTTTTAAAAGGCATTCCATTAATTCAGGATATCAGGGCCGAAGGTAATAGCCGATCCTGGATAATGACTATTGATGGGCATCCTGCCAGAGGAGAAATTTTCTCAGAAGCATTTTCTATTTCTTTGTTCTTAAATGACCTGGAAAGCTTACCTAAGCCTTGTCTTGCCTATGTGACACTACTGCTTGCAGCACACCCGGACGTCCATGATTATGCTATACAGCTCACAGCGGATGGGGGATGGTTAAACGGTTATTATACCACAAGTAGTAGCTCTGAGCTTATTGCTATTGAGATAGAAAAACACCTGGCTTTAGCTTGCATTTTAAAAAATGTAATACGCAATCACCATAAACTTTATTCGGGTGGGGTATAAAATGGTAGTAAATAAACGTTTAATCTTAATTTTACTATTTATACTCAATACAGTAAAGAGTGATGAGTTATCATGGAAAGGTAATGACTTCACCCTTTATGCCAGACAAATGCCATTAGCAGAGGTTTTACATCTGCTCTCAGAGAACTATGATACAGCTATTACTATTAGCCCATTGATAACAGCTACATTTAGTGGAAAAATTCCGCCTGGACCACCGGTCGATATTTTGAATAACCTGGCAGCACAATATGATTTGCTAACCTGGTTTGATGGCAGCATGTTATATGTATATCCTGCATCGTTATTAAAACATCAGGTTATCACTTTCAATATTTTATCTACTGGACGGTTCATTCATTACTTACGCAGCCAGAATATCCTTTCATCACCGGGATGCGAGGTTAAAGAAATTACCGGTACCAGAGCTGTGGAGGTGAGCGGTGTTCCCAGCTGTCTGACTCGTATTAGTCAATTAGCTTCAGTGCTGGATAATGCGTTAATCAAACGAAAAGACAGTGCGGTGAGTGTAAGTATATACACGCTTAAGTATGCCACTGCGATGGATACCCAATACCAATATCGCGATCAGTCCGTCGTGGTTCCAGGGGTCGTGAGTGTATTGCGTGAGATGAGTAAAACCAGCGTACCGGCGTCATCGACGACCAATGGTTCACCCGCTACACAGGCATTGCCCATGTTTGCTGCCGACCCACGCCAGAATGCAGTGATCGTTCGTGATTATGCGGCCAATATGGCCGGGTATCGGAAACTCATCACAGAATTAGATCAACGCCAGCAGATGATAGAGATTTCGGTGAAAATTATCGATGTTAATGCTGGAGATATTAACCAGTTAGGCATCGACTGGGGAACGGCAGTGTCGCTGGGTGGCAAGAAAATTGCGTTCAATACAGGTTTGAATGACGGTGGTGCTAGCGGTTTTTCAACGGTAATCAGCGATACCTCAAACTTTATGGTGCGTTTGAATGCCCTGGAAAAAAGCTCTCAGGCTTATGTACTTTCCCAACCATCTGTGGTGACTTTAAATAATATCCAGGCTGTGCTGGATAAAAATATTACTTTCTATACCAAACTGCAGGGAGAAAAAGTGGCTAAACTTGAATCCATCACTACGGGTTCTTTGTTGCGCGTTACACCTCGCTTGTTAAATGACAATGGCACGCAAAAAATAATGCTTAATCTTAATATTCAGGATGGACAACAAAGTGATACGCAAAGCGAAACAGATCCGCTACCCGAAGTGCAAAATTCTGAAATTGCTTCGCAAGCCACATTATTGGCCGGACAAAGTCTATTGCTGGGAGGGTTTAAACAAGGTAAACAAATCCACTCGCAAAACAAAATCCCTTTATTGGGCGATATCCCTGTCGTAGGTCATTTGTTTCGCAATGATACGACTCAAGTACATAGTGTAATCAGGCTTTTTTTGATTAAAGCCTCAGTAGTAAATAATGGCATATCTCATGGTTAATCCAAAGAGTTCCTGGAAAATACGTTTTTTAGGTCACGTTTTACAAGGCCGGGAAGTATGGCTGAATGAAGGTAACCTGTCACTGGGGGAGAAGGGATGCGATATTTGTATTCCGCTGGCTATAAATGAAAAAATTATTCTGAGAGAACAGGCAGATAGTTTATTTGTTGATGCCGGGAAAGCCAGAGTTAGAGTTAATGGCCGCAGATTTAATCCAAATAAGCCGCTACCATCCAGTGGGGTTTTGCAGGTTGCGGGAGTGGCTATCGCGTTTGGTAAACAGGATTGTGAACTTGCTGATTATCAAATACCCGTTTCCAGATCAGGGTACTGGTGGTTGGCTGGCGTATTCTTGATTTTCATCGGTGGAATGGGTGTCCTGTTAAGTATTAGTGGTCAGCCTGAAACGGTAAATGACTTACCTTTGCGGGTTAAGTTTTTATTAGACAAAAGCAATATTCATTATGTGCGGGCGCAATGGAAAGAAGATGGAAGCCTGCAGTTGTCCGGTTATTGCTCGTCAAGCGAACAGATGCAAAAGGTGAGAGCGACTCTCGAATCATGGGGGGTCATGTATCGGGATGGTGTAATCTGTGATGACTTATTGATACGAGAAGTGCAGGATGTTTTGATAAAAATGGGTTACCCGCATGCTGAAGTATCCAGCGAAGGGCCGGGGAGCGTGTTAATTCATGATGATATACAAATGGATCAGCAATGGCGTAAGGTTCAACCATTACTTGCAGATATTCCCGGGTTATTGCACTGGCAGATTAGTCATTCTCATCAGTCTCAGGGGGATGATATTATTTCTGCGATAATAGAGAACGGTTTAGTGGGGCTTGTCAATGTTACGCCAATGCGGCGCTCTTTTGTTATCAGTGGTGTACTGGATGAATCTCATCAACGCATTTTGCAAGAAACGTTAGCAGCATTAAAGAAAAAGGACCCCGCTCTTTCTTTAATTTATCAGGATATTGCGCCTTCTCATGATGAAAGCAAGTATCTGCCTGCGCCAGTGGCTGGCTTTGTACAGAGTCGCCATGGTAATTACTTATTACTGACGAATAAAGAGCGTTTACGTGTAGGGGCATTGTTACCCAATGGGGGAGAAATTGTCCATCTGAGTGCCGATGTGGTAACGATTAAACATAATGATACTTTGATTAACTATCCATTAGATTTTAAGTGAGTGGAAAATGACAACTCTGACCCGGTTAGAAGATTTGCTGCTTCATTCGCGTGAAGAGGCCAAAGGCATAATTTTACAATTAAGGGCTGCCCGGAAACAGTTAGAAGAGAACAACGGTAGGTTACAGGATCCGCAGCAATATCAGCAAAACACCTTATTGCTTGAAGCGATCGAGCAGGCCGAAAATATCATCAAAATTATTTATTATCGTTACCATAACAGCGCACTTGTAGTGAGTGAGCAAGAGTAAAGTAAAAATATCTTAGAGCCTATCCCACCAGGCGTTAATTGGCGCAGCCAGCCTGGACACGGATAGCGCGCAAAAACCGGAGCGTACACGTAGTACGTGAGGATTTTGAGCATTGCCCAGGTCCAAAATGGCAAGTAAAATAGCCCTAATGGGATAGGCTCTTAGTTAGCACGTTAATTATCTATCGTGTATATGGAGGGGAATGATGATGATGATAAAGAAAAAGGCTGCGTTTAGTGAATATCGTGATTTAGAGCAAAGTTACATGCAGCTAAATCACTGTCTTAAAAAATTTCACCAAATCCGGGCTAAGGTGAGTCAACAGCTTGCTGAAAGGGCAGAGAGCCCCAAAAAGAGCAGAGAGACAGAGAGTATTCTTCATAACCTATTTCCACAAGGCGTTGCCGGGGTTAACCAGGAGGCCGAGAAGGATTTAAAGAAAATAGTAAGTTTGTTTAAACAACTTGAAGTACGACTGAAACAACTTAATGCTCAAGCCCCGGTGGAGATACCGTCAGGAAAAACAAAAAGGTAAAGCATAATGTCTTCAGGAAACATCTTATGGGGAAGTCAAAACCCTATTGTGTTTAAAAATAGCTTCGGCGTTAGCAACACTGATACCGGGGGGCAGGATGACTTATCCCAGCAAAATCCGTTTGCCGAAGGGTATGGTGTTTTGCTTATTCTCCTTATGGTTATTCAGGCTATTGCAAACGATAAATTTATTGAAGTCCAGAAGAACGCTGAACGTGCCAGAAATACCCAGGAAAAGTCAAATGAGATGGATGAGGTGATTGCTAAAGCAGCCAAAGGGGATGCTAAAACCAAAGAGGAGGTGCCTGATGACGTAATTAAATACATGCGCGATAATGGTATTCTCATCGATGGTATGACCATTGATGAATATATGGCTAAATATGGCGATCATGGGAAGCTGGATAAAGGTGGTCTACAGGCGGTCAAAGCGGCTTTGGATAATGACGCCAACCGGAATACCGATCTTATGAGTCAGGGGCAGATAACAATTCAAAAAATGTCTCAGGAGCTTAACGCTGTCCTTACCCAACTGACAGGGCTTATCAGTAAGTGGGGGGAAATTTCCAGTATGATAGCGCAGAAAACGTACTCATGAAAAAAGACCCGACCCTACAACAGGCACATGACACGATGCGATTTTTCCGGCGTGGCGGCTCGCTGCGTATGTTGTTGGATGACGATGTTACACAGCCGCTTAATACTCTGTATCGCTATGCCACGCAGCTTATGGAGGTAAAAGAATTCGCCGGCGCAGCGCGACTTTTTCAATTGCTGACGATATATGATGCCTGGTCATTTGACTACTGGTTTCGGTTAGGGGAATGCTGCCAGGCTCAAAAACATTGGGGGGAAGCGATATACGCTTATGGACGCGCGGCACAAATTAAGATTGATGCACCGCAGGCGCCATGGGCCGCAGCGGAATGCTATCTCGCGTGTGATAACGTCTGTTATGCAATCAAAGCGTTAAAGGCCGTGGTGCGTATTTGCGGCGAGGTCAGTGAACATCAAATTCTCAGACTGCGTGCAGAAAAGATGTTACAGCAACTTTCTGACAGGAGCTAAAAATGAATCGAATTCACAGTAATAGCGACAGCGCCGCAGGAGTAACCGCCTTAACACATCATCACTTAAGCAATGTCAGTTGCGTTTCCTCGGGTTCGCTGGGAAAGCGCCAGCATCGTGTGAATTCTACTTTTGGCGATGGCAACGCCGCGTGCCTGTTATCAGGGAAAATTAGTCTTCAGGAGGCAAGCAATGCGTTGAAGCAACTGCTTGATGCCGTACCCGGAAATCATAAGCGTCCATCATTGCCTGACTTTTTGCAGACCAATCCCGCGGTTTTATCAATGTTGATGACGACATTAATACTCAGCGTCTTTGGTAATAACGCTCAATCGTTATGCCAACAGCTTGAGCGGGCAACTGAGGTGCAAAATGCATTACGTGATAAGCAGGTAAAGGAGTATCAGGAGCAGATCCAGAAAGCGATAGAGCAGGAGGATAAAGCGCGTAAAGCGGGCATTTTTGGCGCTATTTTTGACTGGATTACCGGCATATTTGAAACTGTGATTGGCGCCTTAAAAGTTGTGGAGGGTTTTCTGTCCGGTAATCCCGCAGAAATGGCTAGCGGCGTAGCTTATATAGCCGCAGGTTGTGCAGGAATGGTTAAAGCCGGAGCCGAAACGGCAATGATGTGCGGTGCTGACCACGATACCTGTCAGGCAATTATTGACGTGACAAGTAAGATTCAATTTGGTTGTGAAGCCGTCGCGCTGGCACTGGATGTTTTCCAGATTGGCCGTGCTTTTATGGCGACGAGAGGTTTATCTGGCGCAGCTGCAAAAGTGCTTGACTCCGGTTTTGGCGAGGAAGTGGTTGAGCGTATGGTAGGCGCAGGGGAAGCAGAAATAGAGGAGTTGGCTGAAAAGTTTGGCGAAGAAGTGAGTGAAAGTTTTCTCAAACAATTTGAGCCGCTTGAACGTGAAATGGTTATAGCGAATGAGATGGCAGAGGAGTCTGCCGAATTTTCTCGTGAGGTAGAAAATAATATGACGCGAAGCGCGGGAAAAAGCTTTACGAAAGAGGGGGTGAAAGCCATGGCAAAAGAAGCGGCAAAAGAAGCCCTGGAAAAATATGCGCAAGAAGGGGAAAAATTTCTGTTAAAAAATTTTCGTAAGAAAGTTCTCTGGAATATGTTCAAAAAAATCCTGTATGCCTTACTGAGGGATTGTTCATTTAAAGGCTTACAGGCTATCAGATGTGCAACCGAGGGCGCCAGTCAGATGAATACTGGCATGGTTAACACAGAAAAAGCGAAGCTCGAAAAGAAAATAGAGCAATTAATAACTCAGCAACGGTTTCTGGATTTCATAATGCAACAAACGGAAGACCAAAAAAAGATAGAACAAAAACGCTTAGAGGAGCTTTATAAGAGTAGCGGTGCCGCGCTTAGAGATGTATTAGATACCATTGATCACTATAGTAGCGTTCAGGCGAGAATAGCTGGCTGTCGCGCTTAATCTGAGGATAAAAATATGGAAGCGAGTAACGTAGCACTGGTATTACCAGCACCTTCCTTGTTAACGCCTTCTTCCAGTCAAGCTCCCTCCGGGGAGGGAATGGGTACTGAATCAATGCTTCTGTTATTTGATGATATCTGGACGAAGCTAATGGAGCTTGCCAAAAAGTTGCGCGATATCATGCGCAGCTATAACGTAGTAAAACAACGGCTGGGCTGGGAACTGCAAGTCAATGTTTTACAGACGCAAATGAAAACAATTGATGAAGCGTTTAGAGCATCAATGATTACTGCGGGTGGCGCAATGTTGTCGGGTGTACTGACGATAGGATTAGGGGCCGTAGGCGGGGAAACCGGTCTTATAGCGGGTCAAGCCTTAGGCCACACAGCTGGGGGCGTCATGGGCCTGGGGGCTGGTGTAGCGCAACGTCAAAGTGATCAAAATAAAGCGATTGTCGACCTGAAACAAAATGGGGCCCAATCTTATAATAAATCCCTGACGGAAATTATGGAGAAAGCAACTGAAATTATGCAGCAAATCATCGGCGTGGGGTCGTCACTGGTCACGGTTCTTGCTGAAATACTCCGGGCATTAACGAGGTAAACATGGTGCAAGAAATAGAGCAATGGTTGCGTCGGCATCAGGTGTTTACTGAGCCTGCATATTTAGGGGAGACCGCCATATTACTTGGGCAGCAGTTTATATTATCGCCTTACCTGGTGATCTATCGTATTGAGGCAAAAGAAATGATTATTTGTGAGTTCAGGCGCCTGACGCCCGGGCAACCTCGACCACAGCAATTGTTTCACTTACTGGGACTTTTACGCGGGATATTTGTGCATCACCCGCAGTTAACATGTTTAAAGATGTTGATAATCACCGACGTTCTGGATGAAAAAAAAGCCATGCTACGCAGGAAATTATTGCGCATCCTGACAGTAATGGGAGCGACCTTTACACAGCTTGATGGCGATAACTGGACAGTTTTATCCGCCGAGCATCTTATCCAGCGACGTTTTTAAATGACCTTCCTGACGTAAATCATTATCACATGAAAATAACAATCAATAGGTATGATGATGAAAGAAGATCAGAAAAATAAAATACCCGAAGACATTCTGAAACAGCTATTATCCGTTGATCCGGAAACCGTTTATGCCAGTGGTTACGCCTTATGGCAGGAGGGGGATTATTCGCGCGCCGTAATCGATTTTAGTTGGCTGGTGATGGCCCAGCCATGGAGTTGGCGTGCCCATATTGCATTGGCTGGCACCTGGATGATGCTTAAAGAATACACGACGGCCATTAATTTCTATGGACATGCCTTGATGCTGGATGCCAGCCATCCAGAACCGGTTTACCAAACGGGCGTCTGTCTCAAAATGATGGGGGAACCCGGGTTGGCGAGAGAGGCTTTTCAAACCGCAATCAAGATGAGTTATGCGGATGCCTCATGGAGTGAGATTCGCCAGAATGCGCAAATAATGGTTGATACTCTTATTGCTTAAATAACAGAACGAAATATGAAAATTCATATTCCGTCAGCGGCAAGTAATATAGTCGATGGTAATAGTCCTCCTTCCGATATACAAGCGAAGGAGGCATCGTTTCCTCCCCCTGAAATTCCAGCCCCTGGCACCCCCGCAGCCCCAGTGCTGCTTACGCCTGAACAAATAAGGCAGCAGAAGGATTATGCGATACATTTTATGCAATACACTATTCGTGCGCTGGGTGCGACAGTCGTGTTTGGATTATCGGTTGCTGCAGCGGTAATTTCTGGCGGGGCAGGATTACCCATTGCTATTCTTGCGGGGGCGGCGCTCGTGATTGCTATTGGGGATGCTTGCTGTGCGTATCATAATTATCAATTGATATGTCAGCAAAAGGAGCCGTTACAAACCGCCAGTGATAGCGTTGCTCTTGTGGTCAGTGCGCTGGCCTTAAAATGTGGGGCAAGTCTTAACTGCGCTAACACCCTTGCTAATTGTCTTTCTTCATTAATACGTTCAGGAATCGCTATTTCTTCGTTGGTTATACAACTACAGTTTCCACTGCCCGCCGCTGAAAATATAGCGGCCTCTTTGGACATGGGGAGTGTAATTACCTCCGTTAGCCTGACGGCGATAGGTGCGGTACTGGATTATTGCCTTGCCCGCCCCTCTGGCGACGATCAGGAAAATTCTGTTGATGAACTTTATGCCGATCCCAGTGCGTTATTGGCGGAACAAATGGCATCGCTCTGCCAATCTGCTACTACACCTGCATTAATGGACAGTTCTGGTCATACATCTCGGGGAGAACCATGAAACCTGTTAGCCCAAATGCTCAGGTAGCAGGGCAACGTCCTGTTAACGCGCCTGAGGAATCACCTCCATGTCCCTCATTGCCACATCCGGAAACCAATATGGAGAGTGGTAGAATAGGTCCTCAACAAGGAAAAGAGCGGTTATTGGCCGGACTTGCGAAACGAGTGATAGAGTGTTTTCCAAAAGAAATTTTTAGTTGGCAAACGGTCATTTTGGGCGGACAGATTTTATGCTGTTCCGCTGGAATAGCATTAACTGTGCTAAGTGGTGGAGGCGCGCCGCTCGTAGCCCTGGCAGGGATTGGCCTTGCTATTGCCATCGCGGATGTCGCCTGTCTTATCTACCATCATAAACATCATTTGCCTATGGCTCACGACAGTATAGGCAATGCCGTTTTTTATATTGCTAATTGTTTCGCCAATCAACGCAAAAGTATGGCGATTGCTAAAGCCGTCTCCCTGGGCGGTAGATTAGCCTTAACCGCGACGGTAATGACTCATTCATACTGGAGTGGTAGTTTGGGACTACAGCCTCATTTATTAGAGCGTCTTAATGATATTACCTATGGACTAATGAGTTTTACTCGCTTCGGTATGGATGGGATGGCAATGACCGGTATGCAGGTCAGCAGCCCATTATATCGTTTGCTGGCTCAGGTAACGCCAGAACAACGTGCGCCGGAGTAATCGTTTTCAGGTATATACCGGATGTTCATTGCTTTCTAAATTTTGCTATGTTGCCAGTATCCTTACGATGTATTTATTTTAAGGAAAAGCATTATGGATATTGCACAATTAGTGGATATGCTCTCCCACATGGCGCACCAGGCAGGCCAGGCCATTAATGACAAAATGAATGGTAATGATTTGCTCAACCCAGAATCGATGATTAAAGCGCAATTTGCCTTACAGCAGTATTCTACATTTATTAATTACGAAAGTTCACTGATCAAAATGATCAAGGATATGCTTAGTGGAATCATTGCTAAAATCTGAAGTTATTAGCGACGATGTTCGACGGTTGCTGCTGGAAATCATGTTTGCGGGCGTTAACCATAGCCTGATTTCCCAGGTACATGCGATGTTACCAGCGCTAACGGTTATTGTTCCGGATAAAAAATTACAGTTGGTATGTCTGGCATTATTGTTGGCGGGTTTAAATGAGCCGCTAAAAGCCGCGAAAATTTTATCGGATATAGATTTGCCAGAGGCTATGGCGCTGCGTCTGTTATTTCCTGCACCAAATGAGGGGTTTGAAAATTGAATATTTCTGATATGAGCGTAGTGCCTGTAAGCACTCAATCTTATGTAAAGTCCTCTGCAGAACCGAGCCAGGAGCAAATTAATTTTTTTGAACAATTGCTGAAAGATGAAGCATCCACCAGTAACTCCAGTGCTTTATTACCGCAGGTTATGTTGACCAGACAAATGGATTATATGCAGTTAACGGTAGACGTCGATTATCTTGCCAGAATATCAGGCGCAGTATCGCAAGCGCTTAATAAGCTGGATAACATGGCATGAAGGTTCATCGTATAGTATTTCTTACTGTCCTTACGTTCTTTCTTACGGCATGTGATGTGGATCTTTATCGCTCATTGCCAGAAGATGAGGCGAATCAAATGCTGGCATTACTTATGCAGCATCATATTGATGCGGAAAAAAAACAGGAAGAGGATGGTGTAACCTTACGTGTCGAGCAGTCGCAGTTTATTAATGCGGTTGAGCTACTTAGACTTAACGGTTATCCGCATAGGCAGTTTACAACGGCGGATAAGATGTTTCCGGCTAATCAGTTAGTGGTATCACCCCAGGAAGAACAGCAGAAGATTAATTTTTTAAAAGAACAAAGAATTGAAGGAATGCTGAGTCAGATGGAGGGCGTGATTAATGCAAAAGTGACCATTGCGCTACCGACTTATGATGAGGGAAGTAACGCTTCTCCGAGCTCAGTTGCCGTATTTATAAAATATTCACCTCAGGTCAATATGGAGGCCTTTCGGGTAAAAATTAAAGATTTAATAGAGATGTCAATCCCTGGGTTGCAATACAGTAAGATTAGTATCTTGATGCAGCCTGCTGAATTCAGAATGGTACCTGATGTACCCGCGAGACAAACATTCTGGATTATGGACGTGATCAACGCCAATAAAGGGAAGGTGGAGAAGTGGTTGATGAAATACCCTTATCAGTTGATGTTATCGTTGACAGGACTGTTATTAGGAGTGGGCATCCTGATCGGCTATTTTTGCCTGAGACGCCGTTTTTGAGCCGACCTGATCCCGAGGTGTTGCAACTTTATCGTTATTTCTGGCAACCTGCTCGTTACGCTGTACCGGAATGGCTGGATAAGCTGGGTTTTCATCCTTCAAACTGCTGGCGTTATGGCGATCGGCCCGAGTTGGATCGTCTTCTTGACAGAGCGTTAAATAGACTAAGAGGAAGCTCTGTTATTCCAGCCTGTTTAAATGACAGGCAAAAACGGCAGGTTCGTCTTGCGCCGCGTATATCGGCATTTGCCTTTGGGCTGGGATTATTCAAACTCAGGTGTAGTGACTATTTTATGCTACCAGAGTATCGGCAATTGCTTCTACAGTGGTTTAGCGAGGATGAGATCTGGCAGCTATATGGTTGGTTGGGGCAAAGAGATGGCAAATTACTTCCTCCGCAAGTGATGCAACAAACTGCATTGCAGATCGGTACCGCCATTCTTAATCGGGAAGCGCATGACGATGCGGTTTTACATGCGCTATTAGTATTATTACCCCCTCCGCAGCGTATACTTTGGCCGAAGACTTCTCTTACCGAGATTATCTTCATGGAGCATTTGCTATGAGTTTTACTTCACTTCCTCTGACGGAAATTAACCATAAGCTACCCGCTCGAAATATTATTGAGTCACCGTGGATAACATTACAATTAACTTTATTTGCACAAGAACAACAAGCTAAGAGCGTTTCACATGCTATTGTGAGCTCCGCTTACCGTAAGGCTGAAAAAATCATCCGAGACGCCTATCGTTATCAGCGTGAACAGAAAGTTGAGCAGCAACAAGAACTAGCGTGGTTGCGTAAAAATACGCTGGAAAAAATGGAAGTGGAATGGCTGGAACAGCATGTAAAACACTTACAAGACGATGAAAATCAATTTCGTTCATTGGTCGATCAAGCAGCGCATCATATTAAAAATAGTATAGAACAGGTTCTGTTGGCCTGGTTCGACCAACAGTCGGTAGACAGTGTTATGTGCCATCGTCTGGCACGCCAGGCCACGGCTATGGCGGAAGAGGGAGCGCTTTATTTGCGTATTCATCCTGAAAAAGAGGCATTGATGCGTGAAACTTTTGGCAAGCGGTTTACGTTGATTATCGAGCCTGGTTTCTCTCCCGATCAGGCTGAACTTTCCTCAACACGATATGCCGTTGAATTTTCACTTTCTCGTCATTTCAACGCGTTACTGAAATGGTTACGTAATGGTGAAGATAAAAGAGGTAGCGATGAATATTAAAATTAATGAGATAAAAATGACGCCCCCTACAGCATTTACCCCTGGTCAGGTTATAGAGGAACAAGAGGTTATTTCGCCTTCAATGTTAGCTCTCCAGGAGTTACAGGAAACGACGGGGGCAGCGCTCTATGAGACGATGGAAGAAATAGGAATGGCGCTGAGTGGTAAACTGCGCGAAAGTTATAAATTCACGGATGCTGAGAAACTGGAGCGCAGACAGCAGGCTTTGCTGCGTTTGATAAAACAAATACAGGAGGATAATGGGGCAACGTTGCGTCCGCTTACCGAAGAGAATAGTGATCCTGATTTACAGAATGCGTATCAAATTATCGCTCTTGCAATGGCGCTTACTGCCGGCGGGTTGTCAAAAAAGAAAAAACGCGATTTGCAATTGCAACTGGATACGCTTACAGCGGAGGAGGGATGGGAACTTGCCGTTTTTAGTTTACTGGAACTTGGCGAAGTGGATACCGCTACGCTGTCCTCGCTGAAGCGTTTTATGCAACAGGCGATAGACAACGATGAAATGCCCTTATCGCAGTGGTTCAGACGCGTGGCAGACTGGCCGGATCGCTGTGAACGGGTCCGTATTTTGCTAAGAGCAATAGCCTTTGAACTTAGCATATGCATCGAACCCTCGGAGCAAAGTCGTTTGGCCGCAGCATTAGTACGTTTGCGTCGTTTGTTGTTATTCCTTGGCCTTGAAAAAGAGTGCCAGCGTGAGGAGTGGATTTGCCAGTTGCCGCCTAATACATTACTGCCGCTACTACTCGATATCATTTGTGAGCGTTGGCTTTTCAGTGATTGGTTGCTTGATAGACTTACCGCTATAGTTTCTTCATCGAAGATGTTCAATCGGTTACTCCAACAACTTGATGCGCAGTTTATGCTGATACCCGATAACTGTTTTAACGACGAAGATCAACGTGAACAAATTCTCGAAACGCTTCGTGAAGTAAAGGTAAATCAGGTTTTATTCTGATACCTGGCTTTCAATATTTAGGTAAATTGGCGTTCTGGCTCATCATGAGGCGGCAGGATGGATTGGGATCTCATTACTGAACGTAATATTCAGCTTTTTATTCAATTAGCAGGATTAGCTGAACGGCCTTTAGCAACCAATATGTTCTGGCGGCAAGGACAATATGAAACCTATCTAAACTATCATAACGGTCGTATTCACTTATGTCAGATACTCAAGCAAACCTTCTTAGACGAAGATCTGCTTTTTAAAGCCTTAACTCACTGGAAACCTGCAGCGTTCCAGGGTATTCCTCAGCGATTATTTTTGTTGCGCGATGGGCTTGCAATGAGCTGTTCTCCTCCTCTTTCCAGCTCCGCCGAGATCTGGTTACGATTACATCATCGACAAATAAAATTTCTGGAGTCGCAATGCGTTCATGGTTAGGTGAGGGAATCAGGGCGCAACAGTGGCTCAGTGTATGCGCGGGTCGGCAGGATATGGTTCTGGCGACGGTGTTATTAATCGCTATTGTGATGATGCTGTTACCTTTACCGACCTGGATGGTTGATATCCTGATTACTATCAACCTTATGTTTTCAGTGATCCTGCTCTTAATTGCTATTTATCTTAGTGACCCTCTCGATTTATCGGTATTTCCGTCTTTATTACTTATTACTACATTATATCGTTTGTCACTCACAATCAGCACATCACGGCTGGTACTGTTACAACATAATGCCGGTAATATTGTGGATGCTTTCGGTAAGTTTGTCGTAGGAGGAAATCTCACCGTTGGGTTGGTCGTATTTACCATCATTACTATCGTGCAGTTTATTGTCATTACAAAAGGTATCGAGAGGGTGGCGGAAGTTAGCGCACGTTTCTCGCTTGATGGGATGCCAGGCAAACAAATGAGTATCGATGGCGATTTGCGTGCCGGAGTTATCGATGCAGACCATGCCCGTACATTAAGACAGCACGTCCAGCAGGAAAGCCGCTTTCTCGGTGCGATGGACGGTGCGATGAAATTTGTTAAAGGCGATACGATTGCCGGTATTATTGTTGTTCTGGTGAACATTATCGGCGGTATCATTATCGCTATCGTGCAATATGATATGTCGATGAGTGAGGCTGTTCACACTTATAGCGTACTGTCAATCGGAGATGGTTTATGTGGGCAAATTCCATCGCTGCTGATTTCCCTTAGCGCGGGAATTATTGTCACCCGTGTTCCGGGTGAGAAACGCCAGAACCTGGCGACAGAGTTGAGTTCTCAAATTGCCAGACAACCTCAGTCGCTCATATTAACCGCTGTGGTTTTAATGCTCCTCGCTTTAATTCCTGGCTTTCCTTTTATCACTCTCGCTTTCTTTTCAGCGTTGTTAGCATTGCCAATTATCCTCATTCGCCGCAAAAAGTCTGTGGTTTCCGCAAATGGCGTCGAAGCACCGGAAAAAGATAGTATGGTTCCCGGCGCATGTCCTCTAATCTTACGTCTTACCCCGACGTTACATTCTGCCGACCTGATTCGTGATATTGACGCCATGAGATGGTTTTTATTTGAGGATACCGGCGTTCCTCTCCCTGAGGTGAACATTGAGGTTTTGCCTGAACCCACCGAAAAATTGACGGTACTGCTATATCAGGAACCCGTATTTAGTTTATCTATTCCCGCCCAGGCGGATTATTTATTGATAGGCGCGGACGCTAGTGTGGTGGGTGACAGCCAGACGTTACCGAACGGGATGGGGCAGATCTGTTGGCTTACAAAAGACATGGCCCATAAGGCGCAAGGTTTTGGACTGGACGTTTTCGCGGGCAGCCAACGTATCTCTGCCTTATTAAAATGTGTCCTGCTTCGCCATATGGGAGAGTTTATTGGTGTTCAGGAAACGCGTTATCTAATGAATGCGATGGAAAAAAACTACTCTGAGCTGGTGAAAGAGCTTCAGCGCCAGTTACCCATTAATAAAATCGCTGAAACTTTGCAACGGCTTGTATCAGAGCGGGTTTCTATTAGAGATTTACGTCTTATTTTCGGCACCTTAATTGATTGGGCGCCACGTGAAAAAGATGTCCTGATGTTGACAGAATATGTCCGTATCGCGCTTCGCCGTCATATTCTGCGTCGTCTTAATCCGGAAGGAAAACCGCTGCCGATTTTGCGGATCGGCGAAGGTATTGAGAACCTCGTGCGTGAATCCATTCGCCAGACGGCAATGGGGACCTATACTGCGCTGTCGTCTCGTCATAAGACGCAGATCCTGCAACTTATCGAGCAGGCGCTGAAGCAGTCAGCCAAATTATTCATTGTCACTTCTGTCGACACCCGACGTTTCTTGCGAAAAATTACAGAAGCCACCTTGTTCGACGTACCGATTTTGTCATGGCAGGAATTAGGAGAGGAGAGCCTTATACAAGTGGTAGAAAGTATTGACCTTAGCGAAGAGGAGTTGGCGGACAATGAAGAATGAATTGATGCAACGTCTGAGGCTGAAATATCCGCCCCCCGATGGTTATTGTCGATGGGGGCGAATTCAGGATGTCAGCGCAACGTTGTTAAATGCGTGGTTGCCTGGGGTATTTATGGGTGAGTTGTGCTGTATAAAGCCTGGAGAAGAACTTGCTGAAGTCGTGGGGATTAATGGCAGCAAAGCTTTGCTATCTCCTTTTACGAGTACAGCCGGACTTCACTGCGGGCAGCAAGTGATGGCCTTAAGGCGACGCCATCAGGTTCCCGTGGGCGAAGCGTTATTAGGGCGAGTCATTGATGGTTTTGGTCGTCCCCTTGATGGCCGCGAACTGCCAGAAGTCTGCTGGAAAGACTATGATGCAATGCCTCCTCCCGCAATGGTTCGACAGCCTATCACTCAACCATTAATGACGGGGATTCGCGCTATTGATAGCGTTGCGACCTGTGGCGAAGGGCAACGAGTGGGTATTTTTTCTGCTCCTGGCGTGGGGAAAAGCACGCTTCTGGCGATGCTGTGTAATGCGCCAGACGCAGACAGCAATGTTCTGGTGTTAATTGGTGAACGTGGACGAGAAGTCCGCGAATTCATCGATTTTACACTGTCTGAAGAGACCCGAAAACGTTGTGTCATTGTTGTCGCAACCTCTGACAGACCCGCCTTAGAGCGCGTGAGGGCGCTGTTTGTGGCTACCACGATAGCAGAATTTTTTCGCGATAATGGAAAGCGAGTCGTCTTGCTTGCCGACTCACTGACGCGTTATGCCAGGGCCGCACGAGAAATCGCTCTGGCCGCCGGAGAGACCGCAGTTTCTGGAGAATATCCGCCAGGCGTATTTAGTGCATTGCCACGACTTTTAGAACGTACAGGAATGGGGGAAAAAGGCAGTATTACCGCATTTTATACGGTACTGGTGGAAGGCGATGATATGAATGAGCCGTTGGCGGATGAAGTCCGTTCACTACTTGATGGACATATTGTGCTATCCCGGCGGCTTGCAGAGAGGGGGCATTATCCTGCCATTGACGTGCTGGCAACGCTCAGCCGCGTTTTTCCAGTCGTTACCAGCCATGAGCATCGTCAACTGGCGGCGATATTGAGGCGGCGCCTGGCGCTTTACCAGGAGGTTGAACTGTTAATACGCATTGGGGAATACCAGCGAGGAGTTGATACTGATACTGACAAAGCCATTGATACCTATCCGGATATTTGCACATTTTTGCGACAAAGTAAGGATGAAGTATGCGGACCCGAGCTACTTATAGAAAAATTACACCAAATACTCACCGAGTGATCATGGAAACTTTGCTGGAGATAATCGCGCGGCGTGAAAAGCAATTACGCGGCAAGCTTACCGTACTTGATCAGCAGCAACAGGCGATTATTACGGAACAGCAGATTTGCCAGACGCGCGCTTTAGCAGTGTCTACCAGACTGAAAGAATTAATGGGCTGGCAAGGTACGTTATCTTGTCATTTATTGTTGGATAAGAAACAACAAATGGCCGGGTTATTCACTCAGGCGCAGAGCTTTTTGACGCAACGGCAGCAGTTAGAGAATCAGTATCAGCAGCTTGTCTCCCGGCGAAGCGAATTACAGAAGAATTTTAATGCGCTTATGAAAAAGAAAGAAAAAATTACTATGGTATTAAGCGATGCGTATTACCAAAGTTGAGGGAAGTCTTGGGTTGCCATGCCAGTCTTATCAGGATGATAACGAGGCGGAGGCGGAACGTATGGACTTTGAACAACTCATGCACCAGGCATTACCCATTGGTGAGAATAATTCTCCTGCAGCATTGAATAAGAACGTGGTTTTCACGCAGCGTTATCGTGTTAGTGGCGGTTATCTTGACGGTGTAGAGTGTGAAGTATGTGAATCAGGGGGGCTAATCCAGCTAAAAATCAATGTCCCTCATCATGAAATTTACCGTTCGATGAAAGCGCTAAAGCAGTGGCTGGAGTCTCAGTTGCTGCATATGGGGTATATAATTTCCCTGGAGATATTCTATGTTAAGAATAGCGAATGAAGAGCGTCCGTGGGTGGAGATACTTCCAACGCAAGGCGCTACCATTGGTGAGCTGACATTGAGTATGCAACAATATCCAGTACAGCAAGGGACATTATTTACCATAAATTATCATAATGAGCTGGGTAGGGTGTGGATTGCAGAACAATGCTGGCAGCGCTGGTGTGAAGGGCTAATTGGCACCGCTAATCGATCGGCTATCGATCCTGAATTGCTATATGGAATAGCTGAATGGGGGCTGGCGCCGTTATTGCAAGCCAGTGATGCCACCCTCTGTCAGAACGAACCGCCAACATCCTGCAGTAATCTACCACATCAGCTAGCGTTGCATATTAAATGGACAGTTGAAGAACATGAGTTCCATAGCATTATTTTTACATGGCCAACGGGTTTTTTGCGCAATATAGTCGGAGAGCTTTCTGCTGAGCGACAACAGATTTATCCTGCTCCTCCTGTAGTAGTCCCTGTATATTTAGGCTGGTGCCAGCTTACGTTAATTGAACTTGAGTCTATCGAAATCGGCATGGGCGTTCGGATTCATTGCTTTGGCGACATCAGACTCGGTTTTTTTGCTATTCAACTACCTGGGGGGATCTACTCGAGGGTGTTGCTGACAGAGGATAACACGATGAAATTTGATGAATTAGTCCAGGATATCGAAACGCTACTTGCGTCAGGGAGTCCAATGTCAAAGAGTGACGGAACATCTTCAGTAGAACTTGAGCAGATACCACAACAGGTGCTCTTTGAGATCGGACGTGCGAGTCTGGAAATTGGACAATTACGACAACTTAAAACGGGGGACGTTTTGCCTGTAGGTGGATGTTTTGCGCCAGAGGTGACGATAAGAGTAAATGACCGTATTATTGGGCAAGGTGAGTTGATTGCCTGTGGCAATGAATTTATGGTGCGTATTACACGTTGGTATCTTTGCAAAAATACAGCGTAAACCTGATAAGAAAAATAATATGCGAACAATATAATAGCGTTCCAGGTCGTGTCATGAGAGATACAGTATGTCTTTACCCGATTCGCCTTTGCAACTGATTGGTATATTGTTTCTGCTTTCAATACTGCCTCTCATTATCGTCATGGGAACCTCTTTCCTTAAACTGGCGGTGGTATTTTCGATTTTACGAAATGCTCTGGGTATTCAACAAGTTCCCCCCAATATCGCACTGTATGGCCTCGCGCTTGTACTTTCCTTATTCATTATGGGGCCGACGCTATTAGCTGTAAAAGAGCGCTGGCATCCGGTTCAGGTCGCTGGCGCTCCTTTCTGGACGTCTGAGTGGGACAGTAAAGCATTAGCGCCTTATCGACAGTTTTTGCAAAAAAACTCTGAAGAGAAGGAAGCCAATTATTTTCGGAATTTGATAAAACGAACCTGGCCTGAAGACATAAAAAGAAAGATAAAACCTGATTCTTTGCTCATATTAATTCCGGCATTTACGGTGAGTCAGTTAACGCAGGCATTTCGGATTGGATTACTTATTTACCTTCCCTTTCTGGCTATTGACCTGCTTATTTCAAATATACTGCTGGCTATGGGAATGATGATGGTGTCGCCAATGACCATTTCATTACCGTTTAAGCTGCTAATATTTTTACTGGCAGGCGGTTGGGATCTGACACTGGCGCAATTGGTACAGAGCTTTTCATGAATGATTCTGAATTGACGCAATTTGTAACGCAACTTTTATGGATCGTCCTTTTTACGTCTATGCCGGTGGTGTTGGTGGCATCGGTAGTTGGGGTCATCGTAAGCCTTGTTCAGGCCTTGACTCAAATACAGGACCAAACGCTACAGTTCATGATTAAATTATTGGCAATTGCAATAACCTTAATGGTCAGCTACCCATGGCTTAGCGGTATCCTGTTGAATTATACCCGGCAGATAATGTTACGAATTGGAGAGCATGGTTGAATGGCACAACAGGTAAATGAGTGGCTTATTGCATTGGCTGTGGCTTTTATTCGACCATTAAGCCTTTCTTTATTACTTCCCCTATTAAAAAGTGGCAGTTTAGGGGCCGCTCTTTTACGTAATGGCGTGCTTATGTCACTTACCTTTCCCATATTACCAATCATTTACCAGCAGAAGATTATGATGCATATTGGTAAAGATTACAGTTGGTTAGGGTTAGTCACCGGAGAGGTTATTATTGGTTTTTTAATTGGGTTTTGTGCGGCGGTTCCCTTTTGGGCCGTTGATATGGCGGGGTTTCTGCTTGATACTTTACGTGGCGCGACAATGGGTACGATATTCAATTCTACAATAGAAGCTGAAACCTCACTTTTTGGCTTGCTTTTCAGCCAGTTCTTGTGTGTTATTTTCTTTATAAGCGGCGGCATGGAGTTTATATTAAACATTCTGTATGAGTCATATCAATATTTACCACCAGGGCGTACTTTATTATTTGACCAGCAATTTTTAAAATATATCCAGGCAGAGTGGAGAACGCTTTATCAATTATGTATCAGCTTCTCTCTTCCTGCCATAATATGTATGGTATTAGCCGATCTGGCTTTAGGTCTTTTAAATCGGTCGGCACAACAATTGAATGTGTTTTTCTTCTCAATGCCGCTCAAAAGTATATTGGTTCTACTGACGCTCCTGATCTCATTCCCTTATGCTCTTCATCACTATTTGGTTGAAAGCGATAAATTTTATATTTATCTAAAAGACTGGTTTCCATCTGTATGAGCGAGAAAACAGAACAGCCTACAGAAAAGAAATTACGTGATGGCCGTAAGGAAGGGCAGGTTGTCAAAAGTATTGAAATAACATCATTATTTCAGCTGATTGCGCTTTATTTGTATTTTCATTTCTTTACTGAAAAGATGATTTTGATACTGATTGAGTCAATAACTTTCACATTACAATTAGTAAATAAACCATTTTCTTATGCATTAACGCAATTGAGTCATGCTTTAATAGAGTCACTGACTTCTGCACTGCTGTTTCTGGGCGCTGGGGTAATAGTTGCTACTGTGGGTAGCGTGTTTCTTCAGGTGGGGGTGGTTATTGCCAGCAAGGCCATAGGTTTTAAAAGCGAGCATATAAATCCGGTAAGTAATTTTAAGCAGATATTCTCTTTACATAGCGTAGTAGAATTATGTAAATCCAGCCTGAAAGTTATCATGCTATCTCTTATCTTTGCTTTTTTCTTTTATTATTATGCCAGTACTTTTCGGGCGCTACCGTACTGTGGGTTAGCCTGTGGCCTGCTTGTGGTTTCTTCTTTAATAAAATGGTTATGGGTTGGGGTGATGGCTTTTTATATCGTCGTTGGCATACTGGACTATTCTTTTCAATATTATAAGATTAGAAAAGATCTAAAAATGAGTAAAGATGACGTAAAACAGGAGCATAAAGATCTGGAGGGCGATCCTCAAATGAAGACACGGCGTCGGGAAATGCAGAGTGAAATACAAAGTGGGAGTTTAGCTCAATCTGTTAAACAATCTGTTGCGGTAGTGCGTAATCCAACGCATATTGCGGTTTGTCTTGGCTATCATCCCACCGATATGCCAATACCACGCGTCCTGGAAAAAGGCAGTGATGCTCAAGCTAACTATATTGTTAACATCGCTGAACGCAACTGCATCCCCGTTGTTGAAAATGTTGAGCTGGCCCGCTCATTATTTTTTGAAGTGGAACGCGGAGATAAAATTCCTGAAACGTTATTTGAACCCGTTGCAGCCTTGTTACGTATGGTGATGAAGATAGATTATGCGCATTCTACCGAAACACCATAAATGCTTTTGGTATGCTTCTTCAGGCCACTGCGAAGGTTAAGAGGGTAATAGCGTATAGAGCAGTGCTTGACGATAAAGGTGAGAGACTGAAAATAATCGCTTTTAGCCTGGCACAAGCACCAGATAGCGTATTTTAAAATTAAACAAGATAATGGATTGGTGCGTCTGAATGGACTCGAACCATCGACCCCCACCATGTCAAGGTGGTGCTCTAACCAACTGAGCTACAGACGCATTAAAATGATGGTGCGTTCAATTGGACTCGAACCAACGACCCCCACCATGTCAAGGTGGTGCTCTAACCAACTGAGCTATGAACGCAACGTTGTAGGTGATAACGGGGACGAATATTAGCGTCACAACCGCAATGAGGCAAGAGGGAAATCGCAATTTTCTTCCTGAAATCACCTGATTGCGGTGGAAATATGCAACATGTCGAGAAAATAGCCGCCATGCGACGGCTATCGTCGTATTATCGCGCAGCGCGCTGCAAAATGATGGCGGACGGCTGACGTTGTAGATAGCGCATCCGTAGCATCATTAACACCGCCGCCGAGGTCAGGCCGATGATGAACCCCATCCAGAAGCCCGCCGGTCCCATACGATCCACCACCAGATCCGTTAACGCCAGGATATAACCGCTGGGTAAACCTAACACCCAGTAGGCGGTAAAGGTGATAAAAAAGATGGAACGCGTATCTTTATAACCGCGCAGAATACCGCTGCCGATAACCTGTATAGAGTCGGAAATCTGGTAAACCGCAGCGAGCAGCATTAATTGTGCGGCAAGCGCCACGACCTCGGGGTTGTCATTGTAGAGCAAAGCAATATGCTTACGCAGAGTAACGGTAAAGATCGCGGTAACCACAGCCATACAAATGCCGACGCCTAAACCGGTACGCGCTGCGGTTTGCGCATCCAGCGTTGAGCCCTGGCCCAGACGATAACCCACTCGAATTGTTACCGCCGCAGCCAGCGACATCGGCAGTACGAACATCAGCGAGCTAAAGTTAAGTGCAATCTGATGACCGGCGACATCCACAATACCTAATGGCGAAACCAGCAGCGCAACGACCGCAAATAACGTCACTTCAAAGAACAGCGCCAGCGCAATCGGCAACCCCAGTTGAATCAGGCGCTTCATGACGACGCTATCAGGTTTGCCAAAGCCTTTTTCATTACGAATATCACGCATTGAACGCGCGTGTTTAATGTAAGAAAGCATGGCGATAAACATCACCCAATAGACCGCCGCAGTCGCAACGCCGCAGCCGATACCGCCGAGTTCCGGCATACCAAAATGACCATAGATAAAAATATAGTTCACCGGAATATTCACCAGCAGGCCCAAAAATCCCATCACCATACCCGGTTTGGTTTTGGCCAGACCTTCGCACTGGTTTCGCGCTACCTGAAAGAAAAGGTATCCTGGCGCGCCCCACAGCAGCGCGCGAAGATAACCCACGGCTTTATCGGCCAGCGCCGGATCAATATTATGCATAGAGCGGATAATGTATCCGGCATTCCACAGGACGATCATCACCAGCACGGAGACAAAGCCCGCCAGCCAGAACCCTTGTCGAACCTGATGCGCGATACGCTCACGACGGCCGGAGCCATTGAGTTGCGCAATCACCGGCGTCAAGGCCAGCAGTAAGCCGTGACCAAACAAAATGGCGGGAAGCCAGATAGAGGTGCCGATAGCGACGGCAGCCATGTCCGTAGCGCTATAGCCTCCTGCCATGACGGTATCGACGAATCCCATTGCGGTCTGTGCCACTTGCGCAAGGATCACCGGTATCGCTAACGCTAATAACTGACGCGCTTCACTGGTATACTTCTGCACGTATTCACCTTTTATTTTGTTGTTATATGAAAGACTAAAAAGCCGCCGTAGTGGCAGCCAAAAGAAATAGCAGGGGAAATTTCAGTCTATTGTAGCGGGGTATTACTATTTCTCCAGTGAAAAAACAGTTGTTAACGGCGCATTGCTGGCAAGCTGTTTTTCCACCTGCTATTGTGCTGAACAGTTCTGCTTTTATTTATTTCAGGAGTTGAAGATATGTTTACGGGGATCGTACAGGGTACCGCGAAACTGGTATCGATTGATGAAAAACCCAACTTTCGCACCCATGTGGTGACGTTACCGGACTACATGCTGGAGGGACTGGAGACGGGGGCGTCGGTAGCGCATAACGGATGCTGTTTGACGGTGACTGAAATAAACGGTAACCAGATAAGTTTTGATCTGATGAAAGAAACGTTGCGCATCACCAATCTGGGCGCGTTGAGGGTAGGTGATGAGGTCAACGTAGAGCGCGCCGCCAAATTCAGCGATGAAATCGGTGGTCATCTGATGTCGGGGCATATTATTACGACGGCGGAGATCGCGAAAATCCTGACCTCCGAAAATAACCATCAGGTGTGGTTTAAAGTGCAGGATGCGTCCCTGATGAAGTATATCCTGTACAAAGGCTTTATCGGCGTTGACGGTATCAGTTTGACCGTCGGCGAGGTAACGCCAACGCGCTTCTGCGTGCATCTCATTCCGGAAACGCTGGAACGTACTACGCTTGGCAGAAAAAAACTGGGTGAGCGTGTGAATATCGAGATCGATCCGCAAACGCAGGCGGTTGTCGATACCGTAGAACGCGTACTGGCTACGCGAGAAAATGCGGTCAGAAATCAGGCCGACATTGGCTAACGGAAAATAAGATTCCCCCGCATGAAATGCGGGGGAGATGATTAGCGAGGAACGCGCAGACCGTTTTCAACGCCGCGCGTAAATACCACCTGCCAAAGCTGAATATCACGCGCGCGAAACGCACCCGCGCAGGCGTTGAGATAATAGCTGAACATACGTTTAAAGCGCTCGTTATAATTGCCCGCAATCTCTGGCCAGGCATTGATAAAGCGCTCGTGCCACGCCATCAGAGTCGTGTCATAGTCGGCGCCAAAGTTATGCCAGTCTTCCATTACAAAGTGTGATTCGCTGGCCTCGGCGATTTGACGAACAGACGGTAAGCAACCGTTGGGGAAAATATACTTATTGATCCACGGATCGACATTATGATCGGTTTTTTTAGAACCAATAGTATGGAGCAGGAAAAGACCATCCGGTTTTAAATTCCTGTCAACAACTTCAAAATAGGTGTTGTAGTTTTTTGGCCCGACATGTTCGAACATGCCGACGGAGACGATTCGGTCAAACTGATCGTTAAAGTCGCGATAATCTTCCAGGAGAATGGAGACATCCAGACCTTCGCAACGCGTCTGCGCTATTTTTTGTTGTTCAGCGGAGATCGTTACGCCCACCACGCTAACGCCATAATGGGTCGCCATATATTGCGACAGACCGCCCCAGCCGCAGCCGATATCCAGCACACGCATCCCCGGTTGTAGCTGTAGCTTTTCGCAAATTAATTTCAGCTTGGCTTGCTGTGCCGCTTCCAGCGTATCGGCATCTTTCCAGTAGGCGCAAGAATATTGCATATAGGGATCGAGCATACGGGAAAAAAGGTCATTACCAAGATCGTAATGTTCCTTGCCGACAATCCAGGCGCGTTTTTTACTTTGTAGATTAATCAGACGCGCGCCGAGGATACGGAGCGTATCTTTAACATGGTGGGGGAGTTGATTTTCAAGACCGGCACGTAAGACTTTGCTGAAGAAAATATCCAGACGCTCGCATTCCCACCAGCCATCCATGTAACTCTCACCTAACCCCAACGATCCTTCCTGAAGGACGCGTTTAAAAAAATCGGGATTCTTAACACGAATGTCAGACGGGGCGGAACCATTAATTGTAATATCCGCGCGACTTAACAATTCGTTGGCGATTCGGTACCAGTTATCATCCGGTACGCTGACTTCTTCTATACACGATGAACTCATAGTTTCTCCATCACTGGACGGTGATCAGAACCTTAAAACAGCGTAGACGCTTTTTTGGCTTTGTGAGAAATCCCACGGACAATTCCGTGAGCCAGTTATCCGACGTAGAACAGAGGAAGGGAGGAGCCCTTGCCGAAAAGGCCATCCATGGTGAATCGGGAACGCTCCGGTTCCCGTTAATGCCTAATAATTATCGTAATATAAACAACCGGGAATCAGTATAGGCCGCAATTTTTGATGATTCAACCGAAAATTGTTATCGTGCTAATTATAAGCGGTTAACAAGTCTTTAGTGAGACTTGTCGTGGGCGACATTGGCATGGGGAAATCCGGTCTCAGCGCAATCTGCATGAGACTGCATTTTGTAACCTAACGCCGCCAGAACAACGGTAGAGAGCATTACGCTGGTGGTGGTCAGCAGCGGCGTGCTGATGAGCCATGAAACCACCAGGCTTGCCAGGAAACATAACCCCAGTTGCAGCGTATTTTGTAGCGCCGCAGCGCGCCCCGTGGCTTGAGGGAAAGGGCGTAACGCTTGCGCGACGACGATAGGGTAGATGGCGCCATTAGCAATCGCCATTACGCAGAAAGGAATCAGGATCTCCACCAGTGAGGCATTATTCAGAAGGCCCGCACCCCAGGTGGCGATAACGCTCAGCGCATACAGCCCTAACAGCCACGGAAGCAATTGGTAGCCCTGCCATTTTTGTAGCGCCGCGCGGCAACCATATCCGCCAATCAGAAAAGCGATGGTTTGCGGAACATAGCTCAGGCCAATCACTGCCGGGCTGTAACCCATCGCGCTGAGAATAAATGGGGACCCTGTTAGCCACGCAAAAAAGCTGGCGGAACAGGCGGCATAAATCAGCACATTACCGCGATAGGTTTTAGAGCGTAACAACGTCGCGAAAGTGAGTTTATCCTGTCCTTCGGTACGCGCTTTTCCCGATGGTTTTAAGCGCAGCGCCGGCAACATCAGCAACAACGTAATCACGAACAGAGTGGCGAAAATCGCCTGCCATGAGAAATGCGTCAGTATCCAGCTTCCCAGTAAGGGCGCAAGCGCCGGGGATAAGCCCACCAGTGGCATGATAGTGGCGAAGATACGATTAATTTTTTGCGAAGGATAATAATCGGTCACCAGCGCTTGCCAGATTACCGTTGCCGCGCAAACGCCGACGGCCTGCACGAAGCGCAGCGTCAGCAGTGCTGCCGCGCTTTCTACCCACAGCATCCCCAGACTTCCGAGCGCAAAGATAGATAACCCCAGCAGTAAAATCGGTTTACGGCCATAACGATCCGATAGCGGTCCCCAAAGTAGTTGCGCGACGGCAAAGCCAGCTAAAAACAGGCTGAGGCTGGCGCTGACCGCGGCGGCAGGCGTTTGTAAATCCGCCCGTATGGCGGCAAACGCGGGCAGGTACATGTCCGTAGCCAGAAATCCCAGCATGCTAAGGCCGGCTAACCAGACTAAAAAACCTTTTCCAGGTTGCATATTTGTTTCTCTTTCTTATCAGACAGACATTGTCGCAGAGTGTAGGGAGTGAAATTACGGTTGTGAAACGTTAATATTTGTCCAGTGAATTCAAAATTTTTGTAGGCAAATTATGTGGTCGGAATACTCGCTTGAAGTGGTTGACGCCGTGGCGCGCAATGGCAGTTTTAGCGCGGCGGCGCAAGAACTGCACCGAGTGCCTTCAGCAGTCAGTTACACCGTTCGTCAGCTAGAGGAGTGGCTGGCCGTACCGCTTTTTGTACGACGTCACCGTGATGTTGAACTGACGCCTGCTGGCGTCTGGTTTTTAAAAGAAGGGCGTTCTGTTATCAAAAAAATGCAGATCACTCGCCAGCAGTGTCAGCAAATTGCTAATGGTTGGCGCGGGCAGTTAGCTATTGCGGTGGACAATATCGTCAGACCAGAACGTACCCGGCAGATGATCGTCGATTTTTATCGTCATTTTGACGATGTGGAACTGCTGGTTTTTCAGGAGGTGTTTAACGGCGTCTGGGACGCGCTCTCCGACGGGCGTGTCGAACTGGCGATTGGGGCGACGCAGGCGATTCCGGTAGGGGGGCGTTACGCTTTTCGGGATATGGGGACCCTGAGCTGGAGCTGCGTAGTGGCAAGCGATCACCCGCTGGCGTCGATGCCTAGGCCGTTAAGCGATGATACCCTGCGCAACTGGCCGTCGCTGGTCAGGGAAGACACTTCGCGAACCTTACCGAAACGGATTACCTGGCTGCTGGATAACCAA
This sequence comes from Salmonella sp. SAL00653, assembly GCF_046552515.1. Classification (NCBI taxonomy): domain Bacteria; kingdom Pseudomonadati; phylum Pseudomonadota; class Gammaproteobacteria; order Enterobacterales; family Enterobacteriaceae; genus Salmonella; species Salmonella sp. SAL00653. The sequence continues at coordinate 63,153 of NZ_JBGDTY010000001.1, forward strand.
AAAAGGGTCGTCGTACCGGACTGGGAGTCATCGGCAACCTGCCTGTCGGCAGGACTATGCGTGGGAATGGTGCCGACGCATTTTGCCCGACAGTGGATAGACAGCGGAAAATGGGTGGCGCTGACGTTAGAGAATCCGTTTCCCGATGCGGCCTGTTGCGTGACGTGGCAGCAAAACGAAGCCTCGCCCGCGCTGGCATGGCTGCTGGACTATTTGGGCGATAGCGAAACGTTGAATCGGGAGTGGCTGCGGGAGCCAGAAGAGGCTCCCGACAGCGGGGATTAACGCCGATAGTCGCGGAACGGGCCGTCAGCGACCGAGCGACGCTCAACCAGGCGTGGATGAACTTCAATAGACTGTGACTCTTCACGCTTATTGACGATGCGATCCAGTAGCATATTAAATGCGGTTTCGCCTAAAGAGTCTTTGGGCTGGTGAATCGTCGTCAGCGCCGGGGTAAAGTAACGGGCGTTACGCACATTGTCATAACCGATCACCGAAACGTCCTGCGGTACGCGAAGCCCCATTTCGTCAGCCGCGCAAAGCGCGCCCATCGCCATAATATCGCCGCCGCAGAAAACGGCGGTAGGGCGATGTGACTGCGATAAGATTTGCTGCATCGCGTGGTAACCGGATTCCGGCTCGAAGTCGCCCTGAACAATCCAGTTGTCCGGCACGTTGATCAGCGCCTCCTCCATGGCTTTCATAAAGCCTGCCAGCCGGCCCGCGCCGGTGTTGCGCTCCAGCGGGCCGGGAATAACGCCGATATCCCGGTGGCCGCGCTCAACCAGATAACGACCCGCCATATAGCCGCCTGCAAAGGCGTTATCAATCACCGTGTCGGTAAAATCGGCCTTCGCCTCACCCCAGTCCATCACCACCATCGGAATATGGCGATACTCTTCCAGCATGGAAAGCAGAGGTTCTGGATACTCAGAACACATCACCAGCAGGCCATCCACGCGCTTTTGCGCCATCATGGACAGGTAGGCGCGCTGTTTTTCCAGGTTATTCCAGGCGTTGCCTAAAATCAGCGTATAGCCTTTCTGGAAACAGTTTTTTTCAACCGCCTCGATAATTTCGGCAAAATAGGCCGCTTCGCTGCTGGTCGCCAGTAAGCCTATCGACTTGGTATGGTTAACCTTCAGGCTACGCGCGACGGCGCTGGGAGAGTAGTGCAGCTCTTTAATTGCCGCCCAGACCGCGTTACGCGTTTCTTCAGCGACAAAACGCGTTTTGTTGATTACGTGTGATACAGTTGTAGTGGAAACGTTTGCTCGTTTCGCTACATCTTTAATTGTTGCCATTACATTTCACTCCAGACCCTCGCTAAGCTCCTGAGAAACGCCAGGTAAACGTTTGCCTACACACACCCTAATCGCAACGTCAGGGTTGCGGCACGCCGGAAAAACGACACGGAACGTCAGGAAGGGGTCAATGGCCGTTACGCTAATTTAGTAAGCTTGGAATTTTGTCTGATCTTGAGGAAAAGGGGAAGCGTTAAAAACAGTTATCAATATAAAACATGAGAGATTTTTGTGCGGGAATGTGCAAAAATGCGCTATATCACTTTTTGTGTGGGAATAAAAAGGAGAAAACTTGATGAGTACCGACCTGAAATTTTCGTTGATTACTACGCTGATTGTTCTGGGCGTGATTGTCGCAGGTGGATTAACGGCCGCTCTGCACTGATTTCCTCTCTTCTGAGGGTGGGCGTCTCCTCTATTCTATCCCTCTCTAAAACGCAGAAGGCGTACCTTCTGCGTACTCAGACTTATGCGGCGAGATTTTTCGCAACAAATTCCCAGTTAACCAGCGCCCAGAAATGCTCCAGATAGTTTGGACGGGCGTTGTGGTAGTCGATGTAATACGCGTGTTCCCACACATCAACCGTCAGCAACGGCGTTGCATCCGTAGTCAGCGGCGTACCGGCATTTGAGGTAGAAACGATAGCCAGTTTGCCATCAGCGCTTTTTACCAGCCATGTCCATCCGGAACCAAAGTTTTTGATAGCGGCATCGGTGAACTGCGCTTTAAATTCCGCGAAGCTGCCAAAAGATGCCGCGATAGCATCAGCCAGTTTCCCGGTCGGTTCGCCACCGGCGTTTGGCGCCAGGCAGTTCCAGTAGAAGGTGTGGTTCCATACCTGAGCGGCGTTATTAAAGATACCGCCTTCGGAGGCGCGCACGATCTCTTCCAGCGATTTGCCTTCAAACGCCGTGCCTTTGATCAAATTGTTAAGATTGGTCACGTAAGTCTGATGATGTTTGCCATAGTGATATTCCAGCGTCTCAGCAGAAATATGCGGCGCCAGAGCATCTTTGGCATACGGTAATGCAGGTAATTCGAACGACATTGCTTCTCTCCTTATTATTAATATTGCGCACGCACAATACCCCTGGTGCGCGTAAGGATAGGGTAGCAAATTGAGAGGTGGCGCAAAAGAAGAAGTTATCCTGTCGTTAAACGACAGGATAAAATATTAGCGAATTGTTTTAGGCGTCATCACCCGGCGGGCGCCGACATAATGACGTTGCCAGTACTCTTCGTTCAGTGAGGTGATCTTAATTTCCTGGCCGCTGCGCGGAGACTGGATAAACTTACCGTTGCCGACATAGACGCCAACGTGATCGGCGGTGCCGCGTCCCTGCGTACGAAAGAACACCAGATCGCCGTTTTTCAACTCGCTACGCTCAATAGGCGCCGCGTCACGCAGGTGATACATCTCATTCGCCGTTCGGGGGATACGGATCTTCACTAAATCTTTATAGGCATAATAAACCAGACCGCTGCAATCAAAACCGGTGCGCGGCGACGCACCTCCCCAGTGATACGGTTTACCAATCTGACTCATGAGTTTGGACATCGCGGTTTTCGTCGCTTTTTGTACTTTTGCACGATGCGCATCGGCAATAGAGACCGGCAATGTTCCTTTCCCCTTCACGCAGTGCGGCTTACGGCCTTTACGCGTCGTGCATTTTTCCGTCACGTCGAGGGCGGCGATTGACGTGGGCGCGGTTCTGTTACGACGATGTGTGGTATGACGAGATTTCGTGGCGGCGGTGGTACGTTTTGGCGTAGAAGCGGAAGAAGAACGGCTGGTTTTTGAGGTTTTTTTTACGTTTTTTTTGCTGGTCTTACTGATCTTTTTCGTTGTGCTTTTCTTTTTATCTGCCGTTTTCGTGACATGAGAAACAGCAGGCGTCGCTTTGGCTTGCCTGGAAGCATGGGCCATTGGCGTAAAAGGGAGAGTAGTAAAAAGTAAAGCACAGAGCGTGATCGAGATTTTGTTTATCCGCGCCACTGAGCAATCCTCTGTTAAAGGCAGGCGATTCATGCCTGCGTATGATTTACAAAACCTGATAATTCTAATCTACAAAAGCACAGATTGGTAATTGCTTTTGGTTTCTGAAGCTGTGTTTCGTTAACAGATGTAAAAAAATAGCAATTAATGCTAAACACGAACGCGTTATCGACGAATCACTGCGCGGTAACCCGCTTAAAAGATATTTTGTATACAACTTATTCCCGCAGACGGTAAAATAATAAGGCATGATGAAAATGTTATTTTCCGTTGCCAGCCTGACCCGTTACAATGACAGGCTTCAGTCGTAAAAGTAGTTTAAGGAAGCGAGACAATGAGCACCACTATCGAAAAAATTCAGCGCCAGATCGCTGAAAACCCGATTCTCCTGTATATGAAAGGCTCACCGAAACTGCCAAGCTGTGGTTTCTCTGCGCAGGCCGTTCAGGCGCTTTCAGCCTGCGGGGAACGTTTTGCCTATGTTGATATCCTGCAAAACCCGGATATTCGCGCTGAATTACCGAAATACGCCAACTGGCCGACATTCCCACAACTGTGGGTGGACGGCGAGCTGGTCGGCGGGTGTGATATTGTGATTGAAATGTATCAGCGTGGCGAGCTGCAGCAGCTTATTAAAGAAACTGCGGCAAAATATAAAACTCAGGAGCCGGACGCAGAGTAATCTGTGCAAGGGGAAAGCGACCTGTAAAGGTCGCTTTTTTACCGTCATCGTGAGCAAAAGCGGTGTCGTTAGCCACGTTATTTGTCCGTCGGCAAAGGTAACGGCCAGCCGCCCAGGCGCTTCCAGCGATTGACGATTTCACAAAACAGCACCGCTGTCCGCTCGGTATCATACAAAGCGGAATGGGCCTTTTCACCATCAAACTCCATACCTGCCGCCAGGCACGCTTTTGATAACACCGTTTGCCCCAGCGCCAGTCCGCTCAATGCCGCGGTATCAAAGGTGACGAACGGATGAAACGGGTTACGTTTCAGCGAGGCGCGCTCTGCGGCGGCCATCATAAAACTGTGATCAAAAGTGGCGTTATGCGCGACCATAATGGCGCGGCTACAACCGCTGTCTTTGATACCTTTACGCACCATTTTGAAAATAGCGTGTAGCGCCTCATATTCACTCACCGCGCCGCGTAGCGGGTTAGAGGGATCGATACCGTTAAACGCAAGCGCTTCCGGCTGTAAGTTGGCTCCAGCGAACGGCTCCACATGGAAATGCAGCGTCGTGTCCGGCATCAGCCAGCCTTGTTCATCCATTTTCAGCGTGATGGCGGCGATTTCGAGCAGCGCATCGGTTTTAGCGTTAAATCCTGCAGTTTCAACATCGATGACGACAGGATAAAAACCACGAAAACGGTCGCACAGACCGGAAAGTTGAGCGTTATCGGACATCTGAGTCTCTTAATACGAAAAAATGCAGCGCGTATTATGGCAAATTTTACGCCGGGATGCAGTAAAACAACGGGCGCAGTGACCTGCGCCCGGCGGGGGATCAGTTACCCAGACCGCGGCCTGCGTCTTTAGCTTCAATCAATTCGATTTTATAGCCATCCGGATCTTCAACGAAGGCGATGATGGTCGAACCGCCTTTTACCGGCCCCGCTTCACGGGTCACGTTACCGCCGTTCTGACGAATGCGTTCACAGGCTTCAGCAGCATTGTCAACGCTCAGCGCGATATGCCCATACGCATTGCCCATGTCGTAGCTCTCAACGCCCCAGTTATAGGTTAGTTCGATGACCGCTTCTTCCGTTTCCGGACCATATCCCACAAAGGCCAGCGAGTATTTGTATTCCGGATTCTCACTGGTACGCAGCAATTTCATGCCCAGAACGTTGGTGTAAAAAGCGATGGAACGCTGCAAATCGCCGACGCGCAGCATAGTATGCAATAAACGCATTTTCGTTGTCCTTAAAATAGTCAAGATATTCAAAGTATAGCGGCGATGTGCGGCCGCTATCAATGAAATTACAGAGTAGGGTAGTCAGTGTAGCCTTCCGCGCCGCCGCCATAAAAACTTTCGGGACGCTGTGGATTAAGTTCCGCTTTACGTTGCAGACGCGCCACCAGATCCGGGTTAGCGATGTAATCGCGACCAAACGCCACGGCGTCAATCAGCCCTTTTTCGATCAGATCTTCCGCTTTTTCTGGCGTATAGGCGCCAGCGCCGATGATGGGGCCGTGGAAACACGCGCGCACTTTTTCACGGAATGCGTCGCTGTACGGTTCTCCGCCCGCCCAGTCTGGTTCAGACATATGCAGATAAGCAATGCCGCGTTTGCCTAACGCTTCAATCAGATAAAGGGCGTCAGCTTCTTCATTCGGGCCGTTATCGACATTCTGGAAAGTGCCGACAGGAGAAAGGCGAATGCCGATACGGTCGGCGCCCCATTCCTTAATGCCGGCATCAACCACCTCCAGCACCAGACGGGCGCGATTCTCTACGCTGCCGCCGTACCGATCGGTACGGTGATTAGAAGACGGAGAGAGGAACTGGTGCAGCAGATAACCGTGCGCGGAGTGCAGCTCCACCAGGTCGAAGCCTGCCTCTCGGGCATTGGCGATAGCCTGGCGGAAATCGTTGACGATCCCGGGGATCTCGTGAGTATCCAGCGCGCGCGGCGTGGAAGTTTCTACGCGGATGGCCTGGCCGTTTTCGTCACGCAAAGAAGTGCGAGTTCCCGCATTGATAGCGGATGGCGCAACGGGCGCTTGTCCGCCTGGTTGCAGGCTGGCGTGTGAAATACGGCCCGTATGCCACAGTTGCACCGCCATATGGCCGCCCTGAGCATGAACTCCCTGAGTGATTTTTTTCCAGGCGGCGATCTGCTCATCGCTGTGTAATCCCGGTGCGCCGGCATAGCCTTTCGCCTGTGCGGAGATTTGTGTGGCTTCGCTGATGATCAATCCGGCGCTGGCGCGTTGACGGTAATATTCCGCCATTAACGGCGTAGGAATGTCGCCCGGTTCAATACTCCGCAAACGCGTCAAAGGCGCCATAAATACGCGATTTGTCGCCGTGATGGCACCCACCTTGAGGGGGGTAAACAGTTTTGCTGATGACATAGTGGCTCCTGATATAAGTAGACCGGTCGTCTTGTAATAAAGGAAATAAAAACGCCTGTTACTGCTCAGGCGTTGCAATGATGGTCTTAACATGCGCCAACGCATTTTCCAGCGGCGCGGCGCTACGGGATATTTTGGCCTGCAAATTGGCGCCCAGCCACAGGGCATAAAGTACCTGCGCCTGTGGCAACGGCTGGCCGGTGAAATGTAAACAGTGGCTATTACGGCCATCTTCCAGCGCGCGTGCAAGCAGTGCCATGATCTCCTGCGCCCCTTTATCCATCGTAGAGCGCATATCCTCCGACAGATCGCAGACCTCCGCTGACAGTTTCACCGTCAGGCAACCGCTGATGGCGCCTTGCTGGCAAAACTGCTTTAACGTTTCCTGATACCAGGCGAGAAGGCGATCGCGATGATTACCGGGACCGGAGGTGAAGTGCGCCGTAAGACGCTGATGATAGCAGGCGTAATGTCGCTCAAGCATGGCGACGCCGAAGGCTTCTTTCGAGCGAAAGTAGTGATAAAACGACCCTTTAGGCACCTGGGCGGTTTTGAGCAATTCGCTAAGCCCCATGCCGGTAAAACCCCGTTGCATACAAAGCTGCTCGCCGGTGGCCAGCAGATGTTCGCGGGTATCATGTTCGGTTTGCTTATTCATAGCAGGCAGTATAGTAGACCAGTCGGTCTACTGCAAGCAGAGTTGCCATAATGTCAGTTAGCGTCTTCAATAGTCATAAGCGCCAAACGTTGAGGAGGGGATGTGGCCGAGCAGTTGGAGTTTTTTCCTGTAGCAAGCCCATGTCGCGGTATCTGCCAGTCTGATGAGCGTGGCTTTTGTCGGGGCTGTATGCGCAGCCGCGACGAACGGTTTAACTGGCAAAAAATGAGCGATGCCGAGAAACAAAATGTACTGCGGCTTTGTCGCCAGCGTTTCTTGCGTAAAATACGCGCAAACAAGCCTCTCCCATCGGAAGATCCTCAACAACCTTCACTCTTTTAAACGCGGAATTGCGTATACTCAACCTCATTATTCTCTATGAGGAATCTGTTATGGTTCAGCGTGTCACCATCGCTCCACAAGGCCCGGAGTTTTCGCGTTTTGTCATGGGTTACTGGCGTTTGATGGACTGGAATATGTCCGCGCGTCAGTTAGTGAGTTTTATCGAAGAACATCTGGATTTGGGCGTCACTACCGTTGACCATGCGGACATTTATGGCGGTTATCAGTGCGAAGCGGCATTTGGCGAGGCGCTAACGCTGGCGCCGCATTTGCGGGAAAGACTGCAAATCGTCACCAAATGCGGTATTGCCACCACTGCCAGAGCGGAAAATAAGCTCGGTCATTATATTACCGATCGCCGCCATATTATTCTGAGCGCCGAACAGTCATTAAAAAATCTGGCGACAGATTATCTGGATATGTTGTTAATTCACCGTCCCGATCCGTTAATGGATGCGGATGACGTCGCCGAGGCGTTTCAACATCTGCACCAAAGCGGCAAAGTGCGCCATTTTGGCGTTTCTAATTTTACGCCAGCGCAATTTACGTTGCTGCAATCGCGCCTGCCTTTCACCCTGGCGACCAACCAGGTGGAGATCTCGCCGGTTCACCAGCCTTTGTTGCTGGACGGCACATTAGATCAATTACAGCAACTGCGTATTCGTCCGATGGCCTGGTCATGTCTTGGCGGCGGTCGGCTGTTTAATGATGAGGCTTATCAGCCGTTGCGCCAGGAACTTTCCGTTATCGCGCAAGAACTCAACGCCAGTTCTATTGAACAGGTGGTCTATGCCTGGATTTTACGTTTGCCGTCGCAGCCGCTGCCGATTATTGGCTCGGGTAAAATCGAACGCGTACGTGCCGCACTAGAAGCGGAAACGCTGTCATTGTCGCGTCAACAGTGGTTCCGAATCCGCAAGGCGGCACTGGGTTATGACGTGCCGTAATCGCCAACTCGTTGACTTTCCGTACATGTTTTCGCCAGTGGTTTACACTTAACAGGCGACCACATGTAACGGAGGTTTTATGAAGCGATTAAGTTTAGCGATGGTGACGCTGCTGGCCTGTGCGGGTGCGCAGGCTGCCAGCGAGAAAGTAGAGATGAATCTGGTGACGGCGCAAGGCGTAGGACAGTCTATCGGCACCGTCGTCATCGATGAAACCGAAGGCGGCTTAAAATTTACCCCACACCTTAAAGCGTTGCCGCCGGGCGAGCATGGTTTTCACATTCATGCCAACGGTAGCTGCCAGCCAGCGATTAAAGACGGCCAAGCGGTTGCCGCAGAAGCCGCTGGTGGTCATCTGGACCCACAAAATACCGGCAAGCATGAAGGACCGGAAGGCCAGGGGCATCTGGGTGACCTCCCGGTGTTAGTCGTTAATAATGATGGTATCGCCACCGAACCGGTTACTGCGCCGCGTCTGAAGTCTCTTGATGAAGTGAAAGATAAAGCGCTCATGATCCATGTGGGCGGCGATAACATGTCCGATCAGCCGAAACCGCTCGGCGGCGGCGGAACGCGTTACGCCTGCGGCGTCATTAAATAACCCGGAGACAGTGTTCCCTGCGCGGAGCCTGTTCCAGCTGCGACAGCGAACAGTGTAAACGCCAGATAATCGCCGCCAGTTCATGCGCGGCGGGTTGATGATGATGTGCGAGCGTGTCGCAGATACGCTGTAGTTCCTGTAGCGTAACGGCAAGCGGGCGTTGCTGTACGCCGCGCTCGCTCATCACATCGCGCAGCAGGGATATACAAATATCCCGCACCCGGGAAAGCGGATCGGAACGCGACTCCCAGGCGCGCAGCTGCCACACCACATGCGAGCAGTTCAGCAGTACCACTCCCCAACGTAATAACCACCGGCGCGCCAGCGCATCCTGGCTATTGCTGAGCTGACTGACGTGATGATAGGTCAGCGATTCAAACTCGCTTTCGTTATGGGAAGGGTGACGGCTAAGCTGATCGACGAAATCGCGGCGTAGCGCGCGGATATGGCGGCGGCTTTTTACGGCATCGGAACCGGGGCGCAAAATCGCAAACGCCAGCCAGGAAATCGCGACGCCGACGATCTTGGCGGTATTATCGTTAAGGAAGTCGGCGAAGTCGTACACCGGTGGATTGGTCACGGCGATGAATGAGCCCATAAAAACGATAAGCTGCCCCCACAGTCCCGCCAGCTTAGGCATCTGCAGTTTAAGCAGTTGCATCGTGACGAACAGCGGAAAAAGGAAAAGCAAGAATTGCCACAGATCGGTGATTTGCACCATCAGGCCAAATTTCACCACGAAGCTGAATAAGGACAGCAGCACTAAAGTACGCATCAATAAGGAAAGCGACTTAAACGGCGTGGCGACGATGGAGTAGAGGACGCAACTGATCGCCGCCAGGGTTAATGCGCCGGGCCCGGATTCCCATTGCGCGCCAATACTCCAGGCGCCAATTACCGTGAGCGTGCAAAAGGTACGCACGCCGCTCCAGATGGCCTCTGCGTTATCCGTATGCCGCGCAAGGCCGGGAGTGCGGCGGATATGGATTTGATCTACCGGCGCGCCGCTTTCGATCAGATATAACTGACGGCTGCTGCGCAGATATAGCTGGCAAAAATAGCGTAATCGCTGCCAGAACGCGAGGTGACGATAATCCTGTTCATCCTGCGGGCGTAGCGGCGCAATAATCCGCGCCACGGTGTAGCTGTCCGCGCGGGCGGTACCATCCGATGTGCTGGGTAGGATCATCATCATCATGCCGCCACAGAGGATGCCGACGATAACTTCACATACACGTGCCTGGGCGATATCCCACAACTGCGTGATTTCTACAATATTAACCATCGGGAACGCGATGATCGCCGCCGTGTAGCCGGACAACTGGAAAGCATAAGCGGCATTATTGGTAAAATGCGCGCAGGCCCAGGTACAAAAACCGATCCAGGCGGCCATGCTAAATAAGAACAACCAGGGTTCATTCAGCGTATGGCCAGCAATAATTAACGCGGCGGTCGCGCCGAGTAAACTCCCGGCAATACGCCCCAGACTTTTACTGATTACGCCGCCTACGGTCGGAAAGCTCACCACTGCGGCCGAAGTCATCGCCCAGTAGGGCTCATCCAGATTGAGATAATAAGCGAATGTCAGCGCGAGACACATGGCAATGGTATTGCGCAACGCGTAACGCCACTGGCCGGAGGTCGCTTTAAACCAGGGCGTATTTCGCAGGGCCGGCAGGGAGAGTTTCATTACCGCTGTCCAATGGCTACGCTGCAGGTAGTGCCGGAGACGAGCGTGATATCCTGCGGTAAAGCGTCAAATTCGATACGTACCGGTACGCGTTGCGCCAGACGTACCCACGGTACGTTGGGTTTGATATCGGGCACTAAACCGGAGTCACTTTCCACGCTTTGGTCGTAAATAGCGCGCCCGATACTGCCAACGTGACCCTGTAACTTAACATTGCCACTATACAGTGTTATTAATGCAGGCTCACCTTCGCGGATGTGGCTTAGTTTGGTTTCTTCGAAATATCCCATTACATAAAATGAGTGGCTATCTACCAGGGCGAAAAGTGGCTTACCGGTGCTGGCATAATCACCGGTACGCGTGGAAAGGTTGGTCACCCAGCCGGATACCGGCGCTTTTACTTCCGTCTGGCTAAGCTGCCACTGCGCCTGTTTTAACGTTGCCAGTGCGACATCTACGTTGGCCTGCATCGCTTTAACATTCAGATTGGCGCTATCCAGATCTTCAGCAGAGATGTAGTTACGCGATAAATGTCGACGTCGATCGGCTTCATTATTCGCTTTTGCCAGATCGGACTGCGCTTTGGCCAACTGCGCCTGCGCGTTAAGTTCTGCAATATGGAAGGGCGTTTTATCAATGACAAAGAGAACGTCCCCGGCGTTGACGAACTGATTATCTTTGATATTGAGTTGGGTAATGCTGCCAGAAACCTGTGGCGTTACGCTGACCTGTTCCGCGCGGATTTTACCATCGCGCGTCCACGGTGACTGCATATAGTAATTCCATAACCACCACGCGGCCAGAACGGCGACGACGGCGACAATGAGAGTAGAAAAATATTTTATTGTTTTTAACGACATATTTACCACGCGATCAGTAAAACGAGGCCCAGACATACGCACAGCGTAAAGAGGGAGAGATCCATTAACAGGGGATGCCAGATTTCATCAGAGTATATCCGGTCACGCAGGAGTCGGTGAATAAACAACCAGATAACGAACCCAGGCGCAAAGGCTTTAAAGAATGGCGGAAAGTAAACAGATGCTCCCAACATGAGATCTTGTAAGGGCAATCCTGTGGCGTTGAGTATACACTTCACAAGCAATGTTCCTTTGCGTCAGACATCGATGCTTTAGTTTTAGCCAAAACTGAAGCTACAGGTGCCAGGTGCGCACTATGTCTGAAAAAATGTCTATTGGTAAGCAAATTTAGCAATACATTTGTTTTGAGAATACAAATACTGCACACTATTCTAAAATCAGCATAATAGCTTAGTAAGCTAATTATAAGGAGACGAAATTGGAATCGCCACTAGGTTCTGATCTGGCACGGTTGGTGCGCATTTGGCGTGCTCTGATTGACCATCGCCTCAAGCCTCTGGAATTGACGCAGACACATTGGGTCACGTTGCACAATATTCATCAATTGCCGCCTGACCAGTCGCAGATTCAATTGGCTAAAGCGATAGGCATTGAGCAGCCATCGCTGGTACGCACGTTGGATCAACTTGAAGATAAGGGGCTAATTTCGCGGCAAACCTGCGCCAGCGATCGTCGCGCTAAGCGGATTAAACTGACCGAAAAAGCGGAGCCGCTGATCGCTGAGATGGAAGAGGTCATTCATAAAACGCGCGGTGAAATTTTGGCTGGGATTTCTTCAGAGGAGATTGAGCTTCTGATTAAACTTGTCGCTAAACTTGAACACAACATTATGGAATTGCATTCTCACGATTGAGGTGCAGGGGCATACGTGTGGCCATGTGACCACACGTAAAGCCTGGTTTAGCGTGGAGAGACAGTAACCTGGCTGCCGTTGCTGGCCAGCACGACACGCTGACCTGCCGAGAAACGCGTATTTCCTTGTTTCTGCACAACCATAATGGTGTTGCCATCGTCTTTACGAATTTCCAGTTCCACACCCTGGGTTTTATTCATTGCGCTCTGGACGCCCTGGCCCGCTACGCCACCAGCCACCGCGCCTGCCGCGGTCGCCAGTGAACGACCCGTACCGCCGCCGATAGTGTTGCCGAGGAATCCGCCCAACACCGCGCCGCCGATAGCGCCAATCACGTTAGAATCATCACCGCCCTGAATTTGAACCGGACGAACGTTAACGATAGTACCGTACGTTACATTCTGAACTTGTTTAGCCTCGGATGCGGTATAAACATCACCCGAAAGGCTATCATTGTTAACACACCCCGCTAGGGATAACCCCATCAGTGAAACGGCCAGTACACGTCTAATCATTTACCCATCTCCTGTTCTTCACGAAACGCTATTTCAGCATCCCTATAGCTAAATTATATGGCATTTATGCAGTTAAGGTCATATCTTCTGCCGAAAAAATGTAAAAATCATAATCAGAAGTTAATTAACTAATCTTAAACGAAGTCGGAAGCAAGAAAAGATAGGTCATTGATATACGTGGACGACACGGCAAAAAACGTGACGTGGGCATAGCATTACAAAATACGTTATGCCGAGTGTTAAGGCTTAACCCAGCTTAAAAGGAAGAGGTATGAAATCGGGCCGTTTTATTGGCGTTATGTCCGGAACCAGCCTTGATGGCTTGGATGTTGTATTGGCGGCAATTGATGAAACCATGGTTGCGCAACAGGCAAGTCTCACCTGGCCCATTCCCGTTCATCTGAAAAAAGGCATTCTCGATATTTGCCAGGGACAGCCGCTTACGCTCTCGCAACTCGGCCAGCTTGATACCCAGTTAGGCCGGCTTTTTGCACAGGCGGTTAATGCGCTGTTAGCGCAACAACGTTTGCAGCCGCGGGATATCGTCGCCATTGGTTGTCATGGGCAAACGGTCTGGCATGAACCGACCGGCGAGGCCCCGCATACGCTGCAAATTGGCGATAATAATCACATCGTCGCCCATACGGGGATTACAGTGGTCGGCGATTTTCGGCGGCGGGATATTGCGCTGGGCGGACAAGGCGCGCCGTTGGTGCCTGCTTTCCATCACGCGCTGTTGGGACATCCGACGGAAAAACGTATGGTCCTGAATATCGGCGGCATCGCCAATTTATCTCTGCTTTTCCCCGGACAGGCGGTGCGCGGGTACGACACGGGGCCGGGTAATATGTTGATGGATGCGTGGATTTGGCGACAATGCGCGCAGCCCTACGACAAAGACGCGGCATGGGCGAAAGAAGGTCAGGTTATTCTTCCATTGCTGCAAAAGATGTTGCGCGATCCGTACTTTGCTGCGTCGGCACCCAAAAGTACAGGACGCGAATATTTCAACTATGGCTGGTTAGAGCGTCATCTTACGGCTTTCCCTGGCGCAGACGCGCGCGATGTACAGGCCACGTTGGCGGAGCTGACGGCGGTCTCCATCGCCCAACAGGTGCTGCTCAATGGCGGCTGCGAGCGGCTGATGGTCTGTGGCGGCGGAAGCCGGAATCCGTTAGTGATGGCCCGTCTGGCGGCGCTGTTGCCCGGTATCGAGGTTTCGACCACCGATAAGGCGGGGATCAGCGGCGATGATATGGAAGCGCTGGCCTTTGCATGGCTTGCCTGGCGAACGCTCGCGGGCCTGCCGGGAAATTTGCCTTCCGTGACGGGTGCTACAGAAGCCAGTGTTTTAGGCGCTATTTACCCGGCTAACCCAATAACTCAGAGTTAACTGAATTTTTCCCGGCCCCTATATCGGTAAACTGGCAAGGTCAGGAAGGGGCGTTTGCCCTTCCAGAAGCAGGAGAGCTTTCGGGATATGCCTATGAAAAAGATCGCAATAATGTGTTTACCTGTGCTGCTGACCGGCTGTAGCGTTTATCAACAATTTGTTGAACGTATGCAAACGGATACGCTGGAATATCAGTGTGATGAGAAGCCGCTTACCGTTAAAGTCAATAACCCGCGTGAAGAGGTCAGTTTTGTTTATGACAATAAGCTGCTGACCCTGAAGCAAGGAATCTCGGCCTCGGGCGCGCGTTATACCGACGGGATTTATGTTTTCTGGTCGCAAGGCGAGAGCGCCACGGTCTATAAACGAGACAGAATTGTGCTTAATAACTGTCAGTTACAAAATCCGAAGCGTTGAGATTTTCAGTATGGGGGCGCACAATAGCGCCACCCACTGATTATTTCTGATCAACGCCATGTCTGATAACGACCAATTGCAGCAGATCGCGCATCTGCGCCGTGAATACACGAAAGGCGGCTTGCGTCGCCGCGATTTACCCGCTGAACCGTTAACCTTATTTGAGCGCTGGCTTGGGCAAGCGTGCGACGCCAGACTGGCCGATCCAACGGCAATGGTCGTGGCGACCGTAGATGACAAGGGTCAACCGTACCAGCGTATTGTGTTGCTCAAGCATTATGATGAAAAAGGCCTAGTCTTTTATACCAACCTGGGAAGCCGCAAGGCGCATCAAATTGAGCACAATCCGCGTATCAGCCTGTTATTTCCCTGGCATATGCTTGAACGCCAGGTGATGGTGACAGGCAAAGCCGAGCGTCTCTCCACACTTGAGGTGGTGAGGTATTTCCACAGCCGTCCGCGCGACAGCCAGATCGGCGCATGGGTCTCTAAACAATCCAGCCGGATTTCCGCGCGCGGTATCCTCGAAAGCAAATTCCTGGAGCTCAAGCAGAAGTTTCAACAGGGCGAAGTGCCGCTACCCAGCTTCTGGGGCGGTTTTCGCGTGAGTATTGAACAGATGGAGTTCTGGCAGGGCGGCGAACATCGTCTGCACGATCGCTTTTTATACCAACGCGACGACGGCGCATGGAAAATCGACCGTCTTGCGCCCTAAAGATGCAAAAATCTTGTTTTAAGCACTGGTGCGGATGAATCCGCCGTTTTATGCTATGTCTCTTTCGCGTCTGGCGAAAAGTCGTGTACCGGCAAAGGTGCAGTCGTTTTATACATGGAGATTTTGATGGCAAGCAGTAACTTGATTAAACAATTGCAAGAGCGGGGGCTGGTAGCCCAGGTGACGGACGAAGACGCGTTGGCAGAGCGACTGGCGCAAGGCCCGATCGCGCTCTATTGCGGCTTCGATCCTACCGCTGACAGCTTGCATTTGGGGCATCTGGTTCCATTGTTATGCCTGAAACGCTTCCAGCAGGCAGGGCACAAACCTGTTGCGCTGGTAGGCGGCGCGACCGGTCTGATTGGCGACCCGAGCTTCAAAGCCGCCGAGCGTAAACTGAACACTGAAGAGACCGTTCAGGAGTGGGTGGCGAAAATTCGTAAACAGGTTGCCCCATTCCTGGACTTTGATTGCGGCGAAAACTCCGCCATCGCGGCCAATAACTATGACTGGTTCGGCAGCATGAATGTGCTGACTTTCCTGCGCGATATCGGTAAACATTTTTCCGTTAATCAGATGATCAACAAAGAAGCGGTGAAGCAGCGTCTGAACCGTGACGATCAGGGTATCTCTTTCACGGAGTTCTCTTATAACCTGCTACAGGGGTACGACTTCGCTTGTCTGAATAAACTGCACGGCGTTGCCTTACAGATTGGCGGTTCTGACCAGTGGGGGAACATCACTTCCGGTATCGACCTGACCCGTCGCCTGCACCAGAATCAGGTATTTGGTTTGACCGTTCCGCTGATCACCAAAGCTGACGGCACGAAATTCGGTAAAACCGAAGGCGGCGCTGTCTGGCTGGATCCGAAGAAAACCAGTCCGTACAAATTCTACCAGTTCTGGATTAACACCGCAGATGCCGATGTTTATCGCTTCCTGAAATTCTTCACTTTTATGGACATTGAAGAGATCAATGCCCTGGAAGAAGAAGATAAAAACAGCGGTAAAGCGCCGCGCGCGCAGTATGTGCTGGCCGAGCAGGTGACGCGCCTGGTTCATGGCGAGGAGGGGCTGGTCGCGGCGAAACGGATCACTGAATGCCTGTTCAGCGGTTCACTGAGCGCGCTGAGCGAAGCTGACTTTGAGCAGTTGGCGCAGGACGGCGTACCGATGGTTGAAATGGAAAAAGGCGCCGACCTGATGCAGGCGCTGGTAGACGCCGAACTCCAGCCGTCGCGTGGTCAGGCGCGTAAGACTATCGCCTCCAACGCTGTCACTATCAATGGTGAAAAACAATCCGATCCTGAATACATCTTTAACGATGAGGACCGTCTGTTTGGCCGCTATACCTTATTACGTCGCGGCAAAAAGAACTATTGTCTGATTTGCTGGAAATAAGGCATTAAGTAACAGGGAGTGAGAAATCACTCCCTTATTTTTGATGTTCAGGTAAAAAAATGAAGAATATCCTCGCTATCCAGTCCCATGTTGTTTTCGGACATGCGGGCAACAGCGCCGCCGAATTTCCCATGCGCCGTCTTGGCGCGAATGTTTGGCCTCTGAATACCGTTCAGTTTTCTAACCACACGCAATATGGTAAATGGACCGGCTGTGTCATGCCGCCCAGCCATCTGACTGAGATTGTCCAGGGGATTGCGGACATTGGCCAGTTAGCGCACTGCGACGCCGTACTTAGCGGTTACCTAGGATCTGCCGAGCAGGGAGAACACATTCTCGGTATTGTGCGCCAGGTTAAAGCGGCAAATCCGCAGGCAAAATATTTCTGCGATCCCGTGATGGGGCATCCGGAAAAGGGCTGTATCGTGGCGCCTGGCGTCGCAGAGTTCCATGTGCGTTATGCGCTACCCGCCAGCGATATTATCGCGCCTAACCTGATTGAACTGGAAATTCTCAGCAAACATAGCGTGAATAATGTGGATGACGCCGTGCAGGCGGCGCGTGAACTGATTGCTCAGGGGCCAGAAATTGTACTGGTAAAACATCTCGCCCGCGCCGGTTACAGTTCAGAACGCTTTGAAATGCTGCTGGTGACAGCGCAGGAAGCCTGGCATATTAGCCGTCCGCTGGTGGATTTCGGTTCACGTCAGCCGGTTGGCGTTGGCGATGTCACCAGTGGTTTATTGCTGGTCAAACTTTTGCAGGGCGCGACGTTGCAGCAGGCGCTGGAGCACGTTACGGCGGCAGTCTATGAGATTATGATCGCCACCAAAACGATGCAGGAGTACGAACTGCAGGTCGTGGCGGCCCAGGACAGGATCGCTAACCCTGA
Organism: Salmonella sp. SAL00653; assembly: GCF_046552515.1. Taxonomy (NCBI): domain Bacteria; kingdom Pseudomonadati; phylum Pseudomonadota; class Gammaproteobacteria; order Enterobacterales; family Enterobacteriaceae; genus Salmonella; species Salmonella sp. SAL00653. The sequence continues at coordinate 80,843 of NZ_JBGDTY010000001.1, forward strand.
ACATTACTTCAGCGCAACGCGGCTGTAATTATTGCTGCTAAAAAGAGGCCGGATGGCGGTACAGCGAGCTATCCGGCAACATGACATTAATTCAGTCCTTCCGCTTTAAGCGCTGCCGCAACGGTCGGTCTTTTTGCGACACGCTGCATATAACTTTCAATATGCGTTAACCCGTCCATATTCAGTTTTACGCCATAGGCCCAACGCAATACGGTAAACAGATAAGCGTCTGCAATGGTAAAACGCTGGCCGCAAATCCACTGGTCGTCTGAAAGCGACTCATCCACATACTGCAATTTCTTTTCCAGACCGGCGCGAACGGCGGGTTTGAGTGTTTCCGGCGTGTCAGGGCGGAACAGCGGGGTAAAGCCTTTATGCAGTTCCGTTGCAATATAGTTGAGCCATTCCAGCGTATGATAGCGAGCAAGTCTACTTACCGGCGCCAGAAGCTGGCGGTCGGGAACGCTGTCGGCGAGGTACTGCATAATGGCGACGCCTTCAGTCAACAGTGTACCGTCATCCAGCAGCAGAGCCGGAACCTGTCCTTTAGGGTTGACTGCCAGGTAATCATCACCGTTTTCCAGGCGTTTTTTTGCGAGATCGACGCCATCAAGCGTAAAGTCTTTGCCAATTTCGCGCAGGGTAATATGGGAAGCAAGAGAGCAGGCACCCGGTTTGTAGAACAGTTTCACCGGTAACTCCTTTTTGCTGAGGTTTAAAGTATGGTAGTGCGGGGACGAGCAAAAAAAAAGCCGCTAACGTACAGTTAGCGGCCTGAATGTTGTTTCCCGGAAAATTAAACTGTAGCGGCTTTAGAGCCTTTTTCAGCGGTATCATCGTCCTGGGTCATACGGTTCAGCTTAGGCGCTGTCAGCAGCATCAGGACGGCGATAACGGCGGTTGCTATGCCAATCTGCATAAATACGCGACCATAGACTTCCAGGGACATCAGTGGGTCAGTCACGTCGCTCGGCACAGCCATCAGGTTGGCGACATAGCCGCCGATGATGTTAGCGCCTGCCGTTGTCAGGAACCAGCTGCCCATGATGAAGCCCATCAGACGCTGCGGAACCAACTGTGCGACCATTGCCAGTCCCAGACCGGAGATCATCAGCTCACCGATACTTTGCAGGCCGTAGCTTGCGATCAGCCAGTTTACGGATACGATGCCGGCATCGTTCGCAAATTTGGCGCCCAGCGGCAGAATCAGGAACGCGCCGGAACACAGCACCATACCAATGGCGAATTTCATCGGCATCGGCAGCGTATCGCCCATCCTGTTATAGATAGCGGCCAGAATCGGGCTGCCGATAATGATCCAGAATGGGTTCAGCGCCTGATACTGTTCCGGTTCGAACGCGATACCGAGAATAGAGTGCTCGACGTTACGAATGGCAAAGAAGTTCAGCGACGTCGGCATCTGGCTGTACAGTACGAAGAAGATAATCGCCTGCAGCATCAAAATAAAGGCGACGATCATTTTACGGCGAGCCGCGCCGTGCATGGAAAACGCTTCTTTACCGAAGATAATGACGATGCCAAGAGCGATTACGCCCAGCACCATACGCGCGATATCCTGGTTGTGCAGCAGCCAGGTGGCGACCGCAATCAGAACGACAATACCCACGATTGTCAGCAGCAGATTACGGAAGTTGATCGGTTCAAAGTCGGGTTTGGAACCGTAGCTTTTCACCCAGCGCTGGCAGAAAGCAAAGTTAACGACGGTTATCAGCATACCGACGACGCTAAGCGCAAACGCGGTGCTCCAGCCATAACGCGCCGCCAGCCACGGCGTCGCCAGCATAGAGAAGAAGGAGCCGATGTTGACGGACATATAATACATCGTAAATGCGCCGTCGAGACGCGGATCGTCCTTCGCGTAACAGGTAGACAGCAGGGAAGACGGGTTAGCTTTAAACAGACCGTTACCCACAGCGATAGCCGCCATGCCCATATAGACGATGCCAGCGTCATGACCAGACCATGCGACCAGCGCATAACCGATAGCCAGCACCACGGCACCCAGCATAATAACGCGTTTGGTGCCCAGAATTTTATCACCTAACCAACCGCCAATGGCGACCAGGCCGTACACCAGCGCACTGAAGGAAGAGAAAAGGGTGATGGAATCCGCTTCTGACATACCCAGTTGTTTTACCAGGTAGACGGCCATAATGCCTTGCAGGCCGTAATAACCAAAACGCTCCCATAACTCTATCGAGAAGATGAGATAGAACGCCTTCGGTTGTTTGAAAGCGTTCAAACTGACGCTTTCAGTTGGTTTTTTGTTTGCAGTAGACACTTTTACCTCTTTTTTACGCCCCGTATTAACAGGGATTGTCTGGCGCGTGATGAGTCAGACTCATCCGTCCGATTGTTATATTGGAGGGGAAACGGCAGGTAATGTTCACTATCTTTCCTCTCCAGACAAGAGCTTTGTAATAATCTGTTACATATAACTCTTCTGGTTGAATCGTCCGATGTCAGAAATGTTATCCAGCGTTAAATTTCTTCATTTGAAGAATGGCAGATTTTTACACTGCAAAAAGGCCATTAGTTTGGGTGAAAGGCGATATCTTCTGCTATTTAAGGTGAAAGGCAGTGATATAGGCCATTATCTGAAAAAATGGCAGAGTAATGTTTTGTAGTGAAAACGGGGCGTCAGTCTATCCGGTTGTAAATGTAACCTTAGATGTCATTAAATTTCACATGAAGTTATCAAAGTGATCCTGATCACGGATAGATAGAATTTTTTGCGATTAAAAAATGATTAACCTGACGTGGAGTGAAAACGAAAGCACATTACATCAGAAAAAGGACAGAGACTGGAATGATTGATGGCTAAAATAGATCCAGGCCGAAGGTGGGAGCGCGCTGGCGTGACGGACGCACTCCGACCATATCAAATATCGACTTTTTCTTTGTATTCGCAAAGATCTTCAATGAGGCAGGAGCCGCAGCGGGGTTTTTGGGCGATACAGGTATAGCGGCCATGCAAAATTAACCAGTGATGGCAGTCCACTTTGAACTCATTCGGCACCACTTTCAGCAACTTCTCTTCTACCTGCTCGACATTTTTACCCGGCGCGAATTGTGTTCGGTTGCATACACGAAATATATGCGTATCAACGGCGATGGTCGGCCAGCCGAAGGCGGTATTTAGCACCACGTTAGCGGTTTTACGCCCCACGCCGGGAAGCGCTTCCAGCGCCGCCCGATCCTCCGGCACTTCGCCATTATGCTTGTCCAGTAAAATACGGCAGGTCTTAATCACGTTTTCCGCTTTACTGTTAAATAAACCGATGGTTTTGATATAGGATTTCACGCCTTCTACGCCCAGTTCCAGCATCGCGGCTGGTGTATTGGCGACCGGGTAAAGTTTGGCGGTAGCCTTGTTCACGCTGACGTCGGTTGCCTGCGCGGAAAGCAACACGGCAATCAGCAACTCAAATGGCGACGTGAAATTGAGTTCCGTTGTGGGGTGCGGGTTGCTGTCGCGCAGGCGCGTCAGAATTTCCAGCCTTTTTGCTTTGTTCATCAGACTTTCCCTGTTTCACCTGCCGGAACTGCGGAAGGCGCGGTTTCGGCGCGGCGTTTCTTCATTTTTTCATCAATAAGATATTTTACCGCCAGCATGAGTCCCAGACCGATAAACGCGCCTGGCGGCAGCATCGCCAGCAGGAAAGGCGAGTCGGTGTGAAATATCTCGACCCGTAATACTTTTGCCCAGCCTCCCAGCAGGCTATCCGCGCCATCGAAAAGCGTACCATTCCCGAGGATCTCGCGCAGTGAGCCCAGCACGAACATCGCGCCTGTCGCGCCCATGCCGATAGAAAAACCGTCCAACGCGGAAAGCCACGGTCCTTTTTTCGCGGCAAACGCTTCGGCGCGACCAACAACAATGCAGTTCGTTACAATCAGCGGAATAAAAATCCCTAAAGACTGATACAAACCGAACGCATACGCATTGATCAGCATCTGTACTGCGCTTACCACCGAGGCAATGATCATAACGTAAATCGGGATACGGATTTCTGCCGGCGTCCAGCGACGTAGTGCGGACACCGTAAGGTTGGTCAGCGTTAATACCAGCGTTGTGGCCAGACCCAGCCCCAGAGCGTTGGTTGCCGTAGACGTCACCGCCAGTAGAGGGCACAGGCCAAGTAGCTGCACCAGAGCAGAGTTATTTTTCCATAACCCCTGAACAACAATGTCTTTTATTTCGCTCATGGCTATTCTCCACAGGCGGTTAAATGGGGGAGCTGAGCGGGCAGTGATTCGGCGTACAGCCCGGCGCGTTTAACCGCATTCACTACGGCGCGCGGCGTTATTGTCGCCCCGGTAAATTGATCAAAATCACCGCCATCTTTTTTCACCGCCCAGTGCGTATCATTTTCACCACTGATGGTTTTACCGCTAAAGTGGGTAATCCAGTCAGACAAACGGCGCTCAATTTTATCACCTAACCCTGGCGTCTCATGATGTTCCGTCACACGCGTCCCCAGGACGGTACCGTTGAAATCTGCGCCAACAATAAGCTGGATAGCGCCGGAATAGCCATCTGGCGCGGTAGCCTCAATGATGGCCGCTACGGGTTTATCATCCTTGCGAGCGATAAAAACACGGTGTGTGCCTTTGCCGAGGGCGGGCGCATCGACCAGATAACAGCTCTCTTGCAGATTATTATTGTAACGATCTGGCGGCAATACCTGATCGAACAGGGCATGTTGTTGTTGCAGCGCTTGTTCGTGGATGGTTGATTTTGTCATCTGATTAATCACCGCGGTCAATCCCGTAGAGCCTGCGGCAAAAAGCGCCAGCGTAATACCGTGTTTACGAATCGTTTTCAGCATGGTTTATCCTTTGCGATGTCCATAGACGCGGGGGCGCGTGTAGTAGTCGATCAGAGGAACCGTGATATTCGCCAACAGGACAGCAAAAGCAACGCCGTCCGGATAGCCGCCGAAGCTACGAATCAGCCACACTAATACCCCAGCCAGCGCGCCGAAAATTAAACGTCCACGGTTGGTCGTGGAGGCGGTAACCGGATCCGTTAAGATAAAAAATGCGCCCAGCATGGTGGCGCCTGACAGCAGATGAAGCTGCGGCGAGGCCAGCGTAGCGGGCGAGAAAAGCCAACCTAACGCGGCGCATAGCGCCAGCGTGAGCAGAAAACTGACCGGGATATGCCAGCGGATAGCTTTTTGCCACAGCAGGAATACGCCGCCGACAAGCCAGGCGAGGTTAACCCACTGCCAGCCCACGCCAGCCAGCGCGCCGCTGTATATCGGGTACTGCATGATTTGCTCAACGGAGTGCCCGGCGCGCAAGGACGTTTTAAACGTATCCAGCGGCGTCGCCTGGCTGATACCGTCAATACCGATACGTAGCAGCGTCATATCGCCGCCGCTGGCGGTATGCCCGGTAAAAATCATCCGCAACGTGTCCAGCATATCGGGCGTTGTTGCGGCTATTTCATAAGGCGGCAACCAGCTTGTCATTTGCACCGGAAAGGAAATTAATAGCACTACGTAACCGATCATGGCCGGATTAAAGGGGTTTTGTCCCAGCCCGCCATATAACTGTTTAGCGATAATAATGGCGAATCCGGTTCCCAGCACGACCATCCACCAAGGCGCAAGCGGAGGGATGCTGACCGCCAGCAAAAGCCCCGTCAATAACGCGGAATAATCCTGCAGGTGACTGGCGACCGATTGTTTGCGCAGCCTGAGGACAATGGCTTCCGCGACGAGCGCTGTGATAGCAGCCAGAACGATCTGGAAAAGAGTTCCCCAACCAAAAAACCACGTCTGCGCGGCAATCCCCGGCAGAGCGGCGATTAATACCAGCAACATGATTCGCGATGTCTGGCGCTGGTTATGGGTATAAGGCGAGCTTGCGATTCTGAATACCATTTAATCCTCGTTAACAACCTGCTGCTGTGCTGCTTTTTTTGCCTGAACGCGGGCGATAGCCGCAGCAACCGCGGCTTTACGCGGGTCGGCCGGTTCGGCAGGTTCGCTTCCGGCCTGCTGCTCCTGCTTACGGGCTTTGGCGCGAGCGATGGCCGCTTCCACTGCGGCTTTGCGCGGATCGATCGGTTCGGCAGGTTCGCTTCCGGTCTGCTGCTCCTGCTTGCGGGCTTTGGCGCGGGCGATAGCCGCTTCCACCGCGGCTTTGCGCGGATCGATCGGTTCGGCAGGTTCGCTTCCGGTCTGCTGCTCCTGCTTACGGGCTTTGGCGCGGGCGATAGCCGCTTCCACCGCGGCTTTACGCGGATCGACCGCTTCGACCGGTTCGCTTCCGGCCTGCTGCTCCTGCTTACGGGCTTTGGCGCGGGCGATGGCTGCCTCCACCGCGGCTTTACGCGGATCGACCGGTTCGGCAGGTTCGCTTCCGGCCTGCTGCTCCTGCTTACGGGCTTTGGCGCGGGCGATGGCTGCCTCCACTGCAGCTTTACTCGGGTCGTCGCCGGGTATCGCGCTGTCAGCCATCGGATGAGCGGCTTGTTTAGCGCGCGCTTGCGCTTTACGCGCTTCACGGGCCGCGATGACGGCGCTATTGTCTGGCTGACTACCCGCCTGAATAACCACCGGTTGCGTGGCCTGCGCCTGTTTCTCTTTTACCCGCGCCAGCGCAGCGGCAATGGCATCCTGATCTTTTGCCGCTGGTTGTACCGCTGCGCTCTTATGACGTGCAAGGCGGGCGGCTTTTTCGCGCTCCAGTCTTGCCTGACGAGCCTCAAAACGCGCTTTGGCTTCGGCGGCGCGTTTTTCTTCAAGCCTGATCGCATTAATCTCCGCTTTTTCCTGACGGAAATATTGGACGAGCGGAATATTACTCGGGCAGACCCAGGCGCAGGCGCCGCATTCTATACAATCAGCAATATGGTGAGCGGTAGCCTTGTCATGCTGCTGCCCTTTGCTGAACCAATAAAGCTGCTGCGGTAAAAGGTCGGCAGGGCAGGCGTCAGCGCAAGCGCTGCAACGAATACAGCTTTTCTCTTCCTGAGGCGCCCCCATTTCAGCCACGGATGGCGCCAGCAGGCAGTTGGTGATTTTTACGACCGGTACGTCAAGCCAGGGAAGGGTGAATCCCATCAACGGGCCGCCCATGATGACCATCTGGTCAGCAGAAGGGCAGAACCCGGCATCGTTAAGCAAATGACGAACGGGAGTGCCGAGCCGTGCCCAGACGTTACCCGGTCGGCTTACCGCTTCACCCGTTAAGGTGACAACGCGTTCTGTGATCGGTTCGCCGTCAACCACGGCGCGTTTCACGGCATAAGCCGTACCGACGTTTTGCATCAGCACGCCAATATCAGAGGAGCGCCCGCCGTGGGGAACCTGTTTTTCCGTCAATATTTGGGTAAGCTGTTTTGCGCCGCCGGAAGGGTATTTGGTTGGGATAACACGTAACGAAATGTCGTGAGCGTCAGCCAGTACGGCGCGCAGCATGGAAATAGCCTGCGGTTTATTATCTTCAATGCCGATTAATACCTCACGCGGTTGCAGAATATGCGCCAGGATGCGAATACCTTCCACAATCTGCGCGGCGCAGTCCTGCATCAGACGATCGTCCGCCGTAATGTAAGGTTCGCACTCTGCGGCATTGATAATAAGCGTGGTGATTTTATCGCCGCCGCCCTGCAATTTAACGCCGGTGGGAAACCCTGCGCCGCCAAGCCCGGCAACGCCATACTGATGAATGCGTTCAATGAGCGCTTCACGGCTGTGGGCGCGGTAATCAGACCAGCCCTCGCGTTCAATCCAGCGGTCCTCGCCGTCGGCATCAATGATGACGCTTAACTCCGCCAGCGCCGAAGGATGTGCCGTCGAGTGGGGGGCAATAGCGATAACCGTCCCGGAGGTGGGCGCGTGTACCGGCAGCATTCTCCCACGTCCACGGGTAAGCGCCTGGCCGCGTAGCACGCGATCGCCGACGCTAACGCACAGCTCGCCCTCAGCGCCAATGTGCTGTTTTAAGGGGATAACGAAGCGCGGCGCTAAAGGCACCTGGCGCAGCGGCGTGCCGTTTGACTGGGTCTTCATTTCGGGCGGATGAATACCACCGTCGAAATCCCAGATTTTATCTTTTCTGAAAGCGGAAAATAGTTTAAGCATGTTGTTCCACGGGAATGATGCGAACGGGAATGGTGTTCAAATCCCATTTCCAACTGTCGGGCGTCTCATTCACCGGACGTAATTCGATGCAGTGCGTCGGACACGGATCGACGCACAGATTACAGCCAGTACAGAGATCGCTCATGACCGTGTGCATGGCGCGCGTTGCGCCAACGATGGCGTCAACCGGGCAGGCCTGAATACATTTTGTGCAGCCAATGCAGTTATTTTCATCAATAACTGCCAGCATACGTACTGGCGCGGCCTGCTGTTCTTCACCATCGCATGGCTGCGGCTCTACGTTTAGCAGCTCTGCCATTTTCAGCATGACGGCTTCGCCGCCGGGCGCGCAACGATTGATTTTCTCGCCCTGGAGACCCACGGCTTCAGCGTAGGGGCGACAGCCGGGATAGCCGCACTGACCACACTGGCTCTGCGGCAAAATCGCATCGATTTTTTCAACAACCGGATCATCTTCAACCGCGAATCGGCGGGAGGCATAACCCAGAATGGCGCCGAACACCAGGCCCAGAAGGGTCAGGGCGCCAACGGCAATCCAGATAGTATTCATTACAACTTCACCAAACCACTAAAGCCCATAAAGGCCAAAGACATTAATCCTGCGGTAATCAATGCTATCGCGTTACCACGAAAAGGGGCGGGCACATCCGCCACGGCAAGGCGTTCGCGGATGGCGGCGAACAGAACCATCACTAATGAAAAACCGACGGCGGCGGAAAATCCGTACAGCGCCGACTGAAGAAAGTGATGACCGAGATTAATATTCAGTAACGCTACGCCCAGAACCGCACAGTTAGTGGTAATCAGTGGTAAGAAGATGCCTAACAAGCGGTATAACGCCGGGCTGGTTTTCCGCACAACCATTTCGGTAAATTGCACGACCACAGCAATGACGAGGATAAAGGCCAGCGTCCGCAGATAAATCAGATCCAGCGGAATAAGTATCCAGGTGTCGATAAGCCAGGCGCATATCGACGCCAGCGTCATGACAAAGGTCGTCGCGAGACCCATCCCCATGGCGGTTTCCAGTTTTTTGGATACGCCCATAAAGGGACAAAGGCCCAGGAATTTGACCAGTACAAAGTTATTGACCAGTACAGTTCCGACAAAGAGCAGCAGGTAATCAGTCATGTTTCGGCCTGAAATAAAAAAGCCGCCTATTATCTGTCAAACTACCACAGGCGACAACAGGTTAACTGTAGGGTTATTACGGATTAACAAACGTTGTTTTGACGCGTGCTGAACGTTTGAGATAAGGCACAATGAGCGCCGTCGCCAACAGTGGGAAGAGTAACTGACGCACGGCAAAGGCATCTGAGACGGGCGAAAAGGCAAATGCTTTAACCGCCAGTAACACCGACACCAGCAGCCAGATAATGTAATGCTTCGGCACGCAGCGTCTGCGCTTGAAGAATGCGATCGTCAACCACAGGGTATAGTACCACATGGCGATAGCGGTAATAAATGAAATGCCCCATAGCAGTAAATTACCGGTTTCCTGTCCGCTAAGCGTCTTGAACGTTTGCGGTGTGGCAAGCGCCATAACGTAGAGTAATAACGCCAGCGAGGCGCTCAACAACGCGACTAACAGCCAGGCTAACGGGCCAAGAAGCCAGCCTCCAATTCGTTGTGGCGGTGTTGTAGTCATATCTTCTCCGGGGTTACGCGCATTAACGGTCATGCCGCTCATTTTGGGGCAAATATTATAAGGTTTTTGATGTTAAACGCTACTTTCTTTATTGCACATAGCGCCAGACGGATTGCGGAACCTGACCTACATCAAACAGGCGTCCTCCGGAAACCAGTTCGGCACGGCGGTGATCTGCAGCGCGATACATATTAACAATGTCCATGTCATCAGTAAGGGTATAGTTAAGGTGGTCGAACAGTTTTTCCAGACTTTCGAGCGAACTAATTTTGCGGAATTTTAATAGATAATCCTGAACAGTCATATAAAGTTGATCCATATTAAATATAATGCCAACGGAGTAGTCACTGATAAAAAATAAACAAAACCGCACCAGTGAGAGGTCAGGGGTGCAGGTAAAAAGGAAATATTCTTACCGGTAAAGAGTCAGGCGCCACATGGCGCCTAGGGCGAAAGGTTAACGCGCTTTCCTACAACAGGCAATAAACGTCAGACCAGATAGGACATATTTCGTTTTTTTTGCCGGTTTTTGACTTTTCTTTGCACCCCCCGGGGCGCCGCTTACCGTACCACGCGAAAATGCCTTTACATTATCTGACGCTTACTTCTTCTGGACGGAAGCCGTGGGCTCTGGTGGTTGGTAATTGTCAATATGGTTGGCAATACCTAAAAGAATGACTGAGATAACGAGAACTATCCACCCAGTTAATTCAATAAGACGATTCATTATTGACGACATTTGCTTTGATTTATCCATAAACACAGGGGGTAAATGTTACTTTCCTGGCGAACGGTCGGCAAGAGGGAGGGAAACGATTTCAGCCTCTGTTCTGTAACAAGTTAATCATTTGATGCTACGTTGATGGTCAGGACGCTATTGCGGCTAATCGCACGATGGTGTGGAATAGCGATATCTAAAACCGGAGGCAGTGAGATGAATGACAAAATCCGCGTTGGGTTAATCGGTTATGGCTACGCCAGTAAAACCTTTCATGCGCCCTTAATTATGGGAACGCCAGGGCTAGAGCTTGCGGCGGTATCCAGCAGCGATGAAACAAAAGTGAAAGCAGATTGGCCGGCGGTTTCCGTGGTCTCTGAGCCCCGACATTTATTTAACGATCCGCATATCGACCTTATCGTGATCCCGACGCCCAACGATACCCATTTCCCGCTGGCGAAAGCTGCGCTGGAAGCCGGTAAACATGTGGTGGTTGATAAACCCTTTACCGTGACACTGTCACAGGCGCGAGAATTGGATGCGCTTGCGCGGAGCACTGGCCGGGTACTTTCCGTCTTCCACAACCGACGCTGGGACAGCGATTTTTTGACGCTGAAAGCCTTGCTGGCGGATGGCGTGCTCGGCGAGGTGTCCTTGTTTGAATCCCACTTTGATCGCTTCCGTCCCCAGGTGCGCGACCGCTGGCGCGAGCAAGGCGGGCCGGGAAGTGGTATCTGGTACGATCTGGCGCCGCACTTGTTGGATCAGGCCATTCAGCTTTTTGGCCTGCCGGTCAGCATGACGGTGGATTTAGCGCAACTGCGTCCGGGCGCGCAATCTACAGATTATTTCCACGCGATTTTATCCTACCCCCAGCGCCGCGTGATTTTGCACGGTACGATGCTGGCCGCGGCGGAATCCGCGCGATACATCGTTCATGGTTCGCGCGGTAGCTATGTAAAATATGGCCTCGATCCCCAGGAAGAACGGTTAAAAAACGGCGAGCGTTTACCGCAGGAAGACTGGGGATATGACATGCGTGACGGTGTATTGACCCTGGTTGAGGGAGAGACGCGCAAAGAAGAGAACTGGCTTACGTTGCCGGGTAACTATCCGGCATATTATGCCGCCATCCGCGATGCGTTAAACGGTAACGGTGAAAATCCCGTGCCGGCAAGCCAGGCGATTCAAATTATGGAGTTGATTGAACTGGGCATGGAATCGGCAAAACATCGCGCGACGCTGTGTCTTGCCTGAGATGTCGCATTTCTCCGCCTGGGATAGCATTAAACCGCAGGCGGAGAGAGGGCGTTAGCATCAATAAAGCAATTTTACGCCGCGGCCACTTTTTCGCGCAGCGCACGTTTTTCGCCATCGCTCAGAAAGGCGATTTCCAGACCGTTAATCTGCGCCTGGCGAATCTGTTCGCGGCTCAATCCTGCCGCTGGCGCGGCGACGTGATATTCATGGATAATATCTACGCCCTGAACAGCCGGATCGTCCGTATTAAGACTGGCGAGAACGCCATGCTCAAGGAAGGTTTTGAGCGGATGATCTGCCAGCGATGCGACGGTACTGGTCTGAATATTCGAGGTCAGACAGGATTCAATACCGATACGCTGCTGTGCAAGAAAATCCATTAACGCGCGATCTTCGACAGCTTTTACGCCATGTCCGATACGTTCGGCCCCCAGTTCGCGAATCGCCTGCCAGATACTTTCCGGCCCTGCGGCTTCGCCTGCGTGAACGGTAATATGCCAGCCCGCATCGCGCGCCCGATTAAAGTGTGACAAAAACAGACTGCCGGGAAAGCCCAGCTCATCACCGGCTAAATCCAGCGCGGTGATTTTCTCTCTGTGCGCCAGCAGCGCATCAAGCTCCTGTAAACATGCCGCCTCGCCGAAGGTACGGCTCATAATGCCAATGAGTCGCGCCTCGACGCCAAACGTGTTACAGCCGTCGCGTACGCCGTCGATAACGGCTTCAACCACGCCTGCGATCGGTAACTGATGCGCCATCGCCATATAGCCGGGCGAAAAGCGAAGCTCGACGTAATGCAGGCCGTTACGTGCGGCATCTTCAATATTTTCAAAGGCCACACGGCGGCAGGCGTCAAGCGATGCCAGGACTTTTACCCCCCAATCGAGCTTAGTGAGAAAGCTCACTAAATCGGGTTCGGTTGAGGTGACTTGGACATGCGGAATCAGCGCTTCCAGCGTTTTGGCGGGAAGGGCGATGTTGAACTGCCGACCAAGATCCAGAATTGTTTGGGCGCGAATGTTGCCATCAAGGTGGCGGTGGATGTCAGTCAAAGGAAGCGTAATATCAATCATGGGCGCACTCAATTTTTAATAAAAGTGCGCACCATTATACTACAGATTGATAATGCTCTGGAAATTTTGCAAAAACGGAGTCATTACGTTGCAACTTCGCGAGAGCGCGGGAGAAATTTTGTATCATTCTCTTTAACGCGCCCCCGGTCAGCTCACGGGGGCGTCTCTGTTATCGCCTCTCAGGATAAAGGGTCAACCCCCCGCCTGTAGACAGTATCAGCGAACGGTGCGGATAGCGTTAATCAATCCGTTGACGCCTTTTTCAAGTTTCAGGCGAGGGCATCCGGCATTCAGACGCACAAATCCCCGGCCTTCGGCGCCATAGGTATCGCCGGGCATAATGGCGACTTTCTCCTGATGAATGAGCGTGTGCTGTAATTTTTGATCGTCAATGCCGAGTGGACGGAGATCAATCCATGCCAGATAGGTCGATGGCGGCGCTTGCCAGTTCAACGTCGGAAAGGCGCCATTCAGCGCCTGCTCAATATAGCGCATATTAGCCGCCAGCGAGGCGCGTAACGCATCCAGCCACGGCGCGCCGTGCTGATACGCGGCAATATGCGCCGTGAGTGAGAGCACCGCTGGCGAAGAAGAGCGCAGGCCGACGCACAAGGTATTCCGGTGGTGTTTGCGTCACGCGCCAGCTATCTTGATGATGCGGATACCGTTCGGCCTGACAACATGCAGGCGGCGCAGCTCCTGACGGAGTACCTTATTCGTCAGGGCCATCAGCGCATCGCCTGGCTGGGAGGACAAAGCGCATCTTTAACCCGCGCGGAGCGCGTGGGCGGCTATTGCGCGACGTTGTTAAAATACGGTCTACCGTTTCACAGCGAGTGGGTCGTGGAATGCGCTTCCAGTCAGAAACAGGCAGCAGAAAGCATTACCGCGCTGTTGCGATACAATCCGACCATTAGCGCTGTCGTTTGTTACAACGAAACCATTGCGATGGGGGCGTGGTTTGGACTGCTGAGAGCCGGACGACAGAGTGGCGAGAGCGGTGTCGATCGTTATTTCGAGCTGCAGGTGTCGCTGGCGGCGTTTGCTGATGTGGCGGAGAACGCCCTCGACGACCTGCCGATTATCTGGGCCAGTACGCCGGCGCGAGAAATAGGCTATACCCTGGCCGAACGAATATTGCAGCGTATTGCTCACGACGAGCACCATGTGCGGAGTCAAACGATAGCCGCTCGCCTGGTAACGCAAAAGTAGAGGCTGCGCGTCGTTCGGCGCAGACCGGGTGCAGCGTCGCGACACCCGGCAAGGCGATTATTGTTGAGGCAGCGCCGGAACGTCCGGTACGGAAAGCGCCGGCATTCCAAACAGGCCGACAAAGTCTTCCAACGGCATTTTTTGTCCGTTGAGCGTGATCTGGCCATTGGTGTACTGCAAACTGGAGGCGATAGTATTATCCTTCAGCGTTGTCAGTCGGAACATCTGACCCATTGCGGACAGCCCCTGCACCTGCTGTTTTGCCAGTTTTTCCGCATCATCCTGCTGATAGCCTTCCAGTTTTGCTATCTGCGTCATAAACTCGACCGCCATGTCCATTGGAATTGCCAGTTTCGCATCCAGCGATTTCACGGAGCGGTCGACTTCCTGCGCCAGCGTTTGCGGTTGTGCCGTTGTGGTTGCCGGATCTTTGAGGAACAGCGACAGATTCAGCGTGGTTTCCCCTTTGGCGTTTTTCCAGCTAAGCGGCGCTAGGGTCAGAACCGGATCGCCTTTTAACAGCACGGGGAGAGCGCTAAAGAACGCTTCAGTGACTTTTTGCTGATAAAGCTCAGGATTCTGCGCCACGTCCGGCTGATTCAGCAGCGCCTGCGTTTGCGCATGATATTGCTGACTAAACTGGTGCCAGGCTTCGCCGTCGATTTGACCGACTTTCAGCGTTAATTTACCGCTGCCTAAATCCTGATTCTGCACTTTCAGGCTGTTAAGCGAGTAATCCAACTGGCTGTTAATGGTTTTTCCGTCGTTGACGAGATCGGACTTGCCGGCAATTTCCATCCCTTCCAGCACCGCCATCTCTGTACCCTCAATGGCGATGGACAGTTTATCCAGCGTTAACTTTTGGTCGCCCACACGTTCGCCAAAGCTTGCCAGTTTACTGGTACCGTCGGTTTTCAAATTATTAAAGGTGAGTTGGACCTTCTGATTATATTCGTTAACGGCATCGACCAGGCCGCTCTGCGCTTCGCCCGACAGCGAAACCACATTACCGTCTTTATCGGCGTTAAGCTGGAACTCGCCGCCGCTAAAGGCGACCTTTTCACCGGCATTCTCGTAGTTTAACGGCTTGAGAGAGATATCGGAGCGGGTATCGCCGCCATAACCAATGCGGGTATTGATAACAAAGGGCGTGTCGCCTTTCGCGATATCAAAGAGGGGTTTTGCCGCATCGTTATTCACCAGCGTGGTTTTTACCGACGCCATAGAAGGGATCAGATTGAGCGTTTTGAGCTGGGCGAGCGGGAAGGGGCCATGTGAAACGGACTCGTCCAGCACAATGCTTTGCCCGGGCTTCAACCAGGTATTGTCTGCGCCTGCAACCGGTTTGACAACCAGTTGCAGATGGCTACTGAACACGCCACGCTGGTAGTTTTGATAACTTAATTCGACACCGGCCTCCGGCGCAGTACGCTTGAGCTGTTCATTGGCCTGAGTCACCATTTCTGCAAGATGGTTCTCCAGCTTTTTCCCCGTATACCAGGCGCCGCCTGTCCAGACGATGCCAAGTGCAATTACTATACCTGCAGCTACCAGTGTTTTTTTCATATCAATTGTCCATAAAAATGAAACCAGGCGGATTAAACCGCCTGGAGGAGTTTTACGTCTGTTATAAGCTTAGCAAGAGTTGTTAAAAAATTCAGTACGTTGCTACAGCTTGTTATAAACACGCGCTAAACGGCCCGTGCCGCTGGCGTTAACCGGAGACTCATCCGCGCCGATAAAGGCAGATTCACCCGGCTTCAGTACCAGACGCTGTTCATCTTTACGTAACACCGCCTCACCCTCAACGCAGAACAGAATCGCGGCGCTGTGTTGGCCGATGCTCGTCTCCTGAAGCGCCAGGTCGTGCAGTGAAAAAGCAAAATCGTCAACCGGAATTGGGAAGTCCAGCTCCGCGCCGCTTTTCACCGGGGCAGTCAGCAACTCGCTGGCAGGTTTAGGTTCGAACTTCACGTTCGCGACCAGCTCAGGAATGTCGATATATTTGGGTGTAAGGCCAGCGCGTAGAACGTTATCGGAGTTCGCCATGACTTCCAGCGCAACGCCCTGCAGATAAGCATGAGGCGTTTCGGCAAACAGGAACATCGCCTCGCCGGGATTCAGTTTGACCACATTCAGCAACAAAGGAGAGAAAAGCCCGCTGTCGTCAGGATAATACTCTGAAATCACGCGGATCGTTTGCCACGGTTCGCCTTGCTGGCTGTTAAGCGCCGCTTTGAGTACGGCTAACGCGCGGGATTTTTCTTCGCCTTGCATATTCAACAGGCTGGCGAAAAGCTGGCTCAGACGTTCAGCGTTCGGCGCCTGCAAAAAGTGGGCGATAGCGGAATGCGCGCCGGCGACAGGTTGCAGTAAAGAGACAATGTCAGAAAATTCGCGGAACGCGTTCATCGCCAGGAAAGGCGTCAGGGCAAAAACCAGCTCTGGTTTATGGTTAGGATCTTTATAGTTCCGCTCTGCGGCATCCATGGGGATACCCGCCGCATTTTCTTTCGCGAAACCGATTTCGGAGTTGCGTTTATTCGGGTGCACCTGAATAGAGAGCGGCTGCGCGGCGCACAGTACTTTAAACAGAAACGGCAGTTCGCCGAAACGGTTGGCTACCGCTTCGCCCAGCATGGCGGTTTTATTCTTTTCGATGGCGTCACGCAGGGAGACGGTTTCGCCGTTGGCGGTGGTGATTCGCGAGCTGCTTTTGGGATGCGCGCCCATCCAGAGTTCAGCCATTGGCTGCTGCTGCGGATTGGCGATGCCATAAAGTTCCGTTAACGCAGTTTTACTTCCCCAGGCATAGTTTTGCACTGAGTTAATGAGTTTTTGCATTATCAAGCCCTGTTTCAATGTGGAGATCAATGGGAGGTATTAAACCAAGAAACCCGCATGAAGTAACCTCCGGGCGTAAAAAGTCGTACTTGTCTCAGTTTTTGTTAAAAAATTGTGTAGGATAGTGTTACTCGCTTTGAGTCGGGCAATGGAACACCTGCCCAGAGAATAACCATACCGAGCGGTAAGTGAGAGCACAATGTCAAACAAACCCTTCTTTTATCAAGACCCTTTTCCCCTCAAAAAGGACGATACCGAGTACTACTTGTTGACCAGCGAACATGTTTCCGTCGCCGAATTTGAAGGACAAGAGATCCTGAAAGTCGCGCCGGAAGCGCTAACGCTGTTGGCGCGTCAGGCCTTCCACGATGCGTCTTTTATGCTACGTCCCGCGCATCAGCAGCAGGTGGCGGATATTCTGCGCGATCCGCAGGCCAGTGAAAACGACAAATATGTCGCGCTGCAATTCCTGCGAAACTCCGATATCGCGGCCAAGGGCGTGTTGCCCACCTGCCAGGATACCGGTACGGCCATTATTGTCGGCAAAAAAGGCCAACGCGTCTGGACTGGTGGAGGTGATGAAGCGGCGCTGGCTCGCGGCGTATATAACACCTATATCGAAGATAACCTGCGCTATTCGCAAAACGCGGCGCTGGATATGTACAAAGAGGTCAATACCGGTACTAACCTGCCGGCGCAGATCGATCTCTACAGCGTCGATGGCGATGAATATAAATTCCTCTGTATCGCTAAAGGCGGCGGATCGGCGAATAAAACCTACCTCTATCAGGAGACAAAAGCGCTTCTGACGCCGGGTAAGCTCAAAAATTATCTCGTCGATAAGATGCGTACGCTGGGCACCGCCGCCTGTCCGCCGTATCACATTGCGTTTGTCATTGGCGGCACCTCGGCGGAAGCGAACCTGAAGACCGTTAAGCTGGCCTCGGCAAAATACTATGATGCGCTACCAACCGAAGGCAATGAACACGGGCAGGCCTTCCGCGATATTGAGCTGGAAAAAGAATTGTTGCTTGAGGCGCAAAATCTTGGCTTAGGCGCGCAGTTCGGCGGCAAATATTTCGCTCACGATATTCGTGTCATCCGATTGCCGCGCCACGGGGCATCGTGTCCGGTAGGTATGGGCGTGTCCTGCTCCGCGGATCGAAACATTAAAGCGAAGATCAACCGGGAAGGGATCTGGATCGAGAAGCTGGAGCGCAATCCCGGTAAATATATTCCAGAGGCGCTGCGCCAGGCGGGAGAGGGCGAGGCGGTGCGCGTTGATCTTAACCGTCCCATGAGCGAGATACTGCAACAACTGTCGCAGTATCCGGTATCAACGCGCCTGTCGCTGAACGGCACGATTATTGTGGGCCGCGACATCGCGCACGCTAAACTGAAAGAACGGATGGACAGAGGCGAAGGTTTGCCGCAGTACATCAAAAATCATCCTATCTATTATGCGGGGCCGGCAAAAACGCCGGAAGGGTATGCCTCCGGGTCGCTTGGGCCGACTACCGCAGGACGAATGGACTCTTATGTTGATCAGCTCCAGTCGCAGGGCGGCAGTATGATCATGCTGGCGAAAGGCAACCGCAGCCAGCAGGTGACCGATGCCTGTAAGAAACATGGCGGCTTCTACCTGGGCAGTATCGGCGGCCCGGCAGCCGTTCTGGCGCAGGGTAGTATCAAGCGCCTGGAGTGCGTGGAATATCCTGAACTGGGTATGGAGGCTATCTGGAAAATTGAAGTGGAGGATTTTCCGGCCTTCATTCTGGTGGATGATAAAGGCAACGATTTCTTCCAGCAGATTCAGTCATCGCAGTGCGCACGCTGCGTTAAGTAATGTCGCCGCCCTGCGGGGCGGTAACATGATTCGCTATTTTGCCGGAGAACGGCGCAAGCGCCTTATCCGGTCTACACCGTTGTGTTGTTATCGTTAATACTCATAAGACCGCAAACATGTGAGCAATGTCGACACATGATCTCATCAACTTGAGTAAGGAGCAGGTAATGGTAACGGTACGCCGCGAGAAAGATTCAATGGGCGCGATTGAAGTCCCGGCAGATAAACTGTGGGGGGCGCAGACTCAACGTTCGCTGGAGCATTTTCGGATTTCCACGGAGAAAATGCCCGTCTCGCTCATTCACGCTCTGGCGTTGACCAAGCGCGCCGCTGCGAAGGTCAACCAGGACTTAGGGTTGTTGGCGGCGGAAAAAGCCAGCGCGATTATCCAGGCGGCTGATGAAGTGCTGGCGGGAAAACATGCTGATGAGTTTCCGCTGGCGATTTGGCAGACCGGGTCCGGTACGCAAAGCAACATGAATATGAATGAAGTGTTAGCGAACCGCGCCAGTGAAATTTTGGGCGGCGTTCGCGGTATGGAACGCAAGGTGCATCCCAATGATGACGTCAATAAGAGTCAAAGCTCAAACGATGTTTTCCCAACCGCCATGCACGTGGCGGCGTTACTGGCGTTACGCGAACACCTTATCCCGCAATTATCCGCATTAACGGATACGCTTCGCGATAAATCCCACGCTTTCGCCGATATTGTCAAAATTGGCCGTACTCACCTGCAGGACGCGACGCCGCTCACCTTAGGCCAGGAGATTTCCGGTTGGGTAGCCATGCTGGAACATAACCTCAGACACATTGAGCACAGTTTACCGCACGTCGCGGAACTGGCGCTCGGCGGAACCGCAGTAGGGACAGGGCTTAATACCCATCCGGAATATGCCCGGCGCGTGGCCGAGGAACTGGCGACGATTACCGCGGCGCCGTTTGTTACCGCCCCCAATAAATTCGAAGCGCTGGCGACCTGTGACGCGTTGGTACAGGCGCATGGCGCATTAAAAGGACTGGCGGCCTCGCTGATGAAAATCGCCAACGATGTTCGCTGGCTGGCGTCCGGCCCGCGCTGCGGCATTGGCGAGATTGCTATCCCGGAGAATGAGCCAGGCAGTTCCATTATGCCTGGTAAAGTGAATCCGACCCAGTGTGAAGCGGTAACGATGCTATGTTGCCAGGTGATGGGTAACGATGTGGCCATTAATATGGGGGGCGCATCGGGCAACTTTGAGCTCAACGTCTATCGTCCGATGGTTATTCATAATTTTCTGCAAACGGTGCGCCTGCTGGCCGATGGCATGGAGAGTTTTAATAAACACTGTGCGTCAGGAATCGAGCCAAACCGCGAGCGTATTACGCAGTTGCTGAATGAGTCGCTGATGCTGGTCACTGCGCTCAATACGCACATCGGTTACGATAAAGCGGCGGAGATTGCGAAGAAGGCGCATAAAGAAGGGCTGACGCTAAAAGCCTCAGCCGTGGCATTAGGATACCTTAGCGACGAGGAGTTCGACGCCTGGGTACGTCCGGAGTTGATGGTTGGCAGTATGACGCCGGGACGTTAATCCGCCACATACAGGTGCAGTCGCGGAATAATCAGTCGCAGCGGCTGCGCCTGTGGTTTAAAACGGTGCTGAATATTATCGGCGTCATAGTTTTCCAGCCCACCAATATCCGGCACGCCAGCGCCGTTGTCCGTGTTGATTAATGCGATAATCGGCGTGGGGCAGGCGTGTTGCACCTGTTTCTGCTGGCCTTTATACCAGATGCGGGCGATCGGCTGTACTTTAACCGGACGCTTAATCTTGAGTCGGGCCTGCTGCGGTAAGGCAGCGATATCCTGATATTCCCGTTCCAGCTTGAATTGCCATTGTTCGCGCGTCCACGGCGGGACGCTGCGCGGCGACGCGAGGCTTTTTTTCAACTGGCTCAGAACCTCATCCCGGCTTAAATTTTTAATAATATGTTTATTTGCCCAGCCGAAACGTATGGTGGCGGGGTTATTGATAAGCGTCAGCGTGCGGTAAGCGTTCAGCGTAATTAAGCCGGGTAGATGCCGATGCACCCACTCAAAACGTGCCGCTGAGGGAAGACCGGACTCTACCGTAACCATCTGCTCGAAGGTGGTTTTCAACTGGTTAATGCGCTGTATCTGATTTTCCAGATCTAACTGTATCGCATTATCCACTTGATAGCATAAGACGCCAGGCAGGCGGACGGCGGCTTTACTGCTGCGGTTTTCGGACTGCTGTTGAATAAACAAATGGCGATAGTGACGTAGCGCCAGCGTTTCGGCCTCTTTCCCCAGATGTTGCGTTACCTCGATAGTATCCAGCGGCGCATGTTCCGCCTCTTTGGTCACCTGCGGCAGTGAAAAGACACGGGCGATAAGTAGCGAATGCTGCTGTAGATTATCCGTCAGCGCCGCCAGGTGTTGTTCTATCTGGCGAAAAGTGCCATTCAGGCGTTCAACGAGATCGTAGCGGGACATGGTATCACTCACTTTAGTTACAACATACTATCTGTATAGCACAGTTCCCGCCGCTCAACCAGCGTGCAAAATACGTCAGGCAGCGGTCACGTTGGACATCGCGTGCCAGACCGGCCAGTGAAAGCTAAATTTTGCGCCGCCCAGTTCGCTCTCGTCACAGACGACGCTACCGCCCATCGCCAGGGCGATAGAGTGTACGATGGCGAGTCCAAGCCCGCAGCCGCCTGTCGCCCGGTCTCTACTGGGGTCGAGTCTGACAAAAGGTTCAAATACGCGCTCACGCGCATCCGCTTCAATGCCGGGGCCGTCATCTTCAACTATCAGCGTTGCCTGACTGCCGTCGAGTAACAGGCTGACTTGAACGGTGGTACGACTGTAGCGCAACGCATTATTCAGCAGGTTATCCAGCACTCGCGACATTAACCGCATATCAAGCGCGCCATAATCGCCGACTACACATGTGACAAGGTTTACGGCGCGTTCCGGGGTCACGCTTTGCACATCCTGCAAATGCGCGAGCAACCAGGCGGGGAGGTCGGGTTCGGTCAACATCAGTTCATTTTGCGGTCGGTCAAGGCGCGCATAGGTGAGCAGTTCTTCAATCAGCGCTTCCAGTTGACCAATATCGCGATTGAGCGCCTGTGATTCCGGCGGTGTCAGATTTTCACTCATTTCAAGCCGATAGCGTAAACGTACCAGCGGCGTGCGAAGCTCATGGGCGATACCGTCAATCAGCTGTTTTTTACTGGCGATCAGGGCATTAATGTTATCCGCCATCTGGTTGAACGCGACGCCCAGACGTTCGAAACTGGAACCATTATCGAAATGCAGGCGTTCAGTCAAATGACCCTCGCCAAAGCGCTGCGCGGCGGATTCGAGCCTGAGCATTTCTTGCCAGTGCGGGCGCATCCAGATAAACACAGGAAAGGCGAGAGAAAAGGCAATGAGCGCCATTAAGGCGATATCCAGCAGTCGCATTTGATGCAGGAAATAGAGATAGGGAACCGGGCCAACCGCCAGGACGTAATGGCTGCGCGGGATACGCTGAATAAAGGTGTATTGATCGTCAAGCGCGACGATATCGCCTTCACGCAGTCGCTGCGTGGTGGCGGCATCAAGCTTATAGTGATTTAACGGTTCAACGCGTAAATCGAAAGAGAGGTTCAGGTCCATCTCTTTTAACGTTTTTCCCCATTCACGCGGCGGAATTTCCCGCAGTTCGCTGCGCATCAGATAGAGCGAACTTTTCATCAGATCGTCGAGCGATTGCCTGCCCGCGCGTTCGGCAGTGAATTTGTACACCAGTCCGACCAATAAGGTCATGACCAGAAAACAGACGAACAGCAAAAGGTAAAACTGCACAAACAGCTTTTTCATCAACGCCCACCGGATCTCAATACATTAACTCTATCGCGGCGCTGACGGAAAAGATTTCCCGTCAGCGCCGCTGGTGGGTTATAAAAGCAGGCTTTGCGTCAACTGACAACCTCATTGTCCGGCGTTAAGGTCCGGACTTTCGTGAACAATGCGTCCATCGACAAGTGTCAAAACAGCGCGAATGGTATCAATTCTGTCTTCCGGCATCGTCATAAATGGCTGATTGAGTACCGCCAGATCGGCCTGTTTTCCGACGCTAAGCTGGCCCCGGTGTTGTTCGGCAAAGGCGAGCCAGGCGGCATGACGTGTATATAACGCTAGCGCTTCCAGACGCGTGAGCCGCTCGCTGGCGGGTTTACGCACGGAACCGCCTGACGCTATACCGGTGATATGATATTCGATAGCGTGCCAGACACCGGCAATGCCAATACGCGTCGAATCGGTGCCGCCAGCTACGACAAGCCCTTTATCCAGCGCCAGTCGAACCGGCGGCGAATTGTCCGCCGCGCCAGGTGGATTGGCGTCACGGATGGCAAGCCCCTCAAAGTAAGGCCCCATTTGCACAGTGTATGCCAGACCCAGCTTACGCATTCGCTCAAGCGTCTGTGGCGAACCGGTATTCAGATGCGCAATAGACCAGCGGAGAGGGCGCAGATCGTACTGCTGCGCTACCTGCTCAAAAATCGTCAATATCGCGTCGGCGCTGTCATCGGTATAGGCATGGATCTCAAGCGGTATTCCCCGTTTTGCCGCAAACGTCGCGACCTGGCGAAGCGCGGTTTTGTCCTGCTCTGAGGAAGAAAACCCTGGGGCCATCCGCACGCCGTCATTCATTCCGGCCACCAGGCTTTCCCCCAGGCCAAGAAAAGCCAGTTGCCCGTCATCGGCACGCGCCGGGCGAAAGGCCATCAGGTTGCTGAACCACTGCGCTTCATGACCTTTCGCTTCCGGCTGTACCGGAATGCGATACCCCACGCGCAGCGGTAAATCCCCCTGGTTTCGCATTGCAAATAAAGGCTCATAAGCGGCGGCAGGCCCGGCAGAGGGGTCAATGATGCCGGTCACGCCGCGAGCGTTCATATCAGCTAAAAATTGCCGCAGACCACCCTCGCGATCGGCGTTACGACTTATGCTGGCAAAAAGCTGGTTAAACGCGGCGATGTCACCAAATAATTTCCCCGTGGCGCTACCTTTTGCGTCGCGCTCTACGCGGATTCCCGCTAAATCAGGAGGAGGGGTGTCGTTAAGGCCAAGTACGTCTATACCGCGCTGATTCACTAACGCATAGTCGTAAAGATACTGAATATAAGCTGGATGATCGGGAGGGGCGTGGCTCAGTTCGGCTACCGTCGGCGCCCGGTTTTCTGCAAATTGCGCCGGTATCCACGATCCCACTACGGCTACCCATTGATCGTGGGGACGACGGTTAGCGTCGGCGCGTAATTTATCCAGCGCGTCTTTAAGCGAAGGGCTGTCGTACCAGTAGGTTTCGAATGTCCAGGTTTGTCCGCCGCGAATGGCATGAATGTGGGTATCGGTCAGGCCGGGTATCACGGTTTTACCCTGTAAATCGATGGTACGGGTATGGTTGCCGCGCCATTCATTTGTCGCCGTATCATCGCCAATCGCCACAATCCGCGAGCCGGAAATCGCCAGCGCGCTGGCCTGCGGCTGGGCATCATTCAGAGTGATGATATTACCGTTATGCAAAATAATATCCGCTGTCGGGCGGGCGGCGGTGGCTGCGCCTGTGGCCGTGAGCAGAAAGAAAAGCGCGGTTCTGGAAAGCAGAGACGGGACGAGACTGATCATTAGCATGTTCCTTTTGTCGGGCGATAAGCAAACCATAGAGAGCGAACAAGAATTGTTCAATCTGTGCCCAGGGAACAGTGCGTTCTGTTTTTAGAACGGTGGTGATGAAAAAAGAAAAGCCCGCCGAAACGGCGGGCTTGAGAAGAATTAATGAATAATTAGAACTGGTAAACCATACCCAGCGCGACGATATCATCAGTGCTGATACCGGCATCTTTATAGAACTGGTCGTCATCATCCAGCAGGTTGATTTTATAATCAACATAGGTGGAGAAGTTTTTGTTGAAATAGTAGGTAGCACCTACATCAGCATATTTAACCAGGTCTTTATCATCGCCATTAACGTTGTTATAGGTCAAATCTTTACCTTTAGACATCAGGAAAGAAACCGCCGGGCGCAGACCGAAATCAAATTGATATTGGGCTGTAACTTCGAAGTTTTGAGTTTTGTTTGCTACGCATGAGCGACAATCGTCATTGCCGTAAGGCGTCATATTACGGGTTTCTGAATACATTGTGGCCAGATAGATATTATTAGCATCATATTTAGCGCCAACAGTCCATGCATCCGCTTTATCACCGCCAGCGGTAGAGTAATTAACCTGACCATTAGTACGATCGGAAGTGGTATATGCCGCGCCGAAACTTACGCCCATACCCAGATCATAAGTTGATGAGATACCGAAGCCGTCACCGTTAGCGTTCTTCACGTTACGATCGCCGCCGTTATTAGTGCCTTCCTGCTCATGAGAAACCTGGTTTTCATTGGCACCCTGATATTGCAACGCGAAGTTCAGACCGTCTACCAGACCGAAGAAATCAGTGTTACGGTAGGTGGCCACGCCGTTAGCACGACCGGTCATGAAGTTGTCAGCGTAAGTGTAGGAGTCGCCGCCGAACTCAGGCAGCATATCGGTCCAGCCTTCTACGTCGTACAGGACGCCGTAGTTACGACCATAGTCGAATGAGCCGTAGTCGCCGAATTTCAGGCCGGCGAATGCCAGACGAGTCCAGGAGTTAGCACCTTCGCCTTCGGTAGTGTTAGCCTGAACGTTATATTCCCACTGGCCGTAACCGGTCAGTTGGTCGTTAATCTGCGTTTCGCCTTTAAAGCCGACACGCATATAGGTCTGATCGCCATCTTTAGAAGAGTCATCAGAGAAATAGTGCAGGCCGTCTACTTTCCCGTAAAGGTCCAGTTTGTTGCCGTCTTTGTTATAAATTTCAGCGGCGTGTGCTGCGCCAGCAGCCAGCAGAGCCGGGATGACAAGTGCCAATACTTTTCTTTTCATTTTTTTATCCTTAAAAACTTAACTTATTTGCAAAAGATTGAACTTCTACAGATTCGTTGAATCAAAGGCATCCTAATCTGAATAATATTATTTCAGCAAATGCTAACTTTTCTTATATGTTATTAATTAATACAAAAGTTACTATCGGAAACGCATATATTTATGGTGAATATATTTGTTATTATGTATTCATGGCTGTGATTTGTTTTATTTCACAATTTGCGAAAAAAGATGGCAATATAGCGGCGGGCAGACATTCTGTTATCAATTTTGTGAACTGGCTTCGAGTTTTTTTAATTTAACTTTCTTGAGCGAAAAAGACGTAATCATGAACCACAACGCAGAGAAAACGGTAATAAAGGGGCCGTTTCGACTAATAAAAATAGCATTCATGTATACAATGTCTGTTTTTTGAACAGTGGCGGTGATGAGCATCGCCACTATGACTTGATAAAGGCAGGTAAAATTTGTCGGCTAACTTATCCCGTCGTTTCGTCCCAGGCATGAGGGGCAAAAAGATAGCCTTTATTGCGAATGGTCTTTATACGATAGGGCTCAGCAGCGCTATCCAGCAGTTTCTTACGCAGGCGGGAAATCGCCACATCCACGCTGCGATCCAGACCATCATAATTGACGCCGCGCAGCGTTTTTAGCAACGCCTCGCGATCCATAATTTGTCCGGCGTGTGTCGCCAGTTCCCAGAGCAATTCAAAATCGGCGGTGGAGAGCGATATGAAATCGCCATTGAGCTGGACCGCCCGGTTAAGGGGATCGATGGTTAACGCGCCAAAACGCAGCGCTTTATGCGGCGTAAGCGCGCTCTCCTGAAGACTTTTTGCCTGTTGCGTTTGTTCGCTTTGCCGCAGGTGTAAGCGCAGACGCGCCAGCAAAACGGCCGGAGGCGTGGTTTTGAGGATGTAGTCGCAGGCGCCCATCTCCAGCGCCAGAATATGATTCATATCACTGTCCAGCGAGGTGAGCAGGACAATCGGGCCTTGCCAGCGGTGGCGTAAATCGCGACATATCGTCATGCCATCTTTACCTGGAAGCATAATATCCAGTAAAACCAGATCGGGCTGAGTGGTGAGGATAAGATCCTCCGCCCGGTCACCACGCGGCTCAACAATGACATCAATATCATGTTTCGCCAGATAAGCGGCAATGAGAGAACCCACTTCAGCGTCGTCTTCAACAAATACAATGCGGTTCATATTATAAATGGAGAATAGAAAACGCCAACATACACCGCCTCTGTTTTCCCTTCCATAAATCTTTTCTAAACGAGAGCGGTTCCGTTATGCTACATGCTGTTGTTATTAGCATGTTAAGGCAAGGTAATGGGACTCGTGATTAAAGCTGCCCTGGGGGCGCTGGTCGTCGTATTGATTGGTCTGCTGTCAAAAACAAAAAATTATTATATCGCCGGATTAATTCCTATGTTTCCAACGTTTGCGCTTATCGCGCACTATATCGTGGCCAGCGAGCGGGGCATCGACGCGATGCGTACCACCATCGTCTTTAGCATGTGGTCGATCATTCCTTATTTCATTTATCTTGCAACGCTATGGTATTTCAGCGGCGTGATGCGCCTGCCCGTCGCGCTTGGCGGTGCGGTGGTCTGCTGGGGGCTAAGCTCGTGGCTGCTGATTTTTTGCTGGATTAAATGGCATTAATATTGGCAAAGACCGTGGTTTCCCCATCGTAATACAGACGGATATTACGATGGGGAGGTTGTCAACCCACCAGCATCCACGTAGCCGGAACCGCCGCGACCAGCAATAAACCAATCAGCACGACTTCCTGACGATTTAATACATTGTCATGCTTGTGCGTCCGACGCGCATACAGGAAAACCAGTAATCCAGGCGCGTACAGTACGACGGACAGCAGCAGGTGCATAGGGCCCGACGCATATAATAACCATAAGCCATAAATACAGGCTCCGATACCGACCGCCCGATGGAGGGGACGCGTTGCAATCTTCAGCAGAAATGCGCCGACCAGAAAATAGGGCACCAGAATCATTTCTGACGCAATCGTCAATAGCGTGTTGTAGTCCGAACCGGTCAGCCAGATCAGCACCAGACAGATTTGTACACAGATATTGGTGAGCCATAACGATGCAGAAGGCGCGCCTTGCGCATTTTGTCGCGCGAAGATGCCCGGGAAGGATTTATAGGCTGCCGCCAGAAATGGCACCTCCGCCGCCATGATAGTCCAGCTTAGATAAGCCCCGCAGACAGACACAATCAGTCCCGCTGCAATAATAATTTCTCCCCACGGCCCCATCATTTTCACCATCAGACCGGCCATCGACGGGTTGCGCATCTCCGCCAGTTCCGGACGCGCAAGAACGCCAAGAGAAAGCAGCGTGACCAGGAGATATATTCCCAGCGCTGCGAGTACTGCCAGTAGCGTTGCGCGGCCTACATCGCGTTTATTTTTCGCTCGGGCCGAGACGACGACGGCGCCTTCAACGCCAATAAACACCCACAGCGTAATAAGCATGGTGTTCTTAACCTGTTCCCATACGGGAATACCGAGTTCAACACCAGTGAAGTCCAGTGTGAAGGTATCCAGTTTGAACATCATGATAGCCAGCACAATAAACGCGCCGAGCGGCAACAGTTTCGCCAGAGTCGCGACCAGATTGATGCTGGCTGCCGTTTGTACGCCGCGCAGGATGAGGAAATGGACAATCCAGAGCAAGACTGAAGCGCCGACAATAGCCTGCCAGGTATTACCGTCGCCAAACAGACGCAGGGCAGGCGTATCGGTAAAGAAACTCAGCGCTGAAAAAACGATAACCAAATAGGATACGTTGGCGATGACCGCGCACAGCCAATAGCCCCAGGCAGAACAAAAGCCAATCAGTTCGCCGAAGCCTTCGCGGGCGTAAGTAAAGATACCGCCGTCAAGCTCGGAGCGAATGCGCGTGAGGATTAACATGGCGAATGCCAGTAAGAGTATCCCCACGCCGGTAATGGCCCAGCCAATTAACAACGCAGCCGGACTGGCAACAACGGCCATATTCTGGGGCAGGCTGAAAACACCTGCGCCAAGCATTGAGCTTAAAACCAGCGCGGTCAGCGCGCTCAGTCCCAGTTTTTTTTCCATTGGTATCCAGCTATAAAAATGAAATTGGAAGAATAATTATTATGGCAAAACGCATAAAAATGGTGAAAGCCACTAAGGCGCGGGATTTTACGGAGAGAAGGGACCGCATGCAACGGCCTGGATAAGATTTATCGCCAAAAAAGCGAAAAGTGAGATTCATCGCGATATTTGACGGAACTGGCATCCCGCGAGAAAGTGCCGGATGGCGGCTTATCAGGCCTACCGTTGAACGATCGTGTAGGCCTGATAAGGCAGGTATGCCGCCATCCGGCGAGAAAGCCTGATGGCGACGCGCGCCTTATTTATAGAGGTCGGCGCTGATGGTGATGTTATTGCCGCGCTCCTGCCACTGACGCGTAATATGATAATACTTAGCGCCTTTCTTCGCCGCGCGTTTGGCGACCTGATAGGAGATTTCTGTCATATTGCCGTAGTTGCCGGTGAACTTAACGCTGTCGAAAGGCACCATCATCGCAGCCGTCGCTTTATTCAGCTCCTCAACTTTTGTGCCATCCGGAAGTGTGACAGTGTAACGTCCGCCTTTGGAGGATTGCGTTTCGAAGAAACGGCCTACTTCGGCGCTCGGCGAGGCTGACGTGGCGACGCCTGGAATTTCGACTTTCTTCGCAGCTTCGCCGCCCTGAGCCAGCGCGGCGCGGCCAGCTTCAGAGTCTGCCGGAATAGCGTCCGGGCTCTGGACGATGCGTTTTTTCGCATCTTGTTTATAGATAAATGCAGTGATGCGCTGGTTTCCGCCCTGATTCGCATCTATCTGACGAACAATATAGAAAGCGTATGCGCTTTTTTGTTTCGCCGCTTTCGTAATGGCATCGTTAACTTCCGGCTGGCTACGGTAGAAGCCCTGAACGGTGACGGTGTCATACGGTTCTAATTGTACGGCCTGGTCTTTCGGTAATTCCACGATGCCATTAATGACACGATTTTTGGGCGCGTCGGCTTTCGGCGCGTCGGCTTTATACACGTCCGCCACAACACGCCAGTTACCACTGTTGCCGAACTCCGAGGTGTCGACAACATAGAAGGAGGCTGCGCCTTCTTTATCTGCGCGGCGGGACACGGCGGAGACCGCATCGCCAATAGCATTAAAACGACCGGTAATAACGATGCGGTCATAAGGTTTTAGTGCAGCCGCTTGCTCCGGCGTCAGTTCTGTTGCTGCATGGACAGAAAAAGCAGCCGCAGAAAGCAGAGCCGACGCCAGGAGAGTGTTCTTAAGCTTCATAAAAATAATCCTTCGCCTTGCGCAAACCAGGTACTGGTATTGTTATTGACTAGAAACGTGGCTGATTATTGCATTTAAACCATATGGATGTCTGCGGGATTTTTCACGCATCGTGTCATGTATCCTATCTTTGATGATAACATTTGCCGATATGTCGAAAAAAACGGCGTCCGGGCGGCTAAGCTAATGAAGCGCATAAATTTAATAAGTTAATTTAATGTTAATTTCTTGATCCCGGCAGAGGTTTAATGATGTTTTGCTGTCAAATTTGAGCGAATTATCAGCCCTCGCAGGCCATTTTCAAGGCATTATGGCTGCTTAGCGGCTGAATCGTTCATGTTTTGCAAATTTGATAAAAAATTCTGTTTTTTGGCGCTAGATCACAGGCGTTATTTTCAGTAGGTTATAGAGAGTTTGTAACGGTTTTATTCTGCTGGGGTAACATTTACCTCAAACGCGGGCAGGCGTACGCTTCTCGCGCTTACTGACAAACCATCATCAAAAATACCGATGGAAGGGAACATTTATGCGAATTGGCATACCAAAAGAGCGGTTACCCAATGAAACCCGTGTCGCTGCGACGCCGAAAACGGTAGAGCAGCTACTGAAGCTGGGGTTTAGCGTCGCTATCGAAAGCGGGGCGGGTCAACTGGCAAGTTTTGACGACAAAGCGTTTGCGCAGGCTGGCGCGGATATTGTAGACGGCAATGCTATCTGGCAGTCGGAAATTATTCTCAAGGTTAATGCGCCTGAAGAAGATGAAATCGCTTTACTGAACCCCGGGACTACGCTGGTCAGTTTTATATGGCCTGCGCAAAATCCTGGGTTAATGGAGAAACTTGCCGAACGTAAGGTCACGGTGATGGCGATGGACTCCGTGCCGCGTATTTCCCGCGCGCAGTCGCTCGACGCGTTAAGCTCAATGGCGAATATCGCGGGTTATCGCGCCATTGTAGAGGCCGCGCATGAATTTGGGCGCTTCTTTACCGGCCAAATCACTGCCGCCGGGAAAGTGCCGCCGGCGAAGGTGATGGTGATTGGCGCGGGCGTAGCCGGTCTTGCGGCTATCGGCGCGGCAAACAGCCTGGGGGCGATTGTCCGCGCGTTTGACACTCGTCCTGAAGTCAAAGAGCAGGTCCAGAGTATGGGGGCTGAGTTCCTCGAACTGGATTTTAAAGAGGAAGCCGGTAGCGGCGATGGTTACGCCAAAGTGATGTCCGAGGCGTTTATCAAAGCGGAAATGGCGCTCTTTGCTGCCCAGGCCAAAGAGGTCGACATCATTGTGACCACTGCATTGATTCCGGGTAAACCAGCGCCGAAGCTGATTACCCGCGATATGGTCGATTCTATGAAGGCCGGCAGCGTGATTGTCGACCTGGCCGCGCAGAATGGCGGTAACTGCGAATATACCGTCGCCAATCAGGTTGTGACGACGGACAATGGCGTAAAAGTGATTGGCTACACCGATCTACCGGGGCGTTTGCCGACGCAGTCATCCCAGCTTTATGGCACCAACCTGGTTAACCTGCTGAAGCTGCTGTGCAAAGAGAAAGACGGCAATATTGACGTGGATTTTGACGATGTCGTGATCCGTGGCGTGACGGTGATTCGCGACGGCGACATTACCTGGCCTGCGCCGCCAATCCAGGTTTCCGCGCAGCCACAAGCCGCGCCTAAAGCAGCACCTGCGCCAAAAGAGCCGGAAAAGCCCGCTTCACCCTGGCGGAAGTATGCGTTAATGGCGCTGGCGATCATTCTTTTTGGTTGGCTGGCCGATGTCGCGCCAAAAGAGTTCCTCGGCCATTTTACCGTGTTTGCGCTCGCCTGCGTGGTTGGTTATTACGTGGTGTGGAACGTGTCTCATGCGCTTCATACGCCATTAATGTCGGTGACCAACGCAATTTCAGGGATTATTGTTGTCGGGGCATTATTGCAAATTGGTCAGGGCGGCTGGGTCAGCTTCCTGAGCTTTATCGCGGTGCTTATCGCCAGCATTAATATTTTCGGTGGCTTCACCGTGACTCAGCGTATGCTGAAAATGTTCCGGAAAAACTAAGGGGTAACACATGTCTGGAGGATTAGTTACAGCTGCATACATTGTTGCCGCGATCCTGTTTATTTTCAGTCTTGCCGGGCTTTCAAAGCATGAAACGTCCCGCCAGGGGAATAACTTCGGTATTGCCGGGATGGCGATCGCGTTGCTGGCGACCATTTTCGGGCCGGATACCGGCAACGTGGCATGGATTCTGGTCGCCATGATTATTGGCGGCGCGATTGGCATCCGCATGGCGAAAAAAGTTGAGATGACCGAGATGCCGGAGCTGGTCGCGATTCTGCACAGTTTCGTGGGCCTGGCGGCGGTACTGGTTGGCTTTAACAGCTATCTGTACCATGACGCCAGTCTGGTGCCGGTGCTGGTGAATATTCATCTGACCGAAGTCTTCCTCGGTATCTTTATTGGCGCAGTCACTTTCACTGGATCGATCGTAGCGTTTGGTAAACTGCGCGGCAAAATCTCTTCTAAGCCGTTGATGTTGCCTAACCGTCACAAAATGAACCTGGCGGCGCTGGTTGTTTCTTTCCTGTTGCTGCTGGTTTTTGTCCGCACCGAAAGCGTGGGTCTACAGGTTCTGGCGCTGCTGCTGATGACCATTATCGCGCTGGCGTTTGGTTGGCATCTGGTCGCCTCTATCGGCGGGGCGGACATGCCGGTGGTTGTTTCAATGCTGAACTCCTATTCCGGTTGGGCTGCCGCGGCGGCTGGCTTCATGTTGAGCAACGATTTGCTGATTGTGACCGGCGCGCTGGTCGGTTCGTCAGGCGCGATCCTGTCTTACATTATGTGTAAAGCGATGAACCGCTCTTTCATCAGCGTTATTGCTGGTGGGTTCGGTACTGACGGCTCCTCAACGGGCGACGATCAGGAAGCTGGCGAACATCGCGAAATCACGGCGGAAGAGACCGCTGAGATGCTGAAAAACTCCCACTCCGTCATTATTACGCCGGGGTACGGGATGGCGGTGGCGCAGGCGCAGTATCCGGTTGCGGAAATCACCGAAAAACTGCGTGCGCGCGGTATCAACGTGCGTTTCGGCATTCATCCGGTGGCGGGTCGCCTGCCGGGGCATATGAACGTGCTGTTGGCAGAGGCGAAAGTGCCTTATGACATCGTGCTGGAAATGGACGAAATCAATGATGATTTCGCCGATACCGATACCGTGCTGGTGATTGGCGCGAACGATACGGTGAACCCGGCGGCGCAAGACGATCCCCGCAGCCCGATCGCCGGTATGCCGGTTCTCGAAGTGTGGAAAGCACAGAATGTCGTGGTCTTTAAGCGTTCAATGAATACTGGTTATGCTGGTGTGCAGAACCCGCTGTTCTTTAAAGAGAATACGCAAATGCTGTTTGGCGATGCCAAAGCCAGCGTGGATGCAATTCTGAAAGCGCTTTAATCTTTTAAACGTGCGGCGGCCTCTTCGGAGGCCGTTTTTATAAACTTCATCCTTTAAGCTGCCTCTTTGTTGGCTGCGCTCAGAAACCCCGGTCACATCGTTATCTATGCTCCCGGGGATTTCTTCCCTTGCCGCCGCGAGGCATCTTGAATGATTTTGTGTATGTATTGCATTTTATCTTTTGTTTAAATCGCTAAGCAGAACGGCGATACTCTGCCCGCCGGTGGTCTGTTCGAGGGCGATTTTGACAATGATGGTTAACGGAACGGAGAGCAACATGCCCACCGGACCTAATAGCCAGCCCCAGAAAATTAACGACAAAAATACCACTAAGGTTGAAAGGCCTAAACCACGTCCCATGATTCGTGGCTCAAGGATATTGCCGAAGACCAGATTAATCAGCAGATAGCCTGCCAGCACCAGCAGCGCATCATAAAACCCGTTAAATACCAGCACCTGAATAATGGGTGGCAGGGCAGCGAGCACCGATCCAATATTAGGAATATAGTTCAGCGCGAAGGCCAGTAGACCCCAGACAAAGGCGAAGCGGACATCCAGCACGGCCAGCATTCCCCATGCGACCAGCCCCGTCACGATACTGATCGCTGTTTTTAGCACCAGATAATGGGAAACGCTATCAAGCGCGCGTTGAATTGCCGCCATGCCCTCCACCGGACGGCTCATCATCTGCTGCAGTTTTTCAGGCAGTTGTGGAACCTCCAGCAGCATAAATACCACGGTCAATAACAATAAAAAGATGGACGACATGGCATTGGACAGTTGGGTGAGCAGGTTGTTACCAGAGTCATGGCGGCGTTTGGATCGATATATTTCGCCAGCTCATCAACCGACACGCCAATGCCTGCTCGCTGTAACCACGGTTCAATACGTTGCAACGGTATCACCAATGAGGAGCGATACTGCGGTAGGGTACGAGCCAGTTCATTTAATGATGTTCCCAAATAGGCCAGTAGCAGTACCATTAACATAACAATAATCACAATGAGCAATGATACTGCGATAACGCGCGGAATTCGGCATCGGGTCATCCGTTGCACAACGGGATTGAGAACGACTGCAATAAATAACGCCAAAATAAAGGGAACAATGATATCTGCGGCGAAGCGGATACCGCTCAGAATAACTACCAGCATTCCCAGCATAATGACGATTTTTAGACCATTGAGCGTGATGATCGGTTTTGCCATATCAGTCCCTGTTTTCTGATGCCGACACGAATAATAATGTGATGTCGGTCGACCTGTTCTGGTTAAAATCAAACACTTCAGGTAAAGAAGTGAAAATATTTTGAGTTAATTCCTGGCTTATGATACAAATCAGGCGTGTTCAACTACCGAGGACAATTATCATCCACGATGACGAGAAGCAACACTGCGGATAATTGTAATATTATGGACAATATGTTCAGCGCTTTTTTCTCCACGCAAACGCATCTTCACTCTACCTCCTTTTTCCTGCTTATCGGCGAGCAGCACTGGCGTAACGCACTTTAGTCTCTCACTTCTGCCTGAGCTGGCGCAATGCGCTGTGCTAACTGATTTTATTTTTTAGTTTGCTGCGTGCAGCAGACTCGAAAGAGTATATTCTCATGCAGGAGAAGTGTCATGTTTTACTGGATTTTATTAGCTCTGGCTATCGCGACTGAAATTACCGGCACGCTCTCAATGAAATGGGCTAGCGTGGGTAATGGCAATGCGGGTTTTATTTTAATGCTGGTGATGATCACGCTGTCATATATATTTCTTTCTTTTGCGGTAAAAAAGATTGCCCTGGGTGTAGCGTATGCCTTATGGGAAGGGATCGGCATTTTATTTATTACCATTTTTAGCGTGCTGCTATTTGATGAAGCATTATCAACCATGAAGATTGCCGGCTTGCTGACGCTGGTCGCCGGCATAGTATTGATCAAATCAGGGACGCGTAAACCCGGCAAACCGGTGAAGGAGGCGACTCGTACAACAATTTGAATGGATACACGGCGCCTGGCTTGGGCTGGCAATAATGCTGGAAATCGCGGCTAACGTACTGTTGAAATTTTCGGACGGCTTTCGCCGTAAATG
This sequence comes from Salmonella sp. SAL00653, assembly GCF_046552515.1. Lineage (NCBI taxonomy): Bacteria > Pseudomonadati > Pseudomonadota > Gammaproteobacteria > Enterobacterales > Enterobacteriaceae > Salmonella > Salmonella sp. SAL00653. Next base: position 116,462 of record NZ_JBGDTY010000001.1, read on the forward strand.
CTATGGCATCTTATCGCTTGCCGCTGTTCTGGCCGCCTTCAGCGCGCTTTCCCAGGCGGTAAAAGGGATAGACCTGTCGGTGGCGTATGCGTTATGGGGCGGTTTTGGTATTGCCGCCACGCTGGCGGCGGGCTGGGTGCTCTTCGGCCAGCGCTTAAACCCCAAAGGCTGGGTTGGCGTGATATTGCTGCTCGCCGGAATGGTCATGATCAAATTTGCCTGAGACGATCGCTGTCTGTCGGTTCAGGCAGCGATTCCCGCATTAATCCTGCGCCAGAGCTTTCAGCTTATCGCGAAAGCCGGTGACGGATATAGCGCGGTTATCGGCGCGCCAGCGATCTTTAGCCGCAGGGGCGGAGCTTTGTACGCCAATGAGCTGCCATCCGCTATCCGTGTGCAATAAGAGCGGCGAGCCGCTGTCGCCAGGTAACGTGTCGCACTGGTGTGAGAGTACGGCATTCTGCGCCCAGCCGGTCACGACGCAATCCTGATGGGAATAGAGCGCATTCAGATGATCTTCCGGATAACCGGACTGCGTGACTTTTCGGTCTGCGGCTTTCAACGCCGCAGTGAGCGCCGCTTTATCGCCGGTAAATAAAGGCACTGGCGTGATACCGGAAGGTGGGTAGCGCAATATTACCAGACCAAAATCCCAGCTTGCCGCGGCAGGCGGCACAATCCAGCCATCGCCATCCGCTTTCAGGCGTCGGCCCAGCGACGGTTCAACGCGGCCTTCAATGCCGTGGATTTCATAGCGCCATACTCCTTTTCGCGCCACAAAACGCAGCGCAACCGCCTTGTCTGGTTTTCCTTTCGGTGGCGTTAGCAGGCAGTGACCTGCTGTCAGGGCGATATGCGGGGAGATAAGCGTTGCCGTACACAAATTACCGCTGGCGGTCTCTAGTTGCCCGATGGCATCCCACGGCGATTGGGTAGGATCGGCGACGGGCACCCGATCATCATGGTTAAAAAAAAGCGTTTTGACGTCGCTGGCATCCGTGGCGTCTGTTTCAGCCCCCCTGGCTTTCGCCATAACCGGTAAAAAACACACTATGCCCAGTAATACAGCAATGGTTTTATGCATATCACACTCTGGTAGGTAATTATGATTATTAACAACAAACCCTCAGTACTACTATAGACGTGACGGTAAGAAAGTGGGAGTAAAATCAGATAACTACACTCAGGAAAGATAGAAATGCGTGGTAATAACGGCGCATAAAATAAGCACGATAAGAATGAGCTCAAAGCGGTAGCGAGACACTTTTTTGCCCTCCCGGAAGGCGGCGCTAAACCAGAACAATTTAGCGCCGTAAAAACGGGCGCGGGGGCGCGCCGCAGCATGTTACGATTTACGCAGCCGGTTGAGTAGTTGGTTTTGACGTGGTTTTGGCTGGCGCTTTACCACCTTTTTTCTGGTGCTTTTTAGCCGCCTGCGCTTTTTGCTCAACGGTTTTTTTATGCTGTTTTTTGTGGTGCTGGGTGGTCTGGGTTGTTTTGGCAGGCGCTGCGGTTTTCGCAGGCGTTGCAGTCTCAGCCGCGAATGCTGCGGAAGAGAGACCCATTGCAGCGGCAATAACCAGAGCTAATACTTTTTTCATTTTGATACCCTCGATTTGGTTTTCATTCAACCCCACTGCGGGGCCGGTGAAATGACTATATCGCTGTTATCAAAAGGCTTCCGTGAGTGATTGGTTTCGGCATGTAACGTTATGTACAATCCCCCGGTAACGCGATGTCAGCCCCCACCATAATAGGTAGCTTTACGTTACCGGCCGTTATTTTTGGCCGCAGAGTCGGTAATATCCGCCCTCCAGAATAACAAGCACACCGTATATGAATCCGATAATCTGGGTGGTATTTACGCTTCTGGCGCTGGATGCAATTAGAGAAGTTATGGGCGTATCAAGCCTGACAGGTCTATGGTGAACAGTGAGTCGTGGCGTGAAACCAGCCCGGCGATAGCGCATGTTGCTATCGCCGGATTATTTCTTTTCAGGCGTGAAGACGATGATGTAACCGCGTCCCGACCAGGATGGCCAGCACCAGCATTAGCGCGATAAAACCACCTACGCCGTTCCAGCCGTAACTATGCCAGAATACGCCGCCTAGCGTCCCGGCGATACTGGACCCCAGATAATAGCTGAAAAGATAAAGTGACGAGGCCTGTCCCTTCGCCCGGCGCGCACGCGGGCCAATCCAACTACTGGCCACGGAGTGCGCGGCGAAAAAGCCGGCGGAAAAAAGCAGCATCCCGGCAAAAATCAGCCAAAGCGAGGTAAAAAGCGTCAGTAAAAGCCCACCCAGCATTACTGCGGTAGAGAACAGCATCACTGGCCCCCGGCCATAGCGTGAGGTCATTGCGCCAGCTTTCGGCGAACTCCATGTGCCGGTGAGATAGGCTACGGATAACAGTCCGACCACGGCCTGGCTTAATTCCCAGGGGGAGAGCATCAGGCGATAGCCAATGTAGTTAAATAGGGTGACGAACGCGCCCATCAGTAAAAAACCTTCCGCAAACAGCAGAGGCAACCCCCGATCGCGCCAGTGGAGACGGAAATTAATAAATAGCGTTTTAGGCCGTAGTGACGTGGGACGAAAATGTTGCGAGGCGGGTAAAATCTTCCAGAACATCAGCGCGGACGCCAGCGCAAAGCATCCGATGGCCGCCAGCGCGATGCGCCAGTTAAAAAAGTCGGTCATGACGCCGCTTAATAAACGCCCGCTCATCCCGCCGATGGAATTACCGCTAATATAGAGCCCCATGGAGAAAGCGACAAAGCTGGGATGGATTTCTTCACTCAGGTAGGTCATTCCCACCGCGGCGACGCCGCTTAACGACAGACCGATCAGCGCACGCATAATCAGAATACCATGCCAGCTGGTCATCATGGTTGATAACAATGTGCAGCAGGAGGCTAATAACAAGGCGGTGACCATCACCGGTTTACGGCCTATCGCATCAGAAAGCGGGCCGGTAAAAAGTAAGCCGATAGCCAGCATGGCGGTAGAAATAGAAAGTGAAACGCTGCTGCTGGCGGGGGAGACGCCAAACTCCTGGGAAAGTACCGGTAGTATAGGCTGAACGCAATAAAGGAGCGCGAAAGTCGCCAGGCCCGCGGAAAAAAGGGCCAGCGTGACGCGCATGAAAGGCGCTGTACCGCGTTTAATAAATTGAACCGGCTGAGAATGGCATTGTTCATCGATATCGCTCGCCGTGGCGTCATCGAGAATAGTTGTACGACTCACGTTAAATCCTTGCTTTACATCTCCGTCAACAGGAGACGGGTATAACCGACATGTAAAGCATAGAAAAAGCAAAATATTCTGTCTAATATATTAATTGTCTCAAATAAGACGTTAAAAATATGAATATCGAATTACGTCATTTACGTTACTTTGTGGCGGTAGCAGAAGAGCTGCATTTTGGTCGCGCCGCCGCGCGCCTCAATATCTCGCAGCCGCCGCTCAGTCAGCAGATACAAATTCTGGAGCAGCAGGTCGGCGCGCGATTACTGGCGCGGACCAACCGCAGCGTAGCGTTAACGGCCGCCGGGCGACAGTTTCTGGTGGACAGCCGACACATCCTGAGTCTGGTAAACGACGCCGCCGCTCGCGCCGAGCGGCTGCATCAGGGCGAAGCGGGAGAAATCCGTATTGGCTTTACGTCTTCAGCGCCTTTTATTCGGGCGGTATCGCATACCTTTTCGCTGTTCCGCCAGTCCTATCCGGGGGTGCATATGCAAACGCGTGAAATGAATACGCGTGAGCAAATCGCGCCGCTCAACGAAGGCGTACTGGATATTGGCTTGCTGCGGAATACGCCGCTGCCCGACACACTTAATCGCGAGGTGATTTTGCATGAGCCGCTTATGGCCATGATCCCGCGCGAACATCGGCTGGCGCAAAAGCCGGTCGTCAGTCTGACAGAACTGGCGGAAGAACCTTTCGTCTTTTTCGATCCGCATGTCGGGACGGGCCTCTACGACGATATTCTCGGCTTGATGCGGCGCTATAACCTGTCGCCGACCATCACGCAGGAGGTTGGCGAGGCAATGACCATTATCGGTCTGGTGGCGGCGGGACTGGGTGTCTCGATTCTGCCGGCATCCTTTAAGCGTGTACAGATGAGCGAGATGCGCTGGGTTCCCCTGGCGGAAGAGGACGCCGTATCTGAAATGTGGCTGGTATGGCCAAAGCATCATGAACAGAGTCATGCCGTACAGCGGTTTTGCCAACTGCTATTACTGGCTGCCCGACGGGATTAATTACGCTTAAAAAGGGTGAAAATGTGCAGTTAATCACACGGCTAAGCAAAAAGTTGACGGCGAGTATTGAAGTGTTTCACCATAGCACACAGATTATTTCGGAGCGCGAAAATAAAGGGAGTGAGCGGTGGTTGCTGATAGTCAGCCTGGGCATATCGATCAAATTAAGCAGACCAATGCTGGCGCAGTGTATCGCCTGATTGATCAGCTCGGACCGGTATCGCGAATTGACCTGTCTCGTCTGGCGCAGTTGGCGCCTGCCAGTATTACGAAAATTGTTCGCGAAATGCTGGAAGCGCATTTGGTTCAGGAGCTTGAAATTAAAGAGGCGGGCAGTCGTGGACGTCCCGCCGTCGGGCTGATGGTGGAAACGGAAGCCTGGCACTATTTATCTATTCGTATTAGCCGTGGCGAAATTTTCCTTGCACTGCGCGATCTTAGCAGCAAACTGGTGGTAGAAGAGTGTCTGGCGCTGCCGTTAAACGAAGCTACGCCGTTGCTTGAGCGAATTATTACGCACGTTGATCGGTTTTTTACCCGCCATCAGCAGAAACTGGAGCGTCTGACCTCCATTGCCATTACGTTACCGGGCATTATCGATACCGAAAACGGCGTTGTGCACCGGATGCCGTATTACGAAGATGTCAAAGAGATGCCTTTGGGAGATGCGCTGGAGCGGCACACCGGCGTACCGGTTTACATTCAGCATGATATTAGCGCCTGGACGATGGCAGAGGCGCTTTTTGGCGCCTCACGCGGCGCGCGCGACGTTATCCAGGTGGTGATTGATCATAATGTGGGGGCGGGCGTTATCACCGACGGTCATTTGCTTCATGCGGGTAGTAGCAGTCTGGTAGAGATTGGGCATACCCAGGTCGATCCTTATGGTAAGCGCTGTTATTGCGGTAATCATGGCTGTCTGGAGACCATCGCCAGCGTCGATAGCGTGCTGGAACTTACGCAGCTTCGGCTTAATCAGTCAATGAGTTCAATGTTGCACGGCCAGCCGTTAACGGTAGATTCACTGTGTCAGGCGGCGATGCAGGGAGATCTATTAGCAAAAGATATTATTAGCGGCGTTGGCGCGCATGTCGGACGCATTCTGGCTATCATGGTGAATTTATTTAATCCGCAAAAAATTCTTATTGGTTCGCCGCTAAGTAAAGCGGCTGATATCCTTTTTCCGGCCATTGCTGACAGTATCCGTCAGCAGGCGCTGCCCGCCTACAGTAGGAATACGGTAGTGGAAAGCACGCAGTTTACCAACCAGGGCACGATGGCCGGGGCGGCGTTGGTAAAAGACGCGATGTATAACGGCTCTTTGTTGATTCGTCTATTACAGGGTTAACATTTTTAACTGTTGTACAAAAATTTGCGCTAACTCAAGCTGATTGCCCTTGCCATATCTTAGACTTTCTCCACTGTATTATTTTCCTGGCTTATATTTTCGAAGCATAACGGTGGAGTTAGTGATGCTGAAGCGTTTCTTTATTACAGGTACAGACACTTCTGTTGGGAAGACGGTGGTTTCCCGCGCATTACTACAAGCGTTAGCGTCGGGTGGTAAGAGCGTTGCAGGGTATAAACCTGTCGCTAAAGGGAGCAAAGAGACTCCAGAAGGGATGCGCAACAAAGACGCGCTGGTATTGCAAAGCGTCTCTTCGCTGGAGTTGCCGTATGAGGCGATTAATCCGATCGCGTTAAGCGAAGAAGAAAGCAGCGTCGCGCATAGCTGTCCTATAAATTACACCTTGCTGTCCAACGGTCTGGCGAGCCTGAGCGATAAAGTGGACCACGTGGTTGTGGAGGGTACTGGCGGCTGGCGTAGTTTGATGAATGATTTACGTCCATTGTCTGAATGGGTGGTACAGGAACAGTTACCGGTATTGATGGTGGTAGGGATTCAGGAGGGGTGCATTAATCATGCGCTACTGACTGCGCAAGCTGTCGCTAATGATGGACTGCCCTTAATTGGCTGGGTGGCGAATCGTATCAATCCTGGCCTGGCGCATTATGCTGAAATTATTGATGTGCTTGGGAAAAAACTGCCAGCGCCGCTGATTGGCGAGCTACCGTACCTGCCGCGCGCCGAGCAGCGTGAGCTGGGGCAGTATATTCGTTTGTCAATGCTCGGCAGCGTGCTGGCGGTAGATAGAATCATGGCGTAACGTTCGCGAGAGCACTGACGCGACTACACAGGCAATCAGCAGACCGGGGAGTAACTGATACTCGCCGGTCATTTCACAAATCATCAGGGTGGACATTATCGGCGCATGGGTTGTCGCCGCCAGTAGCGTCGCCATACCCGCCAGCCCCAATAAAATTGCTATTTCATCCGAGCCTGGCAGCCAGAATCCCCATATCCGACCCAGAGACATTCCAATGGATAATCCGACAAATAATGTTGGCGTAAAGACGCCGCCCGGCGCGCCAGACCCGCTGCTGGCGAGCACCGCCAGGATTTTGCACACAAAAATTCCGCCAATCAGCGAGAATAGCGGCGGGGAGAGCAAAAATGATTGTACGACGCTATAGCCGTTTCCCCATACCGTGGGCGTGAGTAACGACAGTAATCCGACAATAAGCCCGCCCAACGCCAGTTGCTAGGGCGGGGACAGTTTTAAACGTAAGAAACTATTATGGCTGGCCGTCATCAGCCACATCAGCAATGGGCCGCACAGACCGGCGACCAGGCCGGTACTGACTATCATGACGTACTCCCGCGCGTGGAGATCAACGGTCAGATGCACGGTATAGAGTAGTGAATCGCTACCGTTTAATACATGGGTGGTTAGCAGGGCGACGACGGCGGAAACGACAACCGGGCCGAGGGAAGCCAGCATTAAGGTACCGAACAGGATTTCCGCGATAAACAGGCTGCCCGCCAGCGGCGCATGGTAAGCGCCCGCCATGCCCGCAGCGGCGCCGCTGGCGATCCATAATTTCCATTCCTCACGCGGCGTGAAGCGTCGGGCAAAGCTGGATGCCGCCAGCGCGGCGAGGAGGATCATTGCGCCTTCGCGACCAATTGCGCTGCCGCTGACCACGACCAGCAGCGAGGCCAGCGATTTCACCAGACTGGCGCCAACGTCAAATTGCCCGTCGGTTTGCAATGCTTCCATATAGTCAGTGGGCGCATGGGGGCGCTGTTGGTTCATTTTTTGCCACCCCCATAGTAACAGACCAGCGGCCAGGCCGCCAAGCGCTGGCGTAATCAGCCGTCGCCAGGGCGAAAGCCCCTCAGCCGCATTCACCAGACTGCCGGTGTCATTACTCAGGAAAATCCACTCCAGCAATTGCATCGCATGACGGAAGGCGGCGACAGCCAGCGCCGCGAGAATACCGATGAGCGTAGCGATCAGCAGGCGACGAAACATCGCGCGCAGATCCGGGTAAGCGTGTAAACGATGCATGAGCGGGTAAACAGGGAGTTTCAGGATAGCCTATTCTGCGGGGAAATGGCGTCAGACGCAAAAGCACTATGTGCGATATAATATTGCGTACAATAATGATATTGCCGGATAGCGAGAGGCCATCCGGCGGCAGCGTTAGCTGTTTTCGTGAATATTTAGCGCCCGACGCGTGCGGCCTGAGCTGAGATAATCGGCGATGTAATCCTGAGAGATTTCACCGTTATAGCGTCCGTCTTCATCAACGATCGGCATCCAGCTAGTATTACTTTCGTACAATCTGGACAGCACAATACGCAGGTTATCTTCCGCTTTGCCCGTAATACGGAAAGGATGGGTGATATCGGCGCAGATTCCGCTGGCGTTCCGCGCTTCCCGGCGCTTCACAAATCCCAGTGGCTTACCGTCGTTGTCAATGACGGTAATGGCGCGAATATCGTGATCATCCATAATGCCGAACGCCTCGCTTAACGGCATGGAAGGCCGCGCGGTAATGGTTGGCTGTTGGTCGGTCACATCGCCTGCGGAGACCAGTAGCAAACGCTTTAACGTTCTGTCCTGACCGACAAACGACCCGACAAACTCGTTAGCCGGTTTGGCCAGCAGTTCATCAGGACTGGCGCACTGTACAATTCGCCCCTGACGGAACACGGCGATACGGTCGCCGAGTTTTAGCGCTTCGTCGATATCATGGCTGACCAGCATCACGGTCTTTTTTAGCTTACGCTGCATATCCAGAAACTGGTTCTGGATCACTTCGCGGTTAATGGGGTCCACCGCGCCGAAGGGCTCATCCATCAGCAGTACCGGCGGATCGGCGGCCAGAGCGCGGATCACGCCAATACGCTGTTGCTGTCCCCCGGACATCTCCTTTGGATAGCGATGCAGAAATTTTCTGGCATCCAGCGCCACTATGTCCATCAACTCTTCGGCGCGTTGCTTGCAGCGCGCTTTGTCCCAACCCAACATGCGCGGCACAACGGTAATATTTTCTTCAATCGTCATATTAGGAAACAGGCCGATTTGTTGGATAACATACCCAATATTGCGGCGTAGCGTTACCGTATCCATATCGTTGGTATTCTCGCCGTTGATAAGAATATTACCGCTGCTGGGCGCGATCAGCCGGTTGATCATCTTTAACGTGGTGGTTTTGCCGCAGCCGGAGGGACCGAGTAAGACGCACATTTCGCCTTCCGGCACGTTCAGGTTGACGTTGTCGACGGCTTTTAGCGGCTGACCCTTTTTCTGTACAAATTGTTTGGTGAGATTTTCCAGTTTTATCATTATCGTATCCCCTTAGGTGTCAGTACGACTTGCAGACGATGCAACAGCCAGTCAAGCACAATCGCCAGTAGACAGATCATCAGCGCGCCGGCAATTAACATGCGAATATCGCTGCCGCTAATGCCGTTTAACAGTAGCAGCCCCAGACCGCCAGCGCCGATAACCGCGGCAATCGCCATCACGCCGATATTCATCACTACCGCGGTGCGGATACCCCCGAAAATAACCGGTAGGGCCATTGGGATTTCGACCCAGCGCAGCCGTTGCCAGAAAGTCATACCGATGCCGCGTCCCGCTTCACGCAGACCGGGCGGCAAACTATCAAGCGCAGTATGGGTATTACGCACAATCGGCAGTAAAGAGTAGAGAAAAACGGCCGTCACGGCGGGCAGAACGCCAATACCATGCCCGATCAGCGAAAAGAGCGGGATCATTAATCCAAACAGCGCGATAGACGGAATGGTAAGAAGTAGCGTGGCGGCGCCCAGTACCGGCGTTGCCAGCCATTTGTGGCGTACAATCAAAACGCCTAACGGTACGCCGATGATAATCGCCAGACCGACGGCCAGCGCGACCAGCCAGAGATGCTGAAAGGTAAGGCTGGCGAGATAGCCTGCGTTATCCAGCATATAATGTATCGTATCCATAGGCGCTCCTTACAGCAGACCTTTGTCCTGCAAAAATTGATGGGCTACCTGTTGCGGCGTGCGATGCTCGATATCGACCTGGGCGTTTAGGGTCGATATCACATCGTTATTGAGCAGGCCGGAAAGGGTGTTTAAGGCGTCATCAAGGCCAGGATTGGCCTCCAGCACCTCTTTACGCACCACGGGCGTGACAGCGTAACTTGGAAAGAAGCCTTTATCATCTTCCAGCACTTTCAGATCAAACCCTTTCACCCGTCCGTCGGTGGTATAGACCAGCCCGGCGTCAACCAGTCCATCCCGAACGGCGTTATAGACCAGCCCTGGGTCCATCTGTCGTATTTGCGGGCGATCAAGCTGCATTTGGTAGGCTTGCTGAAGGGGCTTCATCCCATCGCTGCGCCCGGCAAATTCCAGATCGAGACCGAGCATCCAGTTGTGGTCAGGATCGTTCTGCCGGACCTGTTCGATTTTTGCCACCATTTGCGAGATGGTGGTGATATTTTCCGACTCGGCGCGTTTGCGCTGCATCGCGAACGCGTAAGTATTGTTCATGTCAGCCGGTTTGAGCCATACCAGGCCCAGCTTCGCATCTAGGCGTTTTACCGTGTCGTAGGTTTCCTGTGGACTCATGCGCTTATCGATACGGTTGAAAATAATCAGCGATGTACCGGTGTATTCCCAGGTAATATCAATTTGTTTATTCACCATCGCATTACGTGAAATCACCGCGGCGATATTGGTTTGCGGCTGAACCTGAAAGCCTTTCTTCTGCAAATACTGAACGGTCATAGCGGAAAGAATATGCTGCTCGGTAAAGCTTTTGGTGGCGAGAACCAGCGGCGCGGCCTGCGTCTGGCTACTGAACAACAGCGTTGCGGCAAGCCATCCCAACAGGTGTTTTTTGAATCTCATTTAACGCTCCTTATTGTTATTTATGCGTTCAGACGGTATGAGGGCTAAGGCGTCGCCCAAACCAGGCAAGCAGAGTGTCAAGAATCAGCGCGAATAACGCCGTGGCCGTTGCGCCGAGGATCAACGTCGGAAAATCGTTGAGATAAATTCCCGGGAAAATCAGCTCGCCGTAGCTGCTGGCGCCAATCAGAAAGGCCAGCGGCGCGGTGCCGACATTGATGGCGGTCGCGATGCGAATACCGGACAGCATCACTGGCCACGCATTAGGTAGCTCTACCTGGCGAAGCCGCTGCCATTTTGTCATCCCAATCCCGTTCGCCGCTTCAATCAGTGAGGCGGGAACGGAACAGAGGCCCGCATAGGTATTGCGGACGATAGGCAGAAGAGAAGCCAGAAATAGCGCGACAATGGCGGGCGTATCGCCGATCCCGATAATCACCATCGCTAAGGCCAGAACGGCCAGCGGCGGCAAGGTATTACCAACATTAAAGATTTGCATGACATATTCAGCAAATCCTTTTGCCGCAGGTCGGCTGAGTAAAATCCCGCTCGGGATACCGACCAGTAAAGCAAAAAACATGGACGTAAAGACCAGCATCAAATGCCGTTGCCCGAGATACAGCAGATCGACCTGACGCGCTTTCAGCGTCTCCAGACCGATTCCCCAGATAAACAGCGCCAGTAACAGCAAAATGACGATAGTGAACCCAAGTACACGTTTTAGGGTGAGGGTGTGCATTGCGGTGTGTCTCCCTGTTTGCATGTGTTATGGCGACGTTAAGAGTCGCGTGTTGTTATGCCATGTTCCGGCTGGGTACTTTGAGCTATAGCAACAGGTTGGGAAGGATTCCAGCGAAGCGTGATGTTTAACACTATTAAACATCTATTAACAATTATGCTTTGCCCTTATGCGGCTTAGCGTAAACATTCACGATAAAGAATTATCTTAAAAACAGAAACGTAGTGTGACGTTGTCACTTTTTGTAGATAAAAATAGGCCGCAATGGGAGAAAAGGCAGGTAAAATCCTGCCTTTTGTGGGGATTAACGGAATAACGGTTTTACAGCGACGGGAATAATAAGTTGAGCTTGCCATTGCGCCAGAGTCAGACGCGCCAGTTGCCCCAACGCCTGATAAAACGGATGCCCGGCATGATCGATAAATACGTCCAGAAAGCGGGACGACCACGGAAACAGATGCCAGGCCAGGAGTTGTTCGCATTCATGATGACGATCATTCTCGGCAAGCCAGGCCGCCAGCAGCAACAGCGACCCAAAATGATCTTCTGGCTCGTTTTGTTGCATTTCAAACTGAATCCCGTTTTCGCGCATCCACTGACGTAGCGCCAGCGTAGAATCGCCAAATAATACGCTCTCACGATCCAGCCAGACGGAACCCCACGGCGGAGACGGCAGAGCGTAAGGGCCGATAAACAGACGCTGCCAGGCCTGTGGCAACGACTCTTCGCTGTGGGTCTTAAACATAGCCGCCACAGGCGCAAGCGCCTCGGCATCAAGCGGCCACTGCGCCTGCCAGTCGTCGGTTAATAGCGCCTGAACCAGAGGAGCGGTTTCGTGGCTTTCCGGCGAATAATAAAACAACGCGCCAAGAACACGCGCCGTTACTGCAAAATCATCACGTTGTAAAAAAGTGGTCATTCAAACAATCCCGAAAGGTGCGGGTCGCCCCGCACGCATAAATTAACCTGCGACGGCCATACCTACGGTCATATGCAGGCCATAAAAAAGTCCGCGGCCAATAATTTCGCCTGCCAGCACCAGCACGACACCGAGCAGCAAACCAACGGTATGCGGTTCGCGGCGACGGATTAGCGGACATAGCCAGCAGCCTAATCCGGCAGCAAGCAAGACAATGCGCCAGACCTGTAGCATACCGTAATCCGGTGCGAGATGGCTGGCCTGTTGCACGGAACTGTGAATGGTTGAGAGAGACAGTCCTTGTAGTACGATGACCGCCACGCACACCACCAATGCCAGGCCGCTAATACTGGCAAACGTCACGCTGCAAAATGGGACGCGCGCGATGCGTAGCAGTAGCGCCGCAAACACCGGGCCGCACAGGAATGCCGTGAGGAAAAAGGCCAGCGTGGTGTAGCCATTATACCAGGTTGGCACGGTATCTATCTGATAAACGAGCGTCATTGCCCAGATGAATGCAATGCCGAGCGCCATACTGACCAGCAGCCACACTTTACCCAGCGCCGGGGGCATTTTACCGAGTACCGCCACCAGCCACCAGATGCCGCCTACGGCAAAGAACACCGATCCTGCGGCGATTTCATTACTCAGTGCGGAAGCGCCTACGCGGTTAAGCGAGTTAAACGCGCGCATCGGCGAGCCGAGATGCATAATCGACGCGAGGAATCCCAGTCCCATCACCAGCCACAGAAAAAACATGCTACGCACGATGCGCTGACGGGCGATGGTATCGTCTTTTGCCGTCAGCCAGCCCAGTCCGCTAACGATTAACGCGCCGACCACGCACTGACCAAAGACCGTGAAGATCATCAACGGCCATTCATGCCATCCACTTCCCATCTTATACCTCCTTCGGATTGGCCAGATAACCGGTAGTGTCCCCGGTCGGGCGGCTGTTGGCGTTGGGTTTAATCACAATATTCGGCTTCGTGAAATGCGCGCGCGGCAGCGGCGCGACGGCAGCCAGCTCACAGTGTTTTTTACGCAGTTCGTCTATCGGGCCGAAATCCAGCGCCCGCAGCGGGCAGGATTCGACGCAAATCGGCTTTTTGCCTTCCGCCACCCGGTCATAACAGCCGTCGCACTTGGTCATATGACCTTTGGCGGCGTTGTATTGCGGCGCGCCGTACGGGCAGGCCATGTGGCAGTAGCGGCAGCCGATACAGACCTCTTCGTTCACCACCACAAAACCGTCATCGCGCTTGTGCATCGCGCCGCTCGGGCAGACTTTGGTACAGGCCGGGTCTTCGCAGTGGTTGCATGAAATGGAGAGATAATAGGCAAACACGTTCTGGTGCCAGACACCGTTATCCTCCTGCCAGTCACCGCCCGCATACTCATAAATGCGGCGGAAGCTGACATCCGGGGTCAAATCTTTGTAGTCCTTGCAGGCCAGTTCGCAGGTTTTGCAACCGGTGCAACGACTGGAATCAATAAAAAATCCATACTGGGTTGTCATCGGTTACTCCTTACGCCTTTTCAACCTGAACAAGATTACTGTGTGACGGATTACCTTTCGCCAGTGGGGAAGGCCGGTGCGACGTCAGAATGTTAATGGAGCCGCCGCGATCGATTTTGTCGCCAAACATATCGGCATTTAACCAGGCGCCCTGGCCGATAGCGGTGACGCCAGGCAATATGCGCGGCGTGACTTTTGCCAGAATGAGCATCTCTCCATTCTGGTTAAAGACCCGCACGGTGTCGCCATGCTGAATGCCGCGCGCTTGCGAATCAATCGGGTTGATCCAGATCTCCTGCGGACACGCCTGTTGCAGGATGTCGATATTGCCGTAGCTGGAGTGGGTACGCGCTTTATAGTGGAAGCCGGTTAGCTGTAGCGGGTAGCGCTGACGAAGCGGATCGTCCCAACCGTCAAAGCCTGGCGTATAGGCGGGTAAAGGATGGATAATCTCATCTTTCTTCAGCTCCCACGTGTTGGCGAGGGTTGCCAGACGCTCGGAATAGATTTCGATTTTACCGGACGGCGTTTTCAGTGGGTTGGCGGCAGGGTCTTCGCGGAATGAGCGGAAAGCGACGTAGTGCTCCTCCGGGCATTTTTTTTTGAAAATCCCTGTCTGTTTCATCTCTTCGTAATCCGGCATTTCCGGGTTACGCGCTTTGGTTTTTGCGTGCAGGTATTTGACCCACTCATGCTGCGTGCGGCCTTCTGTGAAGGTCTGGTATACTTCCGGACCAAGCCGTTTAGCCACTTCACTGAGCGTCCAGTAAATGGGCTTTCTTTCAAATTTCGGCGAGGTGGCGGGCTGACCAAGAATGACATAGCCCATATTGCCTGCGGATTCGTGGGAAATCAGATCTTCCTGCTCGGTCGGCATTAAATCAGGCAGCAGAATGTCGCAATATTTTGCCGACGCGGTCATAAAGTGCTCGATGCCGACGATCATTTCACATTTACTGTCGTCCTGAAGCACCTCGTGGGTGTGGGCGATGTCGCCATGCTGATTGATCAGCGTATTACTGGCGTAGCACCACAAAAATTTGATCGGCACGTCGAGCTTGTCTTTTCCCCGCACGCCGTCGCGTGTGGCGGTCATTTCCGCGCCATGATCGATAGCGTCGGTCCAGGTAAAGACCGAAATCTGGGTTTTTACCGGGTTCTCCAGCATAGAAAACCATTCGACGCCCAGATCCCAGGTGCCTTCGCGCACGCCGGAATTACCGCCATTTATGCCGACGTTACCGGTGAGTACAGACAGCATGGCGATTGCGCGTGCGGTCTGCTCCCCGTTAGAGTGGCGTTGCGGTCCCCAGCCCTGGCAAATGTAAGCCGGTTTCGCCGAGCCGATTTCCCGCGCCAGTTGAATGATTTTTTCCGCCGGAATACTGGTAATCTGCGCGGCCCATTGCGGCGTTTTAGCAATACCGTCGTCGCCCTGACCCAAAATATAGGCTTTATAGTGCGCGTTACGCGGGGCCGAGGCGGGCAGAGTGGTTTCGTTGTAGCCGATGCAGTATTTATCCAGAAACGGTTTATCAATAAGATCTTCGGTAATCAGCACCCAGGCGATTGCCGCCGCCAGCGCGCCATCGGTACCAGGGCGAATCGGCAGCCACTCGTCTTCGCGGCCGGCGGCAGTGTCGTTATAACGCGGGTCAATCACGATCATCCGGGCGTTGGAGCGCTCGCGCGCTTGTTCGACATAGTATGTCACGCCGCCGCCGCTCATACGTGTTTCCGCGGGGTTATTGCCAAACATCACCACCAGTTTTGTATTGGCGATATCATCCGGACTGTTGCCGTCGTTGCCGCCGAACATATAGCTCATGGCCGCGCTGATTTGGGCGGTGCTGTAGCTACCGTAACGGCTGAGATAGCCGCCGCAGGCGTTCATCAGGCGATACGGTACGTTAGAATTGGTAATATTGCCGCCGTCCACGCCGGTACCGTAAAGGACATGTACCGCTTCGTTGCCGTAGTCCTTGAGGATACGTTTCAGGTTATCGCCGATGGTATCCAACGCTTCATCCCAACTGATACGTTCGAATTTGCCTTCTCCTCGTTTACCAACGCGTTTCATCGGATATTTCAGGCGATCGGGATGATTCATCCGGCGACGAATAGAACGGCCGCGCAGGCAGGCGCGTACCTGATGGTTGCCATATTCATCGTTGCCCGTGGTATCTGATTCAACCCAATATACGGTGTCATCTTTTACGTGTAGGCGCAGCAGGCAGCGGCTGCCGCAGTTAACGATACATGAACTCCAGACCGCTTTTTCTGCCACATTGCCGGATGCGAGGTCTGCTGCGGCGTGTGCGATGCGGGAGAACGGAAGGGTGAAAGCGCTACTGGCAAGCGCAAGGCTACCGATAGCGGAGGTTTTCACCAGGCTTCGTCGGCTGATACTGGCCGCCATTAATGCCTCAGGGTTGGTGATTTTCATAACAGCTCACTATGCTCATCCAAAAAAGAGTTTTAAATGTCGTTGTGTTCGCAAAACGGGGAGCTCCGGGCGCGTAAAAACGTCCCGGAGCAGGCGGCTTAGATTTTTTCGATTTCCACCAGATTTGTATGTTGAGGATTCCCTTTTGCCAGGGGGGAAGGACGTAGCGTCGTGAGCGTATTGATGCAGGCGCCGTGGTCAATTTTATCGCCAGCCATATCCGCATTATGCCATGCGCCCTGACCCATCGCGCTGACGCCCGGCAGAATACGCGGCGTGACTTTGGCGGGTAGACGCACCTCTCCACGATCGTTAAAGACGCGAACCTTATCGCCATTCGCGATACCGCGTTTTTGCGCATCGAGCGGATTTATCCACACCTCCTGGCGACAGGCGGCCTGCAGAACATCAATATTGCCGTAGCTTGAATGGGTACGGGATTTATAGTGAAAGCCAAACAGCTGTAGCGGGAAGGTGCTCCGCTTCGGATCGTCCCATCCTTCAAAAGTAGGGGTATAAATCGGCAGTGGGCTTATCACGTCGCCTTCCGCCAGCTCCCAGGTACTGGCGATGTGAGCGAGTTTGCTTGAGTAGATTTCGATTTTACCGGACGGCGTTTTTAACGGATTGGCCTGCGGATCTTCACGAAATTTTTTATAGGCGACAAAGTGGCCGTTGGGATCTTTGCGTTTATAGATGCCCATTTTTTTCAGATCGTCATACGCGGGCAATGCCGGATCTCTTGCCTGCATTTTGGCGTACAGATATTGCAGCCATTGCGCCTGTGTACGGCCTTCGGTAAACCGCTGATACACATCGTCGCCGAGGCGTCTGGCGATTTCGCTGAGTACCCAGTAGATGGGCTTGCGCTCGAACTTAGGCGTCGTCGCCGGTTGGATAAAAATCAGATATCCCATATTGCCGGCGTAATCATTGGGGATGATATCCTCCTGTTCGACGGTCATGAGATCCGGCAGTAAAATATCAGCGTACTTCGCGGAAGAGGTCATAAAGTTGTCGATGACCACAATCATTTCGCATTTCGCTTCATCCTGAAGAATTTCATGGGTTTTATTAATATCCGAATGCTGATTAATCAGGGTGTTGCCAGCGTAGTTCCATAGAAATTTGATCGGGACATCCAGCTTATCTTTGCCGCGTACGCCGTCGCGCAGGGCGGTCATTTCCGGGCCGCGCGCAATGGCGTCCGTCCAGCTAAAGCAGGAGATGGCGGTTTTAACGGGATTCTCCAGGACCGGCAGACGTTCAATGGTAATGGTGTAAGTGGATTCGCGTGCGCCGCTATTACCGCCATGAATGCCGACGTTGCCGGTCAGAATCGGTAACATGGCGATGGCGCGAGCGGTTTGTTCGCCGTTCGCCTGACGCTGCGGGCCCCAACCCTGACAGATGTAGGCCGGCTTGACGCTGCCTATCTCGCGCGCCAGTTTGATAATCCGATCGGCGGGGATGCCGGTAATATGCGATGCCCACTGCGGCGTTTTGGCGATACCGTCCTCGCCCTGGCCCAAAATATAAGCCTTATAATGGCCATTGGGGGGCGCGTCAGCCGGAAGGGTCTTTTCATCGTAGCCGATGCAATAGTTATCGAGAAAAGGCTGGTCAACGAGATTTT
Source organism: Salmonella sp. SAL00653 (assembly GCF_046552515.1). Classification (NCBI taxonomy): domain Bacteria; kingdom Pseudomonadati; phylum Pseudomonadota; class Gammaproteobacteria; order Enterobacterales; family Enterobacteriaceae; genus Salmonella; species Salmonella sp. SAL00653. The sequence continues at coordinate 134,245 of NZ_JBGDTY010000001.1, forward strand.
CGTTAATCAATACCCAGGCAATTCCCGCCACCAGCGCGGCATCGGTGCCGGGGCGAATCGGTATCCACTCGTCTTCACGTCCGGCAGCGGTATCGGTATAGCGCGGATCTATTACGATCATGCGCGCATTTGAGCGTTCACGCGCTTGCTCCAGAAACCAGGTAATGCCGCCGCCGCTCATGCGTGTTTCAGCCGGATTATTGCCGAACATGACCACCAGTTTACTGTTTTCGATATCAGATGTGCTGTTGCCGTCGTTGGAACCATAGGTGTAGGGCATGGCGCAAGAAATTTGCGCGGTACTGTATGAGCCGTATTGATTCAACGAACCGCCGTAGCAGTTCATCAAACGCTTCACCGGCGAGGCGGCAGGCGACGAGCGGGTTATGTTGCCGCCTACGATGCCGGATGAATAGTGGATATAAACGGCTTCATTGCCGTAGGTCTCTACGGTCTTTTTCAGGCTGGCGCTAATGGTGTCCAGTGCTTCCTGCCAGCTAATGCGTTCAAATTTGCCTTCGCCGCGGCGGCCAACGCGTTTCATGGGATAGTTAAGGCGATCCGGATGGTTAATACGCCGACGGATTGAACGGCCCCGCAGGCAGGCGCGAACCTGATGATTGCCGTAGACATCGTCGCCAGTGTTATCAGTTTCAACCCACCAGACTTCATTATCTTTTACATGCAGACGCAGGGCGCAGCGACTGCCGCAGTTGACCGAACAGGCGCCCCAGACGATTTTATCTTCTTCGTTGCGCATAGCCTGCTGCACCGCCGCGGCCGCGGTACGCATCCCAAACGGTAAAGATACGCCTCCGGCAGCCAGCGCCAGTGAGCCAAGCGCCGCTGATTTCACTAACGTCCTGCGGCTAACGCCTGTTTGTTGCTTTTCTCCGGGCATCACTCACTCCATTGTCGTTATTATTTCGCTATATATTGATAACCATAACGAAATTATTAACATGCTAATGATGTAATGAGTTTACCCCTTTGGGAGTAAGGATTATTAATCCATGTCAAAGAGCGTTACCCTCCGGACCCGGAGGGCAGGAGGAGGTTATTGCGGTTCGGCGGATGAACCGTCCTGAGCGGGAGAGGTATTGGCTGGCGCATTGCCGCTGCTGGTGCGGGTATAAAGAATTTTATGCGTGTCGTTCGCGCAATGGCCCACCACCTGTGAGCCCGGCTGATCGGCCTGGTCGTTAGGAACGATAGTGAGCGTAAAATTATCCGCCGGCACGCCGTTATTGATGATACGTTGTTCAATATCGCTTTTTACTCTCTCGCACGATCCCGGTGCCGCCATCACCAGCGAGGGGGCGCTAACTAACGCCAGAGCGGCTATTGCAGTTGCGATTTTCATCATGAACTCCTGTGATTAGTGACGATGTTCTAAGCTTAGCATTTTTCGTGTAAATAACTGTATTTGCTAATATGATGATAAATATCTTTTCATCCTGGTGACACGTGTGAAGAAACCTCTTTTACTGACGTTATTGTGCATGATACTGGCAGGTTGTGATAACCCGAAATCCCTTGAGTCTTTTACGCCGGAAATGGCCAGTTTTTCGAACGAATTTGATTTTGATCCATTACGTGGTCCGGTAAAGGATTTCAGCCAGACATTGATGAGTGAGAATGGCGAAGTGGCGAAGCAGGTCACCGGTACGCTTTCACAAGAAGGCTGTTTTGATACGCTTGAGTTACACGATCTGGAGAATAATACGGAGCTGGCGCTCGTGCTGGATGCCAATTATTACCGGGATGCTCAGACGCTGGAAAAAAAGGTGCAGTTACAGGGGAAGTGCCAGCTGGCGGCGTTGCCTTCGGCGGGCGTGACCTGGGAAACGGACGACAACGGTTTTGTGGTATCGGCGACGGGCAAAGAGATGAAAGTCGAGTATCGCTATGATAGCGAAGGCTATCCGCTAGGTAAGACAACCATAAACTCGCAGAATACGCTCTCTGTGACGGCAAAACCCTCCGCAGACCCGCGTAAAAAGCTGGATTACACGGCAGTCAGCCGGGTGGATGATCGACAGGTCGGCAACGTCACACAGAGCTGCGAATATGATGCGTACGCGAACCCTGTTGACTGCCGGCTTGTTATCGTCGATGAGAGCGTTAAGCCGGCAGTGTCCCACCATTACACCATTAAAAATCGTATCGATTACTACTAAACCGGGCGCGGTGCGACTCTCCGTGACTACCGCGCCGCGCTTACTGCGCGGTGGGTTTCAGGAGTGTAGAACCGGACGTTTTATGTTCATCCAGATACTGCTGCTGGAAGATACACATGCGGATGGTGTTACGGTATTCGCCGTTAATGAAGAACTCATGAATCAGCTCGCCTTCTACTCTAAACCCGAGTTTACGGTAGATGTGAATCGCTTTTTCATTCTCTTTATCGACGATCAAATACAATTTATAGAGATTGAGTACGGTAAATCCGTAATCCATCGCCAGTTTGGCCGCGCGTGACGCCAGGCCTTTTCCCTGGTACTCCGGCGAGATAATAATCTGAAATTCCGCCCGCCGATGCACATGGTTAATTTCCACCAGTTCTACCAGCCCGGCGTTTTCACCGTCGCATTCGACGACAAAGCGCCGTTCGCTTTGGTCGTGGATGTGTTTGTCGTAGAGATCCGACAGTTCGACAAAAGCCTCATACGGCTCTTCAAACCAGTAACGCATAACGCTGGCATTATTATCAAGCTGGTGGACAAATCGTAAATCTTCACGCTCAAGCGGGCGCAGTCTGACCTTGTAGTCACTTGTCATACTGTATCCTTACACTTCCTTTTAGTTATCCTGCATCAGGGCGTAATAACGCGACCTGTACGACGATCCAGACACCGCAGCGTATTGGGCTCCCAATAGGCGTTGATGTTGGCGCTTTGCTCGCATTTATCGCGGTTATCAAAGGCGGCATCGGCTTTGTCCCACTCTTTTTCTGCGCGGGTATTCACTTTCTGGCGCAGACTGCGAGTGTCGTTCCATTGTTCCTTTTCCATCGCCGCTTCCTGACGACTTTGTGCGCTATCTCCCGATTCAATCACCAGTTTACTGGTTTCAGCGAATGCGGAAGTAGTATATACAACGGCCGCCAACGTAAGCATTGCCGTCAGGCACAGGCGTTTGCTCAGCGTATTGTTCATCACAACATCCTTTCATTAGAGGGGAAAAGCGGTAAACCACCTGTAAATTCTACACCAATCCTTATGCCTGGCATATACACAAGAATGGCCGGATAACCGTAACGATATTCTGTTGTATTATCACTTATCATTTCGTAACCAAATGAATCTCATGCTAAAGACGACTCTGCTTTTCTTTGTCACCGCCCTCTGTGAAATCATTGGATGTTTTCTTCCCTGGCTATGGCTTAAGCGCGGCGCCAGCGTGTGGTGGCTTCTGCCCGCCGCCGCGTCACTCGCGTTATTCGTCTGGCTTTTGACCTTGCATCCGGCGGCGAGTGGGCGGGTTTATGCGGCTTACGGTGGGGTATATGTCTGTACTGCGCTCCTGTGGTTACGTGTTGTCGATGGCGTCCGGCTCACGGTTTATGACTGGTGCGGCGCGCTGATCGCGCTGTGTGGAATGCTGATTATCGTCGTCGGATGGGGACGTACGTAACATTGCCGCGCGACCAGAACATTTTGTGATCTGGCAGCGCTTTTTACATCAATATACTTGTATGGTAGTGGCTCAGTTGGGTAAATTTCCTGCATCCCATAATGCGATGTAAGGAATAAAAATGAAGATTGTAGGGGCTGAAGTTTTTGTTACGTGTCCAGGGCGTAACTTCGTCACCTTAAAGATAACCACGGAAGACGGGATCACCGGTCTGGGGGATGCCACCCTGAACGGACGCGAGCTCCCGGTGGCCTCGTACCTTACCGATCACCTGTGCCCACAGCTCATCGGGCGGGATGCTCGCCGCATCGAAGATATTTGGCAGTTCTTCTACAAAGGCGCGTATTGGCGCCGTGGTCCTGTCACCATGTCCGCCATTTCCGCGGTTGATATGGCGCTATGGGATATTAAAGCCAAAGCCGCCAATATGCCGTTGTATCAGTTACTCGGCGGCGCTTCGCGTGAAGGCGTCATGGTGTATTGCCATACCACAGGCCACACCATCGACGATGTGCTGGAAGACTACGCGCGTCATAAAGAGCAAGGGTTCAAAGCAATCCGCGTGCAGTGCGGCGTTCCGGGGATGAAAACCACCTACGGCATGGCGAAAGGCAAGGGGCTGGCCTATGAGCCCGCGACAAAAGGCCAGTGGCCGGAAGAACAATTGTGGTCAACGGAAAAGTATCTCGATTTTACGCCAAAGCTGTTTGACGCCGTGCGTAATACGTTCGGGTTTAATGAACATCTTCTGCACGATATGCATCACCGACTGACGCCTATTGAGGCTGCCCGCTTTGGCAAAAGTATTGAAGACTATCGTTTGTTCTGGATGGAAGACCCGACGCCGGCTGAAAATCAGGCGTGCTTCCGCCTCATCCGCCAGCATACGGTCACGCCGATTGCCGTAGGCGAAGTCTTTAACAGTATCTGGGATTGCAAACAGCTCATTGAAGAGCAATTGATTGACTATATCCGCACCACGCTTACCCATGCCGGTGGTATTACCGGGATGCGCCGCATTGCTGATTTTGCCTCGCTCTACCAGGTGCGTACCGGTTCGCATGGGCCGTCCGATCTGTCGCCGGTTTGTATGGCCGCTGCATTACATTTCGACCTGTGGGTGCCTAACTTTGGTGTGCAGGAGTTTATGGGCTACTCCGAACAGATGCTGGAGGTTTTCCCGCATAACTGGACGTTCGAGGGCGGCTATAGGCATCCGGGCGACAAGCCAGGATTGGGCATTGAGTTCGATGAAAAACTGGCGGCGAAATATCCGTACGATCCAGCCTATTTGCCGGTGGCCCGCCTGGAAGACGGCACACTGTGGAACTGGTAAGGAGCGAAAAATGAAAAGCATCGTAATCGAAAAACCGAATACATTAACTATCGAAACGCGCGCGCTTCCACAGCCTGCGCCGGGCGAAGTTCGCATTAAAGTGAAACTGGCGGGTATCTGCGGTTCCGACAGTCATATTTATCGGGGACATAATCCCTTTGCAAAATATCCCCGTGTCATAGGCCATGAATTTTTCGGTGTCATCGACGCGGTAGGCGACAACGTCAATCACGACCGGATAGGAGAACGGGTATCCGTCGATCCGGTGATCAGTTGCGGGCATTGTTACCCTTGTTCAGTCGGTAAACCCAATGTGTGTACCTCGCTGGTGGTGCTGGGCGTGCATCGTGACGGCGGTTTCAGCGAGTATGCGGTGGCGCCGGCCCGTAATGCTCATCGCATACCGGACAACATCGCAGATCATCATGCCGTCATGGTTGAGCCGTTTACCATTGCGGCAAATGTGACGGGACAAGTGAATCCGACCGAGCAGGACGTGGCGCTTATCTATGGCGCAGGCCCGATGGGACTGACGACCGTACAGGCGCTGAAGGGGGTTTATCAGGTTAAAACGGTCATAGTCGTTGATCGCATTGAAGAGCGTTTAGCGATGGCGAAGCAGAGCGGCGCTGACTGGACCCTCAATAATGGTCAACATTCACTGGCGGAATTTCTACAGCAGAAGGCGCTAAAGCCGACCTTGATTGTCGATGCCGCCTGTCATCCCGCGATCCTGCAAGAGGCGATTACACTTGCATCGTCTGCGGCACGCATTGTCCTGATGAGATTTTCCAGCGACCCGTGTGAGATTGTACAGCAGGATATTACCGGAAAAGAGCTGGCTATTTATTCATCGCGTCTTAATGCCAATAAATTCCCGGTCGTGATTGACTGGCTGAATAAAGGGCTTATTGATCCGGATAAGCTGATAACGCATACATTTGATTATCAACATGTCACCGACGCGATTGAGCTTTTCGAGAAAGACCAGCGTCAATGCTGCAAAGTCTTACTCACGTTTGCGAAATAATATAAATAATTGCGAGTAAGTGGTACGCATCTTACCTCTTAGAGATTGCCTATATGACACAAATAAAGCATGAACGATCGACTCAGGATTTAGTGCGCGCTGCCGTATCTGGCTGGTTAGGCACCGCGCTTGAATTTATGGATTTTCAGTTATATTCACTAGGCGCGGCTCTGGTCTTCCATGAGATATTTTTCCCGGAACAGTCTGCCGCGATGGCGCTTATTCTGGCAATGGGCACCTATGGTGCAGGTTATATAGCCAGAATTATCGGCGCCTTTGTTTTTGGTAAAATGGGCGACCGCATCGGACGAAAAAAAGTATTGTTTATTACTATCACCATGATGGGGATCTGCACCACGCTGATTGGCGTACTGCCGACGTATGCGCAAATCGGCATTTTTGCGCCAGTATTACTGGTAACATTGCGAATTATACAGGGGCTGGGCGCCGGGGCGGAAATTTCCGGCGCGGGTACCATGCTGGCCGAGTATGCGCCGAAAGGAAAGCGTGGCATCATTTCCTCGCTGGTCGCGATGGGCACCAATTGCGGTACGTTGAGCGCGACGGCGATCTGGGCGGTGATGTTCTTTGCGCTTGAACGCGAACAACTGATCGCCTGGGGATGGCGTATTCCTTTCCTGGCGAGCGTCGTTGTTATGATATTCGCGATCTGGCTGCGAATGAATCTGAAAGAAAGTCCGGTATTCGAAAAAGTAAGCGAAGGTGAAAAATCGCCAGCGTTAACGCCTGCGTCAGAAAATACATTGGGCGCGATGTTTACCAGCAAATCTTTCTGGCTGGCCACAGGTTTACGTTTTGGACAAGCGGGGAATTCCGGACTTATTCAAACCTTCCTTGCCGGATATTTAGTTCAGACGTTATTATTTAACAAATCTATCCCAACCGATGCGTTAATGATAAGTTCCGTAATTGGTTTTATCACTATCCCACTATTAGGGTGGTTGTCCGATAAATACGGCCGTCGGCTGCCGTATATAATATTGAATATCTCCGCGATTATTCTCGCCTGGCCGATGCTGTCTATTGTGGTAGATAAAACGTATAGCCCTGGCGTTATTATGGCAGCGCTCATTGTTATTCATAACTTTGCCGTGCTGGGATTATTTGCGCTGGAAAACATCACCATGGCGGAAATTTTCGGATCGCGTAATCGCTTCACCCGGATGGCGATTTCAAAAGAGGCTGGGGGGCTGGTGGCGGTTGGCTTTGGCCCCGTCCTCGCAGGGATCTTTTGTAACATGACCGATTCCTGGCTGCCCATCTTAATTATGCTGGTGCTCTACTCGTGTATTGGTCTGATTTCTGCGCTGTTGATGCCGGAGGTCAGAGATCGCGACCTGAGTCTGCCTGAGGATGCGGCGGAAGCGACAGCGGCAAGAAGTTACGCCACTCCGCAACCCAGACGAGTTAAATCGTGTCGACGGTATGGCCGGAACGCTAATGCGGTTTCGGCCATGCTGTCCGGTCACTTTTGTTTAATCAGTGTAAATCCAAATGCACCAGGGCAGGCGTTACTCTGCGACTTCTCCGCTTTCAGAATATAGAGGTTATAAAATGCAAAACAGGCTTTTATCGGCAAAGGCGACGCTTCCTGATTACGATCGCGCGGCGCTGGCGGCGCGGATGGTCCATCTCGGTTTTGGCGCGTTTCATCGCGCGCATCAGGGGGTTTACACAGATATTCTGGCTGCGGAGCAGCATAGCGACTGGGGCTATTATGAGGTTAATCTTATTGGCGGCGAACAGCAGATTGCCGATCTAAAGCAGCAGGATAACCTCTATACCGTGGCGGAGATGTCGGCGGAAGCCTGGACGGCGCGTGTGGTGGGCGTCGTCAAAGCGGCGTTGCATGTCCAGGTTGATGGTCTGGAACGTGTGCTGGCGGCGATGTGCGAACCGCAAATAGCGATTGTGTCTCTGACCATTACCGAGAAAGGGTATTGTCATTCGCCAGCCACGGGCCAACTTCTGCTGGAACATCCCATGATTGCCGCCGACCTGCAAAATCCGCATCAACCGCTAACGGCACCGGGTATTATTGTCGAAGCGTTAGCGCGTCGTAAAGCCGCAGGCTTACCGGCATTTACCGTGATGTCCTGCGACAACATGCCGGAAAATGGGCATGTGACGCGTCAGGTTGTGACGGCTTATGCCCGGGAGGTGGATGCGGAACTGGCGATATGGATCGAGCAAAACGTGACATTTCCGTCAACCATGGTTGATCGGATTGTCCCTGCGGTCACGCCGGAGACGCTGGATAAAATCGAACAACTGACCGGCGTGCGCGATCCGGCGGGCGTCGCCTGCGAACCGTTTCGTCAGTGGGTGATAGAAGATACGTTTGTGGCGGGGCGTCCGCAGTGGGAAAACGCGGGCGCGACGTTGGTCGCCGACGTGGTTCCGTTTGAAGAGATGAAACTGCGAATGCTTAACGGCAGTCATTCATTCCTGGCTTATCTGGGGTATCTTGCCGGCTATCAGCATATTAATGACTGCATGGCTGACGACAACTATCGTCTGACCGCGCAGGCGTTAATGTTACGCGAGCAGGCGCCAACGCTGAAAGTCCAGGGGGTAGATTTACAGCGTTATGCCGATCAGTTGATTGCGCGTTACTGTAATCCGGCGCTGCGTCATCGTACCTGGCAGATTGCGATGGATGGTAGCCAGAAACTTCCGCAGCGTATGCTGGACTCCGTTCGCTGGCATCTTGCTAATCATAGCGATTTTGATTTGCTGGCGCTGGGCGTGGCGGGGTGGATGCGTTACGTTGGCGGCGTGGATGAACAGGGCAAGGCGATCGACATTAGCGATCCGCTATTGCCGGTTATTCAGCGCGCCGTGGCAAACAGTGAAGAAGGCGCCAGTCGTGTTAAGGCGCTGCTGGGAATGGCTGAAATTTTCGGCAACGATTTGCCGCAGGTGGCGCGGTTTACGCAAAAAGTGCAAGAAGCCTATGACAGTTTACTGACATATGGCGCGAAAGCGAGCGTGGCGAAATATGCCGAGCGGTTGAAATAGCGTAACAGAGACCCGGTAGCATTATGCTACCGGGAAGGCCGGAGCGGTTCTTAGCGGCCAGTGGTATCAGTTCATGCCAAGACGAATCAGTTCGACCGGCGCGAATTTACCTTCACAACCTTCGACAATCACCGTTTTGCCGCGGCGAATTTGACCTGCATCCAGACCTTCGCTCTCAATGGCTTTGATAATCCCGGTATGACCCGTGCCGCTTATCATGACCCGGCTACCGGTAGTGATTGCGTTACGGTTACGATCGTATGTCATCATGGTGTTTTCTCCTTTCAAACTTACAGCCAAAGCCCGCAGGTTTCCCCGCATGACGGGCGACATATAAATACGCTTATCGTTGCGAATTTTTTTTGTTTTTGATCAAGCTCACGGCTTTTTAGGCGGGAATGTGCAGGGTGAGAAAGCGGAGAAGGCGTCTCACCCCGACGTTAAAGGGGGTTAGTCTTCGCTAAACCAGCCGCTGTTTTCCTGACGGATAAGCTGAACGGATTCGCTAATTTCCTGCAAATGCTGGGTCATTGCGCTCTCAACCGCATTGCCGTCACGATTTTCCAGCGCGGAGAAAATATCATGGTGCTGGCGCAACAACATCTCCGGCGGAGAAACATGATCCAGACTCATATAGCGAACCCGGTCGATTGTCGCTTTGATATTTTCAATGGTATCCCACGCTAACTGGCAATCGGCGATCTGCGCCAGTTTTTGGTGGAAATCGTCATCAAGCTGGAAAAAATCATCAATCTGTTTGCGCTCGATGGCAATATGTTGCAGGTGCAGGTTTTGCGCCAGTTGATAGCACTGGTTGTCGGTGATCATCGCCGCCGCACGGCGGACCACCGCGCATTCGATCGCCTGCCGAACAAAGCAGCCATTCTGTACCTGAGAAAGCGAAATCTTATTCACATAACTACCGCGCTGAGGGCGGATCTGAATCAACCCATTTTCCGCCAGCTTTATAAAAGCCTCGCGCACCGGTTGACGCGAAACGTTAAAACGGGTTGAGACCTCTTTTTCTGATAGCGGCGTGCCAGGCGGGATAAGACAATGCACGATATCACGCCGAAGAATACGGTAAATTTGCTGGTTGACAGGCTGTGTAGGGTTAAGCTGCGTTTCGACGGTCATTCATTCTTACTTTTTAGGCGGTTGACCCGGATACTCTACCACTTTTCCGTGGCGGTCTATACCGATCATGTTTCTGGTTGCAGATACGTTTGCCAGGGATTACCCGGCCCGCAGACCGGGTATAACCCCTTAGCTACGGTGGACGCTGAGCCCTGCGAAGGATTGGGTAACAGGCATCATTTCAACGGTATTAATATTCACATGCGCGGGGAGTGTGGCCACCCACCATACCGCTTCGGTAATGTCTTCTGGCGTGAGCGCGGTGGTATTTTCGTAGGTTTTACCCGCTTTCTCATCGTCGCCTTTGAAACGGACGCTGGAAAACTCGGTACCGCCAACCAGACCCGGTTCAATGTCGGTCACGCGAACCGCCGTGCCGTGTAAATCCGTGCGCAAATTCAGGCTAAACTGGCGCACAAAGGCTTTCGTCGCGCCATAGACGTTGCCACCAGCATAAGGCCAACTGCCGGCGGTTGAACCGATGTTAATGATATGACAGCGATTACGTTCGACCATTCCTGGCAACACGGCGCGGGTCATATAAATTAAGCCTTTATTATTAGTATCGATCATAGTTTCCCAGTCTTCTACGCTGGCTTTATGCGCCGGTTCAAGACCCAGCGCCAGACCGGCGTTATTGACCAGCACATCAATATCGCGCCACTGCGCAGGCAGAGAGGTCATCATCTCTTCGATGGCCGCGCGGTTGCGCACGTCCAGTTGGGCGGTCAATACGTTCTCGCCAAGCTCATCTTTTAACGCTTGCAGGCGTTCATGACGACGTCCCGTGGCAATGACTTTATGTCCATTCTCAACAAAACGGCGTGCAATGCACTCGCCAAACCCTGCGGTTGCTCCAGTTACTAAAACGATCATCACACAGTTCCTCAACGCTTTTTGTGTTGTATTACCATAGCACGCGGCGTTTATGAAAGGGTAATCCTGGTTAACACGGTTGCGGTCAGCATAGGGGGAAGCTTACTCTTATGATCAACCTATTTTCAGGAGTGAAAAATGTCGACGAATCCTTTGTTAGACCAGAGTATGTTGCCCTATCAGGCACCGCGTTTTGATCGGATCAAAGATTGCCATTATCGTCCTGCTTTTGATGAGGGCGTGCGGCAAAAACGCGTGGAAATCGAGGCCATCGTCAATCATCCGGCGGCCCCTGACTTTACGAATACGCTTCTGGCGCTGGAGCAAAGCGGGGCGCTTCTGTCACGCGTCACCAGCATTTTTTTCGCGATGACGGCCGCGCACACTAACGATGAACTCCAGCGGTTGGATGAGGCCTTTTCTGCCGAGCTGGCGGCGCTCTCCAACGATATTTATCTGAATAGCGCGTTATTCGCTCGCGTGGATGCCGTCTGGCAACAGCGTCACTCACTGGGGCTGGATGATGAGTCGCTACGGTTGGTCGATGTGATCCATCAGCGTTTTGTGTTGGCAGGCGCGCAGCTTGCCGAAGAGGATAAAGCGCGACTGAAGGTATTGAATACTGAATCCGCGACCTTAATGAGTCAGTTTAATCAGCGTCTGCTGGCGGCAAGTAAAGCGGGCGGGCTGGCGGTAGATGACGCGCATTGCCTGGCAGGATTAAGCCCGGAAGAAATGACCGTCGCTGCTGAAGCGGCGCGTGAAAAAGGCCTGGAGGAGCGCTGGTTCATTCCGCTCCTTAATACGACGCAACAGCCTGCGCTTGCTACACTGTGCGATCGCCAGACTCGCGAAAATTTATTCGCAGCGTCATGGACTCGGGCGGAAAAAGGAGATGTCCACGATACCCGCGCTATCGTTCAGCGTCTGGTAGAGATTCGTCGCTGTCAGGCAAAACTGCTGGGTTTCCCCAATTATGCCGCATGGAAAATGGCCGATCAGATGGCGAAAACGCCGCAAGCCGCACTGAGCTTTATGCGTGGCATTGTGCCGCCAGCGCGTCAGCGTGTACTCAATGAACAGGCGGAAATTCAGAACGTCATTGATGGTGAGCAGGGCGGCTACACCGTTCAGGCCTGGGACTGGATGTTCTATGCCGAACAGGTACGGCGGGAAAAATATGCGTTAGATGAAGCGCAACTGAAGCCCTATTTTGCCTTAAATACGGTGTTGCAAGAGGGGGTTTTCTGGACCGCCAACCAGCTATTCGGCATCACCTTCGTCGAGCGTTTTGACATTCCGGTGTATCACCCTGATGTTCGGGTGTGGGAGATTTTCGATTCCGATGGTGTCGGCATGGCGTTATTTTATGGCGACTTCTTCGCGCGGGACTCGAAAAGCGGCGGCGCGTGGATGGGGAATTTTGTCGAGCAATCCACACTCAATGAAACCCGGCCCGTTATATACAATGTATGTAACTATCAGAAACCGGTTGATGGGCAGCCTGCATTACTGCTTTGGGACGACGTTATTACGCTCTTCCATGAGTTTGGTCATACGTTACATGGTTTGTTTGCCGTTCAGCGCTATGCCACGCTTTCAGGTACCAATACGCCCCGCGACTTTGTCGAGTTTCCCTCCCAGATTAATGAGCATTGGGCGAGCCATCCACGCGTGTTCGAACGCTACGCGCGTCATGTCGACAGCGGTGAAAAAATGCCCGCTGATTTACAGGAAAAAATGCGCAAGGCGAGTTTATTTAATAAAGGTTACGATATGACTGAATTGCTCGGCGCCGCATTGCTGGATATGCGCTGGCATATGCTGGAGGAGAGCGTAGCAGAGCAGTCTGTCGCTGAGTTCAAGCAGCAGGCGCTGGCCGCCGAGCATCTTGATTTACCGGCAGTGCCGCCCCGCTATCGCAGCAGTTATTTTGCCCATATCTTCGGCGGCGGCTACGCAGCGGGATACTACGCCTACCTGTGGACGCAAATGTTAGCGGATGACGGTTATCAATGGTTTGTAGAGCAGGGCGGCCTGACGCGTGAAAACGGGCAGCGTTTTCGTGATGCTACCCTTTCCCGGGGGAATAGTACTGATTTAGAAACGCTTTATTCAGCCTGGCGTGGACATGAACCGCATATTGACCCCATGTTGCAATATCGTGGGCTCGATCGCTAAGCTGATACGGTTGTTCGGCATTGTCGAACAACCGCCTGAAAATGAATCCTGCACTTCTGATGACAGCCAGTTAAATTTATGGGGTTAAGTTGTCTGAATATAACGAGGGCGTGCATTCGGATTTTTCTACTTATTTTCCCGTGGTGGCTTGATTGCCAATGATTTATTACCGCTTCGCTGTTGACGTTTTCGAAAATATATTTTTCGCTATGTGGCGGTATTATGTAAATAATGCAGAAATGAATTTGACACTGCGCACAGGGCGACTAGATTTAGAACTGTATCACATGATATGAGAAGACATATCATATTTAAAACGCAACATCATCATGAGGATTATATTATGGCAGAACATCGCGGCGGTTCCGGTAATTTTGCAGAAGATAAAGAGAAAGCCTCAGAAGCAGGTCGTAAAGGCGGCCAGCATAGCGGTGGGAACTTTAAAAACGACCCACAACGTGCATCTGAAGCGGGTAAAAAAGGCGGCCAGAATAGCCACAGTGGCGGACGGAAATCCGGCAATTAATTTTACTCCTGATATTTCGTAAATATATTCTGAAATATTGCACATACGATGCGGGCCATAGGCTCGCATTTTTTTATTCTGACCGGGAGTTGTTCTGACCGGTCAGATGAAATTATTGTTTATGCTTTCTTCATTAACAGAAAAAGCAATTCAGCGAGGGCGAAGCGTACGCATTTTTCTAATACTTCCTGACAATCTCCGTTGAAATGTTGTCGGCTTGTAAAAGTTGTATTGTTAATATTCCAGGCAAACCAAACGGTGCCCGCCGGCGTGCCATCTTCGCCGCCTTCCGGACCGCCATAGCCGCTGATCGCTATGCTGATATTGACCTCAGCCTGATCCTTAGCGCCCTGTGCCATTTCAGTAACAACCGCTTCGCTGACGGCGGTATGTTCGGCAAGACTGTGGCGTTGTACGCGTAAGATTTTTGCTTTGGCTTCATCAGTAAAGGTGACATACCCCACACCGTAAAATGAGGGCGTATCTTCTGCTGCGCACAATGCTGAAGCCAGTTTCCCGCCAGTGCAGGATTCTGCAGTGGTCAGACGGAGTTTCTGGTTAACCAGTAAATCACCAAGTTTTTTTGTCAGGCTATCGACGGATTCGGCTTCATCAAGGGTGACAATATCGTGCTGTTCTAATCTCATCGTTTATTTTTCCGTTACAGAGACAAATGAAATCTGTTCGTTCTTCTCAAGTATGGCATATTTATTTTATGACATTGTCAGTGAATGATTATTTTATCCAGTTACCAACAAACCCGCTGTTGCATAACTTGCTTACTTTCTTACGGCGATGACTGTCATTGATTATGCATAAGGCCATTATCCTCAAAAAATAAAGCCGATTATTCTGAACTGCTGTCCAGACGTTGATGCATATGACTTCAGCTATGTGGCAAGTTCTCTATTACGCCGTTACGCTTTCGCGCTCACCGGCGCTGATATCGGTTGCATATTAATCCGGATGGGTTGATTTTATTGCTTAATATTCTGCGGATAAATTCATGTTTGTAAAAACTAAAAATAGCGGCCAGACTTAATACGTCAAATAGACGTTATTAAGGAGAGAGCATGAAACTACAGGTGGCTGCATTTTTAAGTTTTCTGATAATGCCTTACGCGCTAGCGGATGATCAAGGGGGATTAAAAAAAGACGTGGCACCGCCGCCGCCTCATGCTATTGAGGATGGTTATCGTGGTACGGATGATGCAGAAAAAATGACCATCGAACAGGCAAAAACCCTGCATGATGGCGCGACCGTTTCGCTGCGCGGCAACCTTATTGATCATAAAGGCGACGATCGCTATGTATTTCGTGATAAATCCGGCGAGATTAACGTGATAATTCCTTCCGCCGTATTTGATGAGCGGGAAGTTCAGCCGGATCAAATGATCAACATTAACGGTAGTCTGGACAAGAAAGCGAAGGAACCGCTTGTTCGCGTGAACCGACTGCAAAAATAACGCGCGCTAACCGGCAATCTCCAGGTCAGCCATACGGGGCATGCGGCTGGCCTGATACCATGGGTCTTGTAAAAGCGCCTGGGGGACAAAAGGTCCCATAATGTCTTATTCAGGTCTGGTTGCGTATCGTTTAAGCTTCATTGATATTGACGGTGCTACAGTCGTTAGCGATCCGTTATCCTCGCAAGAATTTGCCCGGTAGCGTATAAGCAAAACACAAATCTATCCATGCAAGCATTTACCGCTGGTGAACCGGCGGTTTTTTTTTGCCTGCCATCCAGACAAAAGCGGCCCCTTGCGCAACGATGCAGCAAGGGGCCGGCTCTGCGAGGGATTATCTCCGTTCATTAATCATCCCATTTGTGACTGAACCAGGCGGCCAGAAATCCGGAAAATAAAATAATTCCTAATACAACGATAAAAAGGTTAATACTGCCTAACATCTCGTTTCTCCTTATTTTAGCGTGCATCCTCTTTTTTAAAAAACCTCGTACAGACTATAGTACTAATTTATACTTAAGCAAAGTCTGAATTGTATATTTATTTTACTGGAAGGGTAAAGCATTACAATATTTTCGTCAGCGCCCAGGAATATTCCTGAATTATCGCAGTGACAGAAGATAATTAGCCTGCAATATATAAGGTTAACCCAGTGCGCCAGAAACAGCGCACATCACTGGCTGCAGATAATGATAGCCTGTTGCGTAGGGGTAATCCGCATTCCTTTTAACATCAGTGCCCAGGCGAACACAATGGCGATTATCAGGACAACGAAAAGCGACCAGGCAGGAGGCGTCGTCAGGATGACGCCGCTGGCCAGCGGGTTTACCGCCGCACCCAGCCAGCCCAGCGATTGCGCTGAAAAATAGCTGGCTTTCATCCCGGCAGGCGCAATGTTGTCAATTAACATATATTCGCCGGGGGCATAAATAATTTCGCCAATCGTGAATACTGCCGCCGAAAGCCCCCAAAAAAACAGATTGTCGCCTGAAAAAATAAATCCGATGAGCCCGGCGATAAAAAAGACGGTGCCGGTCGTCATCATTGGTCGAATATTGATGGCGGTAAGTCGACGGCCCACGGCGTATTGCAAACTGACCACAATAACCGCATTAACCGGCAGGACTACGGCTACCACTTTTTCCGCGAAGCCGCTATCGGCAACGACCATAACGTACTGTGAAATACAGGACGCAAAGGCGCCCCCCACAAAGGATGCCAGAAATGCCGAAAGCGTAAACCACAATAATGCTTTGTCGCGCAGCAGAACGGAGGGAGACCAGATAGCGGCATTTTTCCCCTCGCTGGCGGCAACCGAACGTGTCACCCATACCTGAATAAAGACCAGCGGGAATGCGGAACAGATGGCGGCAAGCCAGAAGGGTAAATTGATGCTTTGCATCACCAGCAGCGTGCCGAGCGGCGGGCCAACCGTCCAGCCGATGTTGAGTACAGTATAGTTGAGTGAAAAAATCCGTGTTTTTGTTGTCGCGGTGAGGTTATCGGCGAACCAGGCCTTCAGTACGGTAGAAAAAACCGAATAGGCGCAGTTAATAAGCGCAAAAAGCAGGACAACCAGTACGACATTATGCACCATTGGGATGGCGATAAATCCGCAGGCGAAGGCGATAATTGCGAGTAACATGTAGCGCTTTTTATCAAACTTGTCCACCAGAATTCCAAAGCCAAGACTAAAGACGACGCCGATTGTTAACGCGCTGGTCAGCGCGTTAACAATCAGATCCACGCCTAAACCGTACTGACGGTTAAGATAGATGGTCATAAAGGGGAGCGTGGCGCCGCGTCCAATTGTCAATAACAGCGATGAGGCGAGTAGAGCCAACGTCGAACGTCTCAATCCTGGATTCATTTTTCCTGCCTGAAATGGAGGTTACGTATCGGGACGTTTTAATCTACCGTGCCCGCAAAAGCATGATGTCTATACGCTATAGCGTAGTCTTAACATACTATAACGCAGGATTTTGCCCATCGTGTGTTGTTCAATGCCATGCTCACGGTAAAAAGAAAAGTCCTGTTATGGCGCACTGATTTCCGATAACTTACCTTTTTACAAAATTTTAATAATGACAGGGGCCGATGATGTCGCGTAAAGACGGTTTTTTGGCGTTACTGGTGGTTGTCGTATGGGGGCTCAATTTTGTTGTCATCAAAGTAGGCCTGCACCATATGCCGCCATTATTGCTGGCAGGATTACGATTTTTACTGGTGGCGTTTCCGGCAATTTTCTTTGTCGCCCGGCCTAAAGTCCCGCTTACGCTGTTGCTGGGCTATGGGCTGACGATAAGCTTTGGGCAGTTCGCCTTTCTCTTTTGCGCGATAAAGTTTGGTATGCCCGCAGGACTGGCGTCGTTGGTATTACAGGCGCAGGCCTTTTTTACCATGGCATTGGGGGCGTTTGTTTTTAGCGAGCGGTTACAACGTAAGCAGTTGGCGGGGATCGCCCTGGCGATTATAGGTGTACTGGTATTGATTGAAGCCAGTCTCAACGGACAGCATATAGCGATGTCGGGATTTATGCTGACTCTGGCGGCGGCATTTAGCTGGGCCTGCGGCAATATCTTTAATAAAAAAATTATGCAACATAGTCCGCGCCCGGCGGTGATGTCGCTGGTGGTCTGGAGCGCGCTGATCCCGATCCTGCCGTTCCTGCTGTCATCGCTGCTACTGGAGGGGGCGGATCACATTACGCAAAGCCTTATTACCATAGATATGACGACGATATTGTCGCTGCTTTATCTGGCTTTTGTCGCCACTATACTTGGCTACGGCATCTGGGGCGCGTTACTGGGGCGTTATGAGACCTGGCGCGTGGCGCCGTTATCATTGCTGGTGCCGGTAGTCGGGCTGGCGAGCGCCGCGGTGTTACTCGGGGAAACGTTGACCGGGATGCAGCTTGCGGGCGCAGTACTGATTATGGCTGGACTCTATATCAATGTATTTGGATTTCGTGTGCGCCGTACTGCGCGCGTCAGGGGATGAGGCATTATGTTACTAAGAAGACAAACGCTAATTTCAGACCATGCCGCGGGGTAATAGCGGCGGACTTGTCATAGCCAGACGGTACTAAAAAAATGCCCCGCAAAACGGGGCAAAGAGGTTAAAGGTGTTGGTCGTTATAATAGGGCACGCCTAATTCATCTGACTTATCGCTGTTCACGCTCACGGGGTGAAGGTCATTTGGCGGATCGCCTACACAGGGCAGCAGCATCACATCGCGGCTATTTTGCGCCACAGGTAACAAAGTTTGTTCTGCAATGCCATATCCGGAGGCGATAAGTAACAGACCCGGCAGGGCGGGAAACAGCATTTTCATAGTGCTCTTCGCGTGGCGCATAAACAAACTAGTAGTTGCCATGGTTCAGCGGCAGCATATACCGTGATTCGCCATGCATATTGGTGATCCGGTATTTGTGTGGCGGCACATCAAAATAGTTTTTGAACGTCCGGGTCAATGTTTGCTGTGACTCAAAGCCATAGCGTTCCGCCAGATAGAGAATGGGCTCGTTGCTCTCTTTTAATTTTTGCGCGATTTCCGTCATTTTACGGCTGCGGATGTATTGGCCTAATGAATGACCGGTCTCTTTTTTAAACATCCGTTGCAGGTGCCATTTGGAATATCCTGAACGCTCAGACACTTTTTCCAGTGAGAGCGGCGACTCCAGGTTATCCTCGATCCAGTCCAAAATGCTATGAATAGTAATAGCGTCAGTGTTGCGTCTGGACATCGTCATACCTCTTTTTTGTCTACGGCAGAATTTTCTTGAGCAAATACTCAAGCGTTGCCACTTCGTCCGCCGTTAAGTTTTTTGTTAATTCCTGATGCAGGTCTTGCCCTGGTCGTTGATGACATTGCTCACAAATTGCCGCGCCGTCCGGCGTTAGCTTCACCAGTACGCCGCGTTTGTCATTAGGATTCGGCAGTCTTTCGATCCAGCCTTTGCACAGCAGGCGGTCGAGCATCCGCGTCAATGCGCCGAGATCAACAGACAGCACTTTTTTAAGTTCAACCGGGGTAATACATCCCGCGCAGCGTATCGAGCACAGCACTTTAAACTGTGTTGCGGTGATATCCAGCGGGGATAAATAGTTATTTAACAGGCGATCTTTTTTTTGATTTACCATGTAGATCAAGCGACCCAGCGGAATGATTTCATTGAACAGATCACTGGTGCTTTTCAAAATGGTTGCCCCGGCAAGTAATTAATTTCGTCAGATACTATTGCCAAGGCAAGTATAAGTCAACTAAATGAATTGGCCGATGCCACGATTTGCTAAAAGGCGTCCGGGGTATTGTGCTGTGATAACTTGTAACCAATTGATAATTACAGGTTATAGGTTGTAGAGGATATTAACTTGCACACTGGCGAAATGGCGCGCCTGGGCAATTTCACTTTATACTTCCGGTTCATGAAACGCTGATGGGTAAGAGATAGTATTATGATGGATTTGTTTAAAGCGATTGGATTGGGGCTGGTCGTACTGCTCCCGTTAGCCAATCCGCTAACCACCGTGGCGCTGTTTCTTGGCCTTGCGGGCAATATGAATAGTGCGGAACGCAACCGGCAGTCCTATATGGCTTCGGTTTATGTCTTCGCTATTATGATGGTGGCGTACTATGCCGGGCAGTTAGTCATGAACACCTTCGGTATTTCGATTCCAGGGCTACGGATCGCCGGGGGGTTAATCGTGGCGTTTATCGGCTTCAGAATGCTT
Organism: Salmonella sp. SAL00653; assembly: GCF_046552515.1. Classification (NCBI taxonomy): domain Bacteria; kingdom Pseudomonadati; phylum Pseudomonadota; class Gammaproteobacteria; order Enterobacterales; family Enterobacteriaceae; genus Salmonella; species Salmonella sp. SAL00653. The sequence continues at coordinate 154,209 of NZ_JBGDTY010000001.1, forward strand.
TTCCCGCAGCAGAAGGCGCATGAGTCGCCGGAAGCGAAAAGCAAATCGGAGGAGCTGGCAGACGAACCGACGGCCAATATTGCGTTTGTTCCACTGGCGATGCCAAGCACCGCAGGACCGGGGACCATCGCAATGATCATCAGTTCCGCTTCCACGGTGCGTCATGGCGGCGAGTTTCCCGACTGGGTCATTATGGTCGCGCCGCCGATTATTTTTCTTGCCGTGGCGGTGATCCTGTGGGGATGCTTACGCAGTTCTGGCGCTATTATGCGGCTGGTGGGTAAAGGGGGGATTGAAGCGATCTCCCGCTTAATGGGATTCCTACTGGTGTGTATGGGCGTGCAATTTATTATCAACGGCGTGTTGGAAATTATTAAAACGTACCACTAAGGCGCATTTTCATCTGCCGGAAACCTGTTCCCGGCAGACGAATGTCTTAATGCGGTTGTTCTTCCAGCGTCACTGGCCATTTGCGGAATATGAGCACAGCCCATACCAGCGCGGCACAGGCGGGTATGTCGCCAATATAGCCGATGGCCGACATTGACCAGTGCAAACTCACCTGATTGCCTACCAGCGCGCCAGCGCCAATACCAATATTAAAGATGCCTGAAAATAGCGCCATTGCGACATCGGTCGCGTCCGGGGCCAGCGCCAGTACTTTCACCTGCATACCGAGCCCTATCACCATAATCGCGATGCCCCAGAAAATGCTCAGTATGGCCAGATGCGCTTCGCTATCCGCCGCAGGCAGCAGCAGAAGCAGACAGACAACCAGCAGGGCAATAGCGATACTGACGAGCGACGAGGCATGACGATTACCCAGTTTACCAAACACAAGGCTGCCGATGATCCCGGCGCCGCCGAGGATCAGTAACAGGACGGTAGCAAAATTCGCACTGAGCCCAGCGACATTCTGAACGAACGGCTCAATATAGCTATAAGCTGTGTAATGCGCAGTCACCACAACGACGGTCAGTACATAGAGGCTCATCAGCGCCGGGCGTCGGAATAGCAAAGGTAAACTTTTTAGTGAGCCGGAATGCTCGCTCGGCAATTTCGGTAGAAGCTTAATCAGACATAGCAGCGTAATTAATGCGCCCATGCCGATGGCAAAAAAGGTGGTGCGCCAGCCAAAATACTGACCAACAACGCGACCTATCGGCAGCCCAAGCACCATGGCCAACGCGGTGCCGGTCGCTATCAGACTTAATGCCTGTGCGCGTTTCCCGGCAGGGGCCAGGCGGATCGCCAGCGAGGCGGTTATCGACCAGAAAATAGCGTGGGCGAAAGCGATACCAATACGGCTAATGACCAGCACGGTAAAGTTCCATGCCAGAAAGGAGAGCACATGGCTGGCAATAAACAAAACAAACAGACAAATGAGTAGCTTACGGCGCTCCATTTGACTGGTAAGAAGCATAAAAGGCAGCGACATGACGGCAACTACCCAGGCGTAAATGGTTAGCATGATGCCGACCTGCGCGGTTTGCATATGAAAGCTTTCAGCAATGTCTGATAGCAAACCAACCGGCACAAATTCTGTGGTATTGAAAATAAAAGCGGCAATAGCAAGCGTAACTACCCGTAGCCACGCGACCTTGCGGGAAACTGGATTGATTGTCATAAAAATATTTCGGGTTAGTTGCGAGAAGGTGAGGCCGCGATCTTAAAACGTTTACTGGCGAAAAGACAATCATTTTGTGACCTGCTTCTCATTTACTTCGCAGGCCGTTTCTTCTTCAGTCGACGCTCGCCAGTTGGGCGTTAAGTAACTCGATAAAGGCCTCAAGCTGGCGCGTCATCGCCCCGCGCCGCCACATTAGCCATGTGTTAAGCCAGCGCCACTTCTCCGCCAACGGCCAGGCCTCCACCTGATGATGTCCTGGCATACTGTTGAGCATACTTGCTGGCATCAGCGCAATACCTGCGCCGGCAATTACGCATGCCAACATTCCATGATATGACTCCATTTCGTGAATCGTACCGGGGGTCGCGCCATCGGCATGAAACCAGCTTTCGAAATGCCGTCGGTAAGAACAGTTGGCGCGAAAAGCATAGATGTTATAACCATTCACCTCGCTGGCCCGCGAAACGACGGAATGGCCGTGTGGCGCGACGATCATCATCTCTTCCTGGTAAGCCGGTATACCTTCCAGCCCCGGATGCATTAGCGGGCCATCAATAAAGGCGGCGTTCAGCTTTCCTTCGAGCACGCCATCCAGCATGGCGCCGGAAGGACCGGTCGTTAACGCGAACTGAATTTTAGGGTAACGCTGGTTATAACCCGCCAGCAGCGCGGGGATACGTACGGCGGCAGTACTTTCTAACGCGCCGAGTGAAAACAGTCCTTGCGGTTCCTCTCCGGCAACCACCATGCGGGCTTCATCGACCAGCGCCAGGATCTGCTGGCTGTAACGTAAAAAGTTATGCCCGGCTGGTGACAGCCTGAGTCGCTGGTTTTCGCGAATAAACAGAGAGACGCCCAGGTCGGCTTCAAGCTGGCGGATACGCGTGGTCAGGTTGGACGGAACGCGGTGCACTTTTGCCGCCGCCTGCGTAATGCTGCCCGTGAGAGCGACAGCGTTAAACATTTCCAGTTGCGTCAGGTCCATGGTTTTCTCAATTCGTGAATAGTCTGGTTAATATTATTCATTTTTCAGAAAGGGTAAAGGGCGTCATGATGGTATAACTCCCCTGATAACGAGAGAAAGAACATGACCATGATGACTGCAACACAGGCGTTATCCGTGAATCCTGCGACCGGCCAGACGCTGGCGGCAATGCCCTGGGCTAACGCGCAAGAGATTGAACATGCGCTGAGTCTGGCTGCGAGCGGTTTCAAAAAGTGGAAAATGACATCGGTAGCGCAACGGGCGCAAACATTACGTGATATTGGTCAGGCGCTTCGCGCTCATGCAGAAGAGATGGCGCAATGTATTACGCGTGAAATGGGTAAACCCATAAAGCAGGCGCGTGCGGAAGTGACGAAATCCGCCGCGTTATGCGACTGGTATGCGGAACATGGCCCGGCAATGCTGAATCCTGAGCCTACGCTGGTAGAAAATCAGCAGGCGGTGATTGAATACCGTTCGCTGGGCGTCATCCTGGCGATAATGCCGTGGAATTTTCCTTTATGGCAGGTGTTACGCGGGGCAGTGCCGATACTGCTGGCGGGGAATAGCTACTTGTTAAAACATGCGCCCAATGTCACGGGTTGCGCGCAGATGATAGCCCGAATCTTGACGGAAGCCGGTACTCCCGCTGGCGTCTATGGATGGGTGAACGCTAATAATGAGGGCGTGAGTCAGATGATTAACGATCCGCGAATCGCGGCGGTGACGGTGACCGGTAGCGTGCGCGCCGGCGCGGCGATTGGTGCTCAGGCTGGGGCGGCGCTGAAAAAGTGCGTACTGGAACTGGGGGGCTCGGATCCGTTTATTGTACTCAATGATGCCGATCTTGAGCTGGCGGTAAAAGCTGCGGTTGCAGGACGCTATCAAAACACCGGACAAGTCTGCGCCGCCGCCAAACGTTTCATTGTCGAAGAGGGCATTGCGCAGGCGTTTACCGATCGCTTTGTAGCGGCTGCCGCAGCATTAAAGATGGGTGATCCTCTGGTTGAAGAGAATGACCTGGGGCCGATGGCGAGTTTTGATCTGCGTGATGAACTCCATCAACAGGTGCAGGCTTCCGTCGCCGAAGGCGCACGGCTACTGTTGGGCGGAGAGAAAATCGCCGGGGAGGGCAACTATTATGCCGCGACCGTTCTGGCGGATGTCACACCTGACATGACTGCATTTCGTCAGGAGCTTTTTGGGCCTGTTGCCGCCATTACCGTTGCAAAAGATGCGGCGCACGCCCTCGTGCTGGCGAATGACAGTGAGTTTGGCCTGTCGGCGACGATCTTTACCGCCGACGATACGCTGGCCGCGGAGATGGCGGCGCGTCTTGAGTGCGGCGGGGTATTCATTAATGGGTACAGCGCCAGCGATGCGCGTGTGGCATTCGGCGGGGTGAAGAAAAGCGGCTTCGGTCGCGAGCTTTCGCACTTTGGTTTACACGAATTTTGTAATGTGCAGACCGTCTGGAAGAACCGCGTCTAATCGCCCTGACGTCGCGTGGCGCCCTCTGCTATACTCGCAGGCTTTTTCAGACCTGCGAGCAAGGAGCATGTTGTGGCCTGGGCCATGGATAATGCAATTTTAGAGACGATTTTACAGCGCGTTCGCCCCCTCATTGGCCAGGGCAAAGTCGCTGACTATATTCCGGCATTAGCGTCCGTCGAGGGTTCAAAGCTGGGGATAGCGATTTGTACCGTGGACGGGCAGCATTATCAGGCGGGCGATGCGCACGAACGCTTCTCTATTCAGTCTATTTCGAAAGTGCTTAGTCTGGTGGTGGCGATGCGTCATTATCCGGAAGAGGAGATCTGGCAGCGCGTCGGAAAAGATCCTTCCGGCTCGCCGTTCAATTCGTTGGTTCAGTTAGAGATGGAACAAGGCATCCCGCGTAATCCATTTATTAATGCGGGCGCGCTGGTGGTATGCGACATGTTGCAAGGCCGGCTTAGCGCGCCGCGTCAGCGGATGCTGGAAGTTGTGCGCGCGCTTTGCGGCGTATCGGATATTACGTATGACGCTACGGTCGCGCGCTCTGAATTTGAGCATTCCGCCCGTAACGCCGCTATTGCCTGGCTGATGAAATCATTCGGTAATTTTCATCATGATGTGCCTACCGTGTTGCAAAATTACTTCCACTATTGTGCGTTGAAAATGAGTTGCATGGAACTGGCGAGGACGTTTGTCTTTCTGGCGAATCAGGGCGAGGCGTTTCATCTCGACGAGCCGGTAGTGACCCCCATGCAGGCCCGGCAGATTAATGCGCTAATGGCGACCAGCGGGATGTATCAGAATGCCGGAGAGTTTGCCTGGCGGGTGGGATTGCCAGCTAAATCCGGCGTGGGCGGCGGTATTGTCGCCATAGTGCCGCATGAAATGGCGATTGCCGTCTGGAGTCCGGAGCTGGATCCTGCGGGAAACTCTCTGGCAGGTATCGCCGCGCTTGAGCAATTAACACAAACGTTAGGACGTTCGGTATACTGATGAATGCGCTTGAACCGCTCTTTGCCCGCCTGGCGCGATCGACATTTCGTTCGCGTTTTCGTCTCGGGATAAAAGAAAGACAATATTGCTGGGATAAAGGCGCGGAGGTGATTGATAAACACGCCGCCGATTTTATCGCCCAGCGACTGGCGCCAGCTCACCCGGCGAATGATGGTAAGCAAACGCCGATGCGGGGCCATCCGGTATTTATCGCGCAACATGCGACGGCAACCTGCTGTCGCGGGTGCCTGGCGAAGTGGCACCAGATACCTCAGGGAGAACCGCTGAGTAAAGCGCAGCAACAGTATATTGTCAGCGTTATCCATTACTGGCTGGTCATACAAATGAATCAGCGGTAGAGCAGCGCGTCATTGCTGACGCTTTCCCTGATAAATTACCCTCATACCACTGATAGCAGCCGTTGACCGTCATATATCTCATGCGCTGAAGCGCATATTTAGTTACAACATACAGTTAGTTGTTTTTTTTCAACGCCTGTCAGCACTGTGCAAAAAAATGTTCTACAGGGCAGGGAACCCGTGTATCGCCAGAAGCTTGCAACCTTGATCTGGATCACGTTTAATGACAGTGCTTTTTCACCTGCTGAAGATAATCATGATCGTTAGACCACAACAGCACTGGATTCGCCTGATATTTGTCTGGCATGGTTCCGTGTTATCTAAAATCTTTTCACGACTGCTCCTTAACTTTCTTCTTTCTATCGCCGTTATTATCATGCTGCCCTGGTACACAATGCTGGGTATTAAGTTTACCCTTGCGCCGTTTAGCATACTGGGCGTCGCTATCGCCATTTTTCTGGGGTTTCGCAATAATGCCTGTTATGCGCGTTACGTCGAAGCCCGACATTTGTGGGGGCAGTTGATGATCGCTTCACGCTCAATACTGCGTGAGGTGAAAACAACCTTGCCTGATGAACGCGGTATCGAGGATTTTGTTCGGTTACAAATCGCTTTTGCCCACTGTTTGCGTATGACATTGCGTCGACAGCCTCAAACGCAAGTTCTGGGCAACTATCTTGACCAGGAGGCGTTACAGAAAGTTGTCGCTTCCCATTCCCCCGCTAACCGTATCTTATTGCTGATGGGAGAGTGGCTGGCGATTCGCCGCCGCAGCGGAAAGCTTTCCGATATTTTATTTCATAGTCTCAACAACCGTTTAAATGATATGTCGTCAGTGTTGGCCGGCAGTGAACGCATCGCCAATACGCCGGTGCCTTTTGCCTATACGTTAATTTTGCATCGTACGGTTTATCTTTTCTGCATTATGTTGCCATTTGCACTGGTGGTTGATCTGCACTATATGACACCGTTTATTTCGGTGCTTATTTCTTATACGTTTATCGCGCTGGATGCGTTAGCAGAAGAGTTGGAAGATCCGTTCGGTACTGAAAATAATGATTTACCGCTGGATGCGATATGCAATGCGATAGAAATCGATTTACTGCAAATGAATGATGAAAGGGATATTCCGGAAAAACGGATACCGGATAAGCACTATCAACTGACCTGAGCTCGTCTTAACTGGCGCAGAATGTTCATCTGCGCCATAACCTGAAGAGCAAAGCTTAATAGCCTTCTCCAACGCCGGTTTTGGCTGGACCGGAGTAGTGGACATGAACGATTCGCCATCCTGTGTTTGGTATCTTCGCCCACACCTGGCTTTCGCGGCCTGTCGTGTGTTGAGTCTGCCCATTATCACGGCGTACCGCGGTAAAATGCCAGTCGAACTCTGCAACGGCGGCATTGCCATACACATGAATAGCAGGGGGAGCGTCCAGTTTTAATGTGCGTTTGCTGAAGGTTTTACCCATAGTGGTGCCATAAAAATTTTCAGCGATCTGCGACCATCCGCGTTCGTGACCGCGTGGATGAATAAAACTGGTTTCCGGTGAAACATAAAAGAGCTGCTTGCCTAACGTTGGGTCTGCCTTATCTATTGAATAAAGGTAACGGTTAATGCCTTCTGTAATTTCTTGTTTAACGGTCGACGTAGCTTCATTTTGTGCGGCGGTTGGCGTTGCCGCTGATGCCGATGACGCCATCAGAGTTAACGTTATCGCGGCGGCCGAAAACAATAGTGACGTTTTTTGCATAATAGTTATACCCATATGGTCTGTTTTTGAGACGCTTTATCTTTCCTGTTACGTTCACCTTTATACTAAAGGAGCATGGCTCACGAACAATAAAAAACATCCTTCTATAAAACTACCCCGAAAAGGGAGTAGTGCAATTAAGAATATCGTATTTGTTTGTAACGGCATGACTCAAAATATCAACATTTAGAGTTTCAGTATTGTTGTTGTCCATTGACTTACTTTTATTTTTATTACCACTGGTAAATAGTTAATCTTATGAATAGTGATACACAAATGACCGTTTGCGCTATGTGATAATTAACCATAGTAAAAATACACGAAGCGAAGAAGTGCTATTTCAGTAGTACTGATATTTTCATAACGCTAATTTAAAAATAAATGTAAACGTAACAAATTATACACAAAAATAAGAAGGGCTGTGGCCTCAACTGACTGGATTATGATTCCGTCTTACCGAATGTCAGCCGAATGTTCAGTGCCATTCTCGCCCTGGCATCCCCGACCGTAAGCCTGTTCTCTACTGGTAACCCCCTTGTTATTACAGCAGAAAACAGGGCATATCATTGATGTAGTCATGCTTAACTTGCATTTTAACATCACTAATACATAGCAAGCTAATATTACACTTTGAAACTTAACGCACGGTAATTGTTAGTGATATTGTCCTGGACAGTTCCGCGAGCAGGCTTTGCGGAAAGTCCAAAAATAAGACAAATAAGGCATATAAAATGAAAAAAGTAGTGGTGTTATCTGCGGTAGCCGCAGCCGTAATGATGGCTGGAGCCGCCAACGCAGCAGAAATCTATAACAAGGATGGCAATAAACTGGATTTGTATGGCAAGGTCGACGGCCTGCATTATTTTTCCAGTAATCATAGTACGGATGGCGATCAATCTTATATCCGTATGGGTATTAAAGGCGAGACTCAAATTACCGATCAACTAACCGGTTTTGGACAGTGGGAGTATCAGGTCAACGCCAATCGTCCGGAAGATGGTGACTCCAGCGGTTCCCCGCAAAGCTGGACGCGTCTCGGTTTTGCTGGTTTGGCATTTGCCGATATGGGGTCTGTTGATTATGGTCGTAACTATGGCGTGTTATACGACATTGGTTCATGGACTGACGTACTGCCTGAATTTGGTAATGATTCGTATGAAGCTTCCGATAATTTTATGACCGGACGCGCGAATGGCGTTCTGACTTATCGCAATAATGATTTCTTTGGTCTGGTTGATGGTCTGAATATTGCGTTGCAGTATCAGGGTAAAAATGACGGCCTGTCGAAAGAAGGCGATCCTTTAAGTAATAATGCCAGAAAAAGTATCGCGTACCAGAATGGCGATGGTTTCGGGGCATCAGCTACATATGATTTGGGCATGGGGGTGAGCCTGGGGGCAGCCTATACCAGTTCCAAACGCACGCTTGATCAGATGACGCAAGATAAATACGACAATGGCGACCGCGCTGAAGCCTGGACTGGCGGCGTGAAGTATGATGCCAATAATATTTACCTGGCGGCAAACTATACCCGCACTTATGATATGACCTATATGGGCGATACATTGGGCGGCTTTGCACATAAAACCGATAACTGGGAAATGGTAGGGCAATATCAATTTGATAATGGCTTACGCCCGTCACTGGCATTCCTGCAATCCAGAGCCAATGATGTTGATGGACTGGGTTCGTTCGACCTTGTGAAATATATTGATGTGGGTTCCTATTACTACTTCAATAAAAATATGTCCGCGTATGTTGACTACAAAATCAATCTGCTAAAAGATGGCAACCCATCGAATCCTAATACAGACAACACCGTGGCGCTCGGCTTAGTCTACGAGTTTTGATAAAACTTGCTGATTAAGACAGTTTAGGGATACCCTCCTTTTCCCAAAACTGGGTCACTGCTTAACCTTTATTATTGTTAATTTATTCTTTTATTATTTCAGGACGCTTCTGGCGTCCTTTTTTATTGCCTATTCGTTGACTATTCGACTTCGATCTCGCGAATGCGCATTCTGCTACTGTCATCTATCTGCACTTTGCCTGAATGACAAAAGGGACAACAGAGTGTGGATGTTTGAGAGGTGAAGGGTTGATTACAGGACAGACACCAACCTTGCGCCGGTGCGATAGTAATGTGGAAACGCGCATTGTCAGCAAGGGTATGACGAGCGGCGACGTCCAGGCCAAAATGCAGCGCCGGCACCTCAACACAGGCCATAACGCCAATCTCCAGCCAGACTTGCTTTACCTTGCTGAACTGGTGATTTACTGCCTGTTCCTCCAGCAATTCGATAATATTTTGCGCCAGGGCTAATTCATGCATGGGCCAGCTCCTTCATTCAACAATATTTACGGCGACACAAGGATCAATTACCTGTAACTGTTGCGACCACAATGAGAGTGGAATAGTGGCCAGTTCGCGAGCAATGACGCCGTCAGGTTGGGCGTGACGTGTGGTAGGCGAGATAATACGGTAATCAAGAATATTGCCTGACGTCGTCAGTCTGGCCTGATGAACTAACCATCCTCGCGCGGTTTCCACTACCGCTATTTTCCATTCGCCATCATCAAAACGATTCCAGCGCAGGGTGGGAAGGGCGCTCAAACTTCGGGCGAGCGTAATGCAGCGGGCCAGCAGACGTAGCGCAGTCGTTTTACCGCTAAGACAACAGGCTGACAGCAGCGGATATTCGATAGCCAGAGGCGAGACATCCAGGGGACCATGGGTTATTAACGTATGGTCCGGGGACGATGCCATCGGTAGTGTAGGTGTAATGATATTCTGTACTGCCGCCAGCCAGCGGGCGGTTTCAGAACGCTCTTGCAAAAACCAGGCTTCCCAGCCCTTTACGCCAGCGGCAAGCCAGGTCTGAGGATCATCGTCAAAAAAGATTGTGCTTGCCAGCGGGGATAACTCTCCGCGACGTAACAACGCCCATTCTTCAGCGGTTGCCTGTCGGTGGCTAAACAGGGGGAGCCAGTCTGTCAACGCGCGACGGAGCGTTTCTCGCGCCAGCTCTTGTTGTGCGGCCTGCATATCTGGCTTCTTTTCAGGAAACAACAGTAAAGCCGCCGCCGCGCTGTGCGCCTGAGCGCACAACGTAAACAAACGTGAAATAAGCGTTTTTGCGTATACCGGCGTTGCGCCCTGTAACAAACGACCGATCGGCGCCTCCTGCCAGATAATCCGTAGCGGGTGAGAATAGACGGTCAATCTTTGCACGAACTATTACCTTCATCGATCACCATAAACCCGGACTTACTGGTTTCGCAAACCGGACAGCACCAGTAATCAGGTAACTGGCTGAAGGGCACACCGGGTGGAATTTGCCATACGTCATCGCCCAGCGCAGGGTCGTAAACCCACCAACATACTTTGCACTCCATGCGCACCACTGGCTCATTTTCTGTAACCGGGTATTCTTTCAACCATTCCAACGTATTTTTTAGCCCCGCGTAGGCATCTTCGATATCATCGATGCCTGCAACGGCGATATCAGGAATGTCCGCTATCTCAATCATATCTTGCAGTAATGTGTTCATATCATTGAAATAATTGACCCGCCATACGCCGGGAAAATGCGTGCTTACAATCCGGCATTTACCATATCCGCGTGAAAAAATAGCGCTACAACCTTCGCCTAAAAAATGATCCAGATACTCGCGATCGGCATCGTTTACTGGCAACAGCGTTAAGTTAATGATATGCGGCTCTTTTACCGGCTGTTTTACGCGCTCGGCTATTTCATGCGCGATAAAGGCACCATTCATCAATCCCGCCGGTTGTGGCGGCAATTCTGGCGTAATCGGCGGCTGCGGATGCGTCTGCCAGATGCTCTCTGGGATCGGGCCAATGATAATTTCATCGGCAACCCGTTGCTGGTCAGCGTTATATTCACGCACACGCCAGACGCCCGTAAAAACCGTCTCCTGAATACGCTGTTCTTTTCCATCGGATAATAGTACCCGGGCGGAGATTTCACCTTCGCCGAGCAGTTGATCCAATAAACCGCTATTCTGTTGCTCAGTGGCATTCAGCTTATAGCTCAGAGGAAAGGGGAGCGTTGCCACTGGGTTATCCATATCGCGAATAAGCGTAGTCAGGATGTGTCTGGCAACACGGAGCTCAGCGGGCAGCGCCTGTTCCGGTAAAACCGGCGTCAGCGGGAGATTAATGCCGGCGGGGATAGGAAGAAAGTTAAAGTCTTCCTCTTCTGGCTGCGAGCCTGGTCCGGCAATATTAACGACTGGAATAGTTCTGGAATAATTCACGTGTGTTACCTTTCATTCTATTGCGTGATAACGGGAATATCCTGACGATAGCCCGGTGTGGTCAGCAATGCGGCCACCCGCTGAGAGTATTCTTGCCAGCTATATAATCCCGCCAGACTGCCGACAAAACGGTGCTGGCGAAAGAAAAGCAGCGCCGGATATTTCAGAATGCGATACTCCCGGGCGATCAGTTCACTCTGTTCGCTATCCGCAAATGCCGCGGTATAAGACGTCGCCGGAAATTGCTTGAGGATCTCCGGGATGATGACCCAACTGTCGGCGACTTCCGGATGTTTGTTGGGGTCGCTTTGCAGCAAAACCAGCACAGTCGGATGCGCATTAATCAACGACGGGAGCGTTTGCGCATCGGTAACCAGAAAGCCTTTATCCGCCAGTGGACAAACAGGATTTTGGGGTGAGATAGTCATTTTTTTAAATGCTCCGGTAATTCAGGCGTGCGAGACAATAAATCGGCAAAACCGGTCAGCGGATCGCTTTGCGTGAGCATGGCCTGTTCCAGTGAGTCCAGCGCCGCCAGTACCTCAGCGGCTTCCGCTTCGTCCATTTCTCGTCGTGCTGCGCCGCCAAATGTCAGCAGCCATGCGCCTGCTAAGGGGGGAGCCACAAGCCGAATATCAACGTTGATAAGCTCGCCGTGTCGGTCGCGGCATTTGGCGAACCACTGACCGGGTGAAATAACCTGCACAGGAACGCCGATACACATTATGATTTCTCTCTCTGTAGCACCCGAATATCGCCGACCCGGCAAGCGCTTTGCGCATCTGGGCGTTCATCTTCGTAGCGTTCCATACACAGGCTGTAATGATTGAGTCTTTCAGTGGGCAAGGCCGCTGAAGAGGCGGTGATACCCCATTGCGCCAGCACTTCCTGCGCGAGATAGACCGCAGGCATCAGTTGCGCCTTTACCTGCGGCGTAAGACTCCCGCCATAGTCATCCAGACATTCTGGCTGCACGCCAATCAGCACAATCTCCGATAACTGGCCGCCGGTTAATTGCAGCAATGCCAGCACTTCAGAAAAACTGGTCTGATGTAAACTGAGTTTTTTCGCCGTCAGATAGGCGGGAACCTGTTCATCACGAAACATCGCCAGCGAACCTGGCGCCATACCAAAATCGATAGCATCCATGATTAACAGTTTTTCGGTCTGTTGCAGCCAGGGCAGCAGCGCCAGCCCCTGCGTACCGCCATCAACAACGTCAACTTTCTCGTTATCGGCATACTGTTCAAACAGCTTTTCCGCCGCTCTGACGCCGAACCCTTCATCTGCCCAAAGCAGGTTGCCAAGCCCTAAGATTGTTACTTCTGCCATTGTTATCACCTGAACCAGCGCCAGCCGCTTATCATGACGGAAATCACGCTTTGTCGGCTCATAATGTCTTCGCGGATAGCGGTATAAACATGCGCAATGACGAAGGCGATAATGAACCACATGCCCAGCCGGTGCCAGAAATGCAGCGCGAGGCTATCGTTGCCAGTCAGGCGAATCATCCAGCCAAACCATTGATACGCCCAACTGTCTGTTCCAAGTCCTTCGCCATAGAGCGCAAAGCCGCTACACACCATCAGTACGGACATCCAGAAATAGAACATTACCGCCAGTCCCGCTACCGGATTATGTCCATAGTAACGATGGGCCTCTTTTTCGAGGAAAAAATACCAGCGGATTTCGCTGATAACGCCTTTGCGCCAGGCGCGGCGCCAGAACGGAACCAGAAACATCTCCCTGGCGTACTCATTGCCGACACATGCCCAGTAAATACGAAACAGCAGCGCGACAGTAAAAATATACGCCGTGGTAAAATGGATCAGTCGTATCCAGCCCATCCAAAACATAAAGGTCGCTTCACCTTGAATCGATGGCAGGGGGCGGCCAATGAAATATCCTGTAACAGCCAGGACGACAATGGATAACGCCGTGATCCAGTGCCATAAACGGACCGGAGCTTCATAGATATAGTACCCCTGGCTGGTTATTTCTTTGAGATGCATTGAGACCTCCGAATCGTCGTCATCGTACCTGAACCCTGACCAGCTCCCCTCCATGATTATCAATAACATGGGTGGAGCAGGCCAGGCAGGGATCGAAGCTGTGCAGAGTACGTAAAATCTCCAATGGTTGATCGGGAACGGCGAGTTTAGTCCCCATTAACGCCGCTTCGTACGCGCCAATTTGACCTTTATCGTCACGTGGCCCGGCATTCCAGGTTGTCGGTACCACACACTGATAGCTGTCGATTTTCTGATTTTCAATTTTTATCCAGTGCCCCAGCGCGCCACGCGGCGCCTCGCTGAAACCAACGCCTTTTGCCGATGTAGGCCAGGTATCGGGTTCCCAGAGCGTGACGTTTGCCGTCGCCGTATCGCCGGACTTGAGGTTACGCATCAGACGATCGAAGAAATATTGCAGCGTATTGCCTGCCCATACGGATTCCAGCGCACGCGCGGCAGTACGTCCTAATGTAGAAAAGAGCGCTTCTTTAGGCAGCTTTAATACACTCAGCAGTTGATCCACGGGCTCTTTAAATTCCGGTTTATTTTGATGATATCCAATCAGATAACGCGCCAGCGGACCTACCTCCATCGCATGTCCCTTCCAGCGCGGCGATTTAATCCATGAATATTTAGCGGACTCATCCACCTGTTCGATAAAAGTTTTTGTGCCTTTATAGTGTTCGCCCATGACCAGTTGCGGTTCGGTCAGACCATCCCAGGGATGCAGGCCCTTATCGTTATTGCCGTTACCATAGGTATACCAGGAGTGAGTGACAAACTCCTGAATCTCATCGGGGGCGGTTAAATCGACAGGATGAATTTCGTCGAAACGACCGTTAATGATAGCCCCACGCGGAAGCAGAAGATTACTGGCGGAATAATCGTTAGGGTTATCCGGAAACTCGCCATAAGCCAGCAGGTTCATGCTCGATAACCCGCCGCCGATTTTTGCCCAGTCTTTGTAATAACTGGCAATCAGCAAGACGTCCGGAAGATAAACCTGTTCGCAGAACTGGCGAGCTTTTTGGATGATGGAACTGACAAGGTTCAGGCGTTCCATATTCACTGCGCCGACCGCGCCCGTTTCGTCAAGGTTGATGGCGCAAGGAACGCCGCCCACCAGCCAGTTAGGATGCGGGTTTTTACCACCGAAAACGGTGTGAATTTTTACGATCTCTTTTTGAAAATCGAGCGCTTCAAGATAGTGGGCGACCGCCAGCAAATTGGCTTCCGGCGGAAGTTTCATCGCCGGATGTCCCCAGTAGCCATTACGGAAAGGGCCAAGTTGACCGGACTCGATAAACCGCTTCAGTCGATTTTGCAAATCGCGGAAATATCCCGGCGAGGATAGCGGCCATGCGGAAAGGCTTTGCGCGATGGCGGAGGTCTGATGCGGGTCGGCTTTCAGGGCGGCAACCACATCAACCCAGTCCAGCGCGTGCAGATGATAAAAATGCACCAGGTGATCGTGAACGTGTAGCGTAGCCTGCATCATATTACGGATACAGTTTGCGTTGTCCGGAATCGCGATTCCCAGCGCATTTTCTACGGCACGGATTGAGGTCAGAGCGTGTGTACCGGTGCAGACGCCGCAAATGCGTTCAACAAATGCCCAGGCGTCTCGCGGATCGCGACCTTTCAGGATAACCTCCAGGCCGCGCCACATGGTGCCGGTCGACACGGCGTTAGTAATGACATTATTACTGTCGATATTCACTTCGCAACGCATATGCCCTTCGATGCGAGTAACCGGATCGACCACAATTCGCCGTCCGCTATTGTCCAGCGTAAAACCCTGAGTCTGATAAGGATATGCCATAATTATTTTTTCTCTTCCGGAGCGTTTTCTGATGACGTGTTGTTTTTATTGCGGGCGTGTTTTATGGCGCTCACCGTGGCGTGAGCGATGGCGGCAGCGCCCGCGACGCCGGCAACGCCCAGTCCGATTTTATCGGCGGTAGCTTCAATGCCGGTTTGCGGAATGCCCGTTGCCCGGCTGTAAAAAGAACCGTAATCCCAGAATCCATCTTCCGAACATCCGAGGCATCCATGACCCGACTGGATAGGAAAAGACACGCCATCATTCCAGCGAACGGTTGAACAGGCGTTATAGGTGGTCGGGCCTTTACAGCCCATCTTGTACAGGCAATACCCTTTTCTGGCGCCTTCGTCATCCCACGCTTCCACAAACTGACCGGCATCGAAATGCGCGCGTCGGTAACATTTGTCATGAATTCGCTGGCCATAAAACATTTTTGGTCGTCCAAGACGATCAAGGGGAGGGATGCGATCAAATGCCAGCATATAGGTGATAACGGCGGACATCACTTCAGGTATAGGCGGGCAGCCTGGCACTTTAATAATGGGTTTATCGGTAATTAATTTGTGAACCGGCGTGGCTTTAGTTGGGTTGGGACGGGCTGCCTGCACGCAGCCCCATGATGCGCAGGACCCCCAGGCGATAATCGCTTTAGCATCCGCGCTGACGCGTTTTAACTTCTCCAGGAACGGCTCGCCAGCCAGTATGCAAAACATCCCATCTTCATTCAGCGGCGCGTTACCTTCCACGGCAACGATATAATTTCCTTTGTACTCACGCATCACATCCGCCAACGCCTGCTCGGCTTGTTGCCCTGCGGCGGCCATAATGGTGTCGTCATAATCCAGGGAAATGAGCGACAAAATGGCATCTTTTGCCAACGGGTGCGCAGAGCGAATGAAAGATTCGGTACAGCAGGTACATTCAAGACCATGCAGCCATATCACTGGCGTACGCGGTTTATTCTCCAGGGCATAAGCTATTTGAGGAATCATCGAACTGCTCAGGCCTAAAGACGTTGCGGTAAGGCTGCAAAACTTGAGGAAGCTACGCCTTGTCACGCCGTGTCTACGCATAACTTGATAAAATGTATCTTGTGTTTGCATAACGTTTATCCCAAACCACTATAGTTAGTGTGGGCATCATATGTTGCATTTCTTGTCTTTCTCAACGTGTTTTAGTAGCAATTATGTTTCTAATTCGTAACAACTGATTACATGTGTGCTACTCACATTACTCAAAAACATAAATTAATTTAATGTTATTGGTGATGTTGAGTAAATATAGCGTTGTGATGGCATCTCTTAATGTTGATAAGAAACCGTGTTTTTTATTTATAACATGATGGGATTTTTTTAAATGGTCACACGGATAACGCGTTTTCATGTTAGCTCGCTCTGTTTAACTCTCCTTTAAACCCGTCAGTTAAATTTATTAGCTTGTAAAATAAGATCACAATTAATTACGTGCCGCATAACCATTGATAGGTTTAATTTAATATATTCGTCCAATCCATTTTACAAACAAGGAGAGCATGATGAACAAAAGTAAAACAATGTTATTTATCGCTCCGGCGCTGTTTTCATACGCCCTGGCTGCACAGGCCTGCACAACCCTTGCTATTCAGGATAAACAAGGCGATATTTTTCATGGGCGTACGCTGGAGTATATGCAGGATTTACCCTCGTGGTTAACGTATTACCCGGCGGGAACACAGTTTGATAAAAAAACGCCGGATGGCAGCCAGGGGATAAGCTATCAGGCGAAGTATCCGATACTGGCCATTACTTCCACCATTACTGATGGCGATAGCAGAGACATACTTGAAGGCATGAATAGCGCGGGATTGTCATTTAGTGAAAACATGATCATGAATGCGCAGTTGCCGCCATTGCCTGCGAGTGAATATAAACAGGCAATTCCTGTCACCTCGTTGGGAGAATGGGCGCTGGCCCGTTTTGCTACTGTCGGCGAGGTAAAACAGGCAATAAAAGAGGGCAAATTCTGGTCACCGGAACTGCATCGGTTTGGCGATCTGAAATCGCCATTTCATTACGCGTTTTACGACAAGAAAGGAGGGAGCATTGTCGTTGAAGTGGAAAATGGCAAATTCCATGTCTATGACAATCCCACTCGCGTGATGACAAATGGTCCCGCATTCCCCTGGCATCTGACAAATCTGAATAATTATACGCAATTAACCAATGTGGACCGCTCTTCAGGCACATTGGGCGGGATAAAGTGATGCAGCCTGATAGCGGGATTGCTATTGCAGACTTGCCATCGTCCGATACGTCGGTTTCCCGTTTTATACGCGGCGTTTATTACACCACATATGCGCCGCAAGCGACATCCGCCCACGACGCAATGAATACGCTTGCACATATTATGAGCCGTTTCGATCGTCCGAAAAATATTACGGTTGACTATATGGGGAGTGAAGGGGAAGGCAACGCCACCCGCAAACCGGTCTCAGAATATACGGTCTGGACAACGCTGTCTGACTTAACGCACGGTGAGATGATGGTGCGCGGCTACAATGATATCAACTATAAAACCTGGTCTCTTTCTCAGTTTAAGAACGCGACAGCGCCCGTGTTCGAGAAAATCAACGTCAAAGGATAAATCGCTCGTCTCGGTTTAGTTTCCCCGGTAGTCTCGGCGAAGGTAATGGAGACTACCGGCGGTTGCTTCTCTTTATCATGCACGGTAATTAATTATCACGATCACCAGCGCCAGGATGGTATGCTAAATCCATTCAAAATCCCCTGGATATGGATTGGAGGGCGCATGGTTATACCTGAGGTCAGGCAGGAGAGGCTCTATCAGAAGATAGCCAACCTCATCATTAAGCTGATCAATGATAATATTTTTCCCCTGGGAACTTTTTTACCGCCAGAACGCGAACTGGCAAAACAGCTTGGCGTGAGCCGCGCCTATCACGACCTGCGCCATGGTGCCGTGGGTGATATTTTTAATAGCGTCGATAACCTGATCGTCAGCGGCGTTCAGCACATAAGGAACGCCAAGCTTTTGCGCATAGCGTAGCCTTTCTTCCACAATATCGATCAGAATAGGCGTTGCCTTGTAATGACGCGCGCTTAATGCCGCCATAAGACCAATGGCCCCCGCGCCGATGATGGCAACATATTCCCCGGCCTTAACGTTTGCCCGGTGCAGCGCGTGCAGTGCGATGGTCAGCGGTTCTGCCAGCGGCGCCATTTCAGAAGGTACATTATCTGGTATTTTATGAATTAAATGTGCGGGATGAGTAACCACCTCCTGCATTGCGCCATCGACATGCACGCCAATGACGTTTAAATTTTCACAACAGTTAGTTCTGCCGACAGAGCAAGGGTAGCAGTGACCACAATAAATATAAGGGTCAACAATCACGCGGTCGCCTTTTTTAATATTGTCTGGCATTCCGGCGCCTTCCTGAAGAACAATTCCGGTCACTTCATGCCCAATAATTCTTGGGTAAGTAACCAGTGGGTTCGTTCCACGAAAAGCCCCGATATCCGATCCGCAAATGCCTGCAGCATCAACCTTAATTAATACTTCATTTTCTTTCTTATGGGGATAATCCACCCAGCGGGTTTCAACTTCACCAGGCTTATTAATGAACACAGCTTTGACTTTCATTGGCTTTGAATCCTTTACTTTTTACAAACACGAAGACCAACAGGCTTGAAACGATAGCGATAGCACCAGCCAGATAGAACGCATAGTCATATTTACCGCTAAATTGAACGATAAAACCGGTGACAAGCGGACCGATAATGCCGGATATATTAGCCAGGCCATGCATGGCTCCGCCGACGCTCTCTACCTTATCTTTATGAACAACATCCTGAATAACCGCCCAATAAATTGGGCCCGTTAAATAGAGCAGGAAGAGTGAAACTGACATGAGCGTAATTGCGCTACCAATAGTGCTAACGGTACCGGAAACGGCAACACATACCGCCGCGCCTGCCAGACATACGCCCAGAATAAGTCGACGTGAGAGCAGAGCATTACCGGTAATCCGATAAATTACATCAGAACAGACGCCGCCGAGCACCATACCAATGGCGCCGATGACCCAGGGAATATTAATAATATATTTCGGTATTGCAAGGCGGGGTTGATAAATAGTATTGAGATATCTTAACGGATCTATTATTTGCCTTAGTTGGGTAAATGTGGGGGATTTTATTTTCTCATCTATGCCTTGCTGGTAGTAGGGGTAGAATGTAATGGGCCAATTTCCACCGTATGATTGATAAATATGCTCAAGTGAAGCATCAATATCAAGTACAAAGAAGGGCGAAGATGAGGATAATTAGCTTTCGCTCCGAAAAATATTGGCTCACCCAACCTAACTAATGCCAAAAAGCGTGCGGGCGAGCAGGATAAATAGGATACATTGCGCGTTGGCGAGTAATAGTAAACTTATCGCCGCAATAGCCAGCGTGACAATCAGTATTCGCTTGCGGCCAACGCGATCAGCACGCATTGACCCAGGGCCAGATGATAGGACTCCCGGAAGTGCCCCAGGGTATCGATGAGCTCGTCCTGCTCGCCAATGTGATGAATACGCAGGCCTCGCCGCGCATCGATGACCTTACCGTGGGTTTCGTAGGCCAACAGATTCCAGTCCGGACCCTGGAGTAACTGAAATAATCGTAATGATTGGCCGCCGGCGCCCAAAAGAGGAGCATCCGGAGCTCTTTCTCCCGCTTGTAACCCATGCTGACGTTCGGGCAACGTGTGGGCTAAGGGGGAGTTGGTATACTGGATGTCAAGTTGTTGAACGTCGCGTTCTCGTTTGATGCCACCCTGTTTTTGAGAGTCAAGTAATCGGGTAGAAAGGTGGAGCAGTGATTCGGCTACCGGGCGGCGTTCCTGTTCATAGCTATCGAGAAGTTCTTCTCCTTTCTCGATCACAACATACTATCCGCCAGAACCACCGCTAAAGCATTTGCTTAATCCGTTTCGCAAAAACGATATTCCTCAGGTGCCGGATTTCACTATAGGTATGCTCATTGCGTCTGCCAGGGCTGGTCGCTGGTTGTATGACTGATTCACGCTGGGGGGCTGCTTTTCGCCTTCCGCTATTATGGTGCATATAATGTATATTATGTTAAATTCACCAGAATATTTAAAAGACATGTTAAAGCGGCTGGATTCGTGTATGTCAAAAAACTTCTGGCCCATAAGTTTGATCCCTTCCCTGCCGTGACGCTGCGCGAATTCTGTTGATTTGCACCCGCTTATCCTGCACACGATTTCACGCAGCACACGCCACGCAGGCATAAAAAAACCGGCCACTGTGACCGGTTCGTCGCGCAGGTTTTACTCTTTAAATCTGTATCGTAAACCCAGACTTCTTTTTCGATGTTATTGAAATTATTAAGCAATTTTTTTAATAATTCTTTATTTATTAGGATCTTCTGGAATGTTTCTTCATTTCTCCCAAAGTGCTCAAGAAACGCTAAATAAGTAGCGTAATCTATTTTTCTATCTTTAAAAAAGAGCTGACTTAGAAAAGCGGCAGATTGTTCATGATTGCGTTCTTTATCAAAATCCAGTAATTCAGGAACGATTAGAAAAATTGGATAATCATCATCAATAGTCATAAATGGGATGGCGCGAAATAGATTGGAAACATGTTCAAGTAATACCAATCTGCGCATGCGGACATAACTATTATCTGGTGGCAATGACAAAAATGAATGCAGAGAGCTAAGAGAAGGAAAGTGTAATGGATCAACCATTATGATGCTATCAAAATAAATCCCCAGCGATCTAAGATGATTAGATATGTTATAACCAAATCGTTGAATTGGAAGTAATAATCGATAGCTTTTAGACGCCCGCACTTCTGTTATAAGCGCCGCGGCGTGAGTATCCCAAAATTTATTTAGCAACACCATTAGGTTTGTAAGTTGATTATCTAACTCGGGAGAGCTAATTAGCTCTTTCAGGATGAATCTACGTAATTCTTTCAGTTCTAAATTTCTAAATGCATATTTATATTTTTCAGAAAAAGCGTTTTCCATCAATAAAACATATTCATTCTGTATGCTTTTTGTAATACTACTCATCATCTATCTCCGAACCACCACGCAACGATTTCCCAGTGTAGTGGTTCTTATCATGTGTATATTGTTAGTCATGTTATCGTAGAAAATTCAGTGGTCAATAACTCATTGAGGTAGCTACTAAAATTTGCAGTTACCAGGATTTAGGATGATTTTAAAAATGTTTATAAATTCAGGCTGCGCCGCAGTGATTGCACTGATTTCCACGTAACATGATAATCAATGGCTTTGATACCCTTTAAACGAACAAATATGAGCTTAACATGGCGACAATAAAGGATGTTGCATCCATGGCCGGTGTATCAACCGCGACTGTATCACGCGTCATTAACCAGACCGCGTGGGTTGAACCCGTCACGCGCGAACGTGTAGAGAAAGCAATGCCGCCGCTATCGCGCTGGCGAAACGTAGCGGCGATATGCTCGGATTGTTAACCGGCAATCTGGCTGATCCTTTTTTTGCCCGCCTTGCTCGCGGCGTAGAAGATGTTTCTCGTAAGCAGCAGTATCGCTTGATGGTATGTAGCGGCGGCCACGACGAAGAAATGGAAAAAGCGGGACTGGATTTTCTGGTTAATCAAGGTTGTGAGGCTATTGTTGTACACGCCAGCCGATTACCGGATAAAGAGCTGCTGCGCTACGCAGCCCACTTTCCAGCGCTGGTTGTTGTGAATCGTTATATAGCCGGTATGGCCAACCGGTGTATCTGGCTGGAAAATCGCAGCGCCGCCAGGGAAGCGACCCGATATCTCCTGGCGAACGGGCATCGGCGCATTGCCTGTGTGACATCTGACTTGCCAATTATCGATCGTCAGGAACGCCTTGATGGTTACCGTGAAGCGCTGGAAGAATATGGTATTTCTCCAGACCCTCGCTGGGTGATTAGCGTTCCGTTTAACGAAGAAGGCGGCGAGCGGGCCGCGCATCAACTTATTAATAGCGGGCTTCCCCTTACGGCAGCGGTCACGTTTAACGATGTGATGGCCGCTGGCATTATGCGTATTCTTCATCAACGCGGCGTTCAGCTTCCGCAACAGCTCTCTATTGTCGGCTTTGATGATGTGGTGCTGGCCCGGTATCTTTATCCGGCGTTAACAACAATGCATTATCCGGTCGAACAAATGGCGCGTTGTGCCGCGCAACTGGCGATACAGTTATACCAGGGCATTACGCCGCCGCCCAGCAGCAATCATTTCAATGCCGAACTGGTGATCCGCGATTCTGTCGCGCCCTATTTTTCACGGTGAATGCGTCGTCAACAGTAAAAACTGTGATGGCTATCAAATTAACCCTTCTCATGTAATCGGTTACATGGACGAAAGTAATGGATCACAGTAGTGGGAAGCGTATCCCCCTACCCTTGAGCTACCTTACTGACCGGAGCTCCATTATGAGTGCATCACAAAACAAGAAGAAAACGCTGTCATTGGGTTTAGCGCTAATCCCAGTCATCTCCATGTTGTTATTGTTGATTATCGGTTACGGCATCATGGGGCTACGTATCAAACCGCTCCTTCTGTGCTCTGCGGCGGTAGCGGCAGGCATTGCATGGTGGCAAGGATACTGTTGGGAAGACATCATCAACTCAGTGGTGGATAAGCTGGCTAAAGCAATGCCGGTTATCATGATCCTGATCTGCGTGGGCGGTTTGATTGGCACCTGGATGTTTAGTGGCACCATTCCCTACATGGTGTACTGGGGGCTAAAACTCATAAGCCCGGAATATATTTTGATTGCAGCCTTCTTTTTAACCAGCGTGGTCTCCGTCTGTACCGGTACATCGTGGGGGTCCGCCGGGACGGTTGGCGTTGCGTTAATGGGGGTTGCCGCCGGGCTGGACGTGTCTCTTGCAGCAGCAGCTGGCGCCGTCGTTTCTGGCGCTTATTTCGGCGACAAAATCTCACCGTTGTCCGACTCGACTAACTTTGCCGCGATTGTCGCAGACACTACTCTGTTTGAGCATATTCAGCATTTACTTTGGACGACCCTGCCAAGTTTCCTGCTTGCCGCCGTGGTTTATCTTATCGCCGGACACAGTAATATGCTGGGCGAGGTGGCCACGCCGCAGCGCGTTACGGACATCATCCACTCGCTGGAGTCGCTATACCATTTTAATATTGTTCTTATTTTGCCGCCGGTGATCGTACTGTGGGGCGCAATTCGCAAAAAGCCTGTCATCCCATTAATGTTAAGCGCCTGCGTACTTGCCTTGTTCCTCGGCGTCATCATGCAGGGACTGAGCATCAAACAGGGACTGGACGCTTTCATTGATGGATTTGATATCGCCATGTTCCCACAAGGCGCAGAAGGTGTCGTGGCCGATGTTCCGCGACTGCTAAACCGGGGCGGAATGTTCTCGATGATGGGAACAATACTGTTAGTTTTCTGCGCTTTTTCATTTGCCGGAGCGCTAACGTTAACCGGCGCGTTAACGATCATCATTAACCGACTGCTGACCATTATTCATAGCGTTGGTCAACTCATTGCCGCCACTATCGGCACCACAATTTTGGTCACAGGAGCGACCAGCGACGGTAAACTGGCATTGTTAGTTCCCGCCGAACTGTTTAAAGATGCCTATCGTCGTATGGGGCTGGATACTAAAAACCTTTCACGGACGATAGAAGATGCCGGTACCGTTATCGAACCTCTCCTGCCGTGGACCTCGGCTGGCGTCTACATGGCAACCACGCTGGGCGTTAGCACGCTTGATCTTCTGCCCTGGGCTATCCAATGCTATGCGGCAATCTTCTTCGCATTAATTTATGGTTTTAGCGGAATTGGTATTGCCAGAACTGCCTCCGCCTCAGAAAAGTCGCCGCAATCGTCAGTGACGGAATAATAAGGAAACAAGATGGATTTTAACCAGATTATCAATCGCAACAATACTGGTTCGGTAAAGTGGGATTTTATTGAGCGTCACTTTGGCGACGGCGCTGGGAAACTGCTGCCAATGTGGGTTTCTGATTTCGATTTTGCCTGCCCGCCTGAGGTTCAGGCGGCATTGCATCAGCGAATCGAGCACGGCGTATTTGGCTATAGCGAACGTGATGAGGCCTATTTTAACGCCCTGCTTCACTGGTTTTCGTCACGCCACCAGCTTACGTTAAAACAGGAATGGGTATGCAGCGTGGAAGGCGTCGTACCAGGGTTGGCGCTCTTGGTGCAAATGTTGACGCATTCAGGCGACGGCGTAGTGGTACAGGGACCATACTATGGCTCCTTCGCCAAAATAATCACGCTTAATGGTAGAAAACTGCTGGAGAATCCTCTTAGCGAGTCGCCGGACGACGGCTACCAGATGGATTTTTGCCAACTGGAAAGGCTGTTTCGCCATGAGCGCCCTCCGCTGATGATTTTGTGTAATCCACATAATCCAACCGGGCGTTGCTGGTCGGCCAACGAGCTGGAGCAACTGCTTTTATTATGTGAAGCTTATGATGTCACTCTCATCTCGGATGAAATATGGGCCGATCTATTGCTGCCCGGCGAAACCTTTACCTCGGTACTGCATTTAGGGGAGCGCTGGCATAAACGGGTCATCTCCGCCACTGCGGCCAGCAAAACGTTTGGCTTATCGTCGTTGCGAATTTCTAATTTTCTCATTCCCGATCCTACGCTTCGCCAGCGATTCCTGTCTCGTCTGGACGCTCATGGGCTGGACGTCTTTAACGCCCTCTCCGTTCAGGCGGCGACTACCGCATGGAATGAAAGCAGACAGTGGCTGGATTCGCTACTGGATTACCTGGCGGAAAACCGCCGCTGGTTTGTTGAACAGGCGACAGAGCACCTTCCCTGGGCAAGAATTGTCCCGGCGCAGGGAACCTATTTATTATGGATGGATTGTAAAAAACTGGGACTGGATGACGAACAGCTAAAATGGGTAATGGCGGATGTCGCGGGTATTGCTCCTTCAATGGGCAGCGGCTTTGGCCCGGCGGGCAGCGGATTTATCCGTTTAAATCTGGGATGTCCACGTACCTACCTTGAAATGGCAATAGACGGCCTGAAGCGAATATCGGTGAAGACAATCAAAGGAATACCAACAGGCGGATGAATTTTTCGGGCGGTAAACTAACACCGGTGTTATTTCTGCGGCATGATATCGCCTGAGCGCCAGTAAAAAACCGGCCATCAAGGCCGGTTGGGTCCGGAGCGCGGTTTTACTATCAGGGGCGTCTGAATAACACGATACTGCGCCCGGCCAGATCGAAATCCATTTCTTCGGTAATCCGCATTCCCTGCTGCGCGTTATCGGCAGTCGTCAGTTCAAGTACCCAGCCGCCTTCTCCCCACATCGGAATACGGAACGGTACGCTGCCTTCAAACGGATTGAAAAGCAGTAAGGCGTCATGCCAGATCCCCGCTTCCGGCTGAAGATCGGGACGACTAATACATACGCCTATGGTCGATCCCTCATCCCATTGTTCGGATTGCTGCGCCCCTCCGCCGGCGTTAAACCAGCGGATCTCCAGACCGTCACGCCAGCTCTCCCGGCGCAGCAACGGTTGCGTGGCGCGCAGTTGAATCAGATGACGGGTAAACTCCCGTAGCGCATTGGCGGTTTCCGGCAAATTATCCCAGTGGACCCACGATATTTCACTGTCCTGACAGTAGCCATTGTTATTGCCCATCTGACTGCGGCCAAACTCATCGCCCGCTAATAACATCGGCGTGCCGTGCGAGAAAAGCAAGGTGGTCAGGAAATTACGTTTCTGTCGCTCGCGTATCGCATTGATGCCCTCGCCGTCGGTTGGCCCTTCTGCGCCATAGTTACAGGAGCGGTTATCATTATGCCCGTCATTATTATCTTCGCCATTGGCTTCATTATGTTTGTCGTTATAAGACACCAGATCGTTCAGCGTGAAGCCGTCATGGGCAGTAATAAAGTTAACGCTTGACCAGGGGCGACGGCCGCGCAAATCATAGAGATCGCCGGAACCCAGCAGGCGTGCGGCGAAATCATTTGTGACGTTGTCACCTTTCCAATATTCGCGTACCGTATCGCGGTATTTATCATTCCATTCGCCCCACCCTGGTGGAAAGCCGCCAACCTGATAGCCGCCCGGTCCGATATCCCAGGGTTCGCCAATCAGTTTCAGTTTTGCCAGCACCGGGTCTTGCGTTACCGCATCAAAAAAACCGCCTCTCTGATCAAAGCCTTCCGGCTCACGACCAAGAATGGTGCCCAAATCAAAACGAAAGCCGTCGACATGCATTGACTCCGCCCAATAGCGAAGGGAATCCATCACCATTTGCAGTACCCGTGGATGAGAGGTATTGACGGTATTACCTGTCCCTGTATCGTTAATGTAATAGCGATGCTGATCGGGCATGGTGCGATAGTAAGAGAAGTTATCGATACCTTTAAATGACAGCGTGGGGCCAAGCTCATTCCCTTCTGCCGTATGGTTATAGACCACGTCCAGTATCACTTCGACGCCGGCATCATGGAAAGCGCGCACCATATCGCGGAATCCCTGAATACCTTTTGGACCATAGTAGCGCGTCGCCGGCGCAAAAAAGCCCAGCGAGTGGTATCCCCAGAAATTTTTCAGTCCTTTATCGAGCAGATGCTGATCGTCCGGGAACCAGTGAACGGGTAAAAGCTCGACGGAGGTAATACCCAGACTTTTAATGTAATCCACGCTGGCTTTATGTCCCATGCCCTCAAACGTACCGCGTAGAGGCTCAGGGATCGCGGAATTAAGCTGGGTAAAGCCTTTTACATGCGTTTCATAAATAATGGCGTTCGACCACGGTATGGAAGGCCGTTGTCTATCCTCCCAATTCGCCTCAGCCGGATCAATCACCCGGCATTTAGGCGTAAATGGCGCGCTATCCTGGTCATCAAAGGTCAAATCTTTATCGTCATGAAGTAATTGATACGCGAAATGCGCATCGTCCCACTGAATATCGCCCACCAGCTCACGGGCATAAGGGTCAATAAGCAGCTTGTTGGGGTTAAAACGATGACCATTTTCCGGGTCATAAGGACCGTAAACGCGGTACCCATACAGCGCGCCGGGCTGCAACTTCGGGACATAGCCGTGCCATATTTCGTCGGTATATTCCGGTAACTCCAGACGAGCGATTTCATGCTCCCCGCTCGGATCGTAAAGGCAAAGCTCGACGCGTTCCGCATGGGCGGAAAAAATAGCGAAATTCACGCCTTCGCCGTCATAATTTGCGCCAAGCGTATGGCTGTATCCTGATCTGATTTCAAAAGCCCTGTTTGTTGTCATTCTCTTTCTCCACCCACGGTAAACGTTGTCCTGTCACGGCACATCAACACATAAACTCAGTCGCTCATTAAAACCAGTACGCCGCCCTGGTGTGAGGCCAACGACAGGCGTTCACCAGGCATTAACCTCTCCTGGGTAAGCACATTGCGATAACGATGCTGATTAAGCTGTCCGGGTATAATAATGTCGGTTCCTGACCAGAAACCGCTATGCGATTGTGACAATAAGCCGTCACATTCGGCGAACACCAGTCGGGGCGCAACAACAATCAGCGCATCATCATGATTGACTCTGGCGTAAGCGATGACCTTGTCGGCACGCTGACCAACAGCCCGCAGCGGTATATAGTCGCCAAAACGGAAGAGCTCATGATTCTGCTGACGCAAACGCAGTAAGGCGGCGGTGGCATACTGATTCACCTGCCCGTCCAGCCAACTCTCTTCGCGCGAGAAAACTCCCGGCGTCAGTTGGTCTAACTGCTGCGCCAGCGTGGCGAAATCTGGTTCGCGGCGGTTGTCGGGATCGACAAGGCTAAAATTCAGCGCCTCGCTCCCCTGATAGATATCAGGTACTCCCGGCGCGGTTAATTTGATAACGGTCTGCGTCAGGCTGTTAACCAGTCCTGCGCGGATGAAGGGTTGCAAGGAACGATAAAAATCCTGCAAAAATGTCTGATTACCCGGCGCCAGTAAATAACGGGCGTAATCAAGCATTGCCGTTTCGTAAGCCTCATTACTGTCCACCCAATCGGTACGTAGCTTCGCTTCGCGTAGCGCTTTCTCCACAAAGGCTTCAAAGCGTATTTTCAGCGCGTTTAAACCTGTTTCGTCCTGTGGTTGTAGCATCGGGGGCCAGACGCCGGTCAGCGCCTGATATAGCATCCACGTATCCGCCGATTTTGGCGCAGTGCCATCATTCAAAAATTTGACATGGGTCTGGTTCATCTGCCGCCAGCGGGCAAGGCATTCGCTCCACTGCTCCGGCGCTTCGGTAAGCGTATACAGCCGTGCTCGCGCATCCTCGCCTCGCTTGGTATCGTGGGTCGACGTACCGGATAGCGCATCAGGCTGTCGCGCCTGTCGGGTTTTCATCTCATGGTGAAAGCGTTCGATGGAGAAGTGATGCGTGACGGGCTCGGCGCCGACTTCATTTAACGCCAGTCCCATGTTTTGACGAAAGAAAAGCGTATCCTCTACCGATTTCGCCATCAGCGGACCGGTGAGTTGCTGGAACCGAACGCGAAACTGTGTCGCCTCCTCCTGGCTGGAGGCGGGAACATCGCCGGTAAGAAGACGGCTCAGAAATGTAAGCGCTTCTGGCTGCGGAGGGGTTTCAAGCGTCTTTACCCGTTCCACAATACGGTGTAACAGGCAAATATCGGTCGGCGGTAGCCCTTCTGCCGTGCCGTAAGTGCGATATACGGGAAAGGCAATTAATAACTCGCGTAACGCCTGCCGAACGACGCTCTCTTCCTGTGCGATCTGTAGCTCGCTGGCAATCGACAGCGCAAGCGCGAGCAGCCGGGTAAATTCCCCCTCGAAATTGCGATCGACCATCAGCAATTTAGCCGCCCGTAATTCCGCCCGCATATCCACTGGCGCGCCTTTTACGGTCTCGTAAGCCTGGCGCAGATTGTCTATCTGCTCATCGTCAACCAGCACCTCCGCCAGCGAGGCGATAAATTCATAGCCTGTGGTGCCGGAAACCGGCCAGTCCTCAGGAAGTTGCTCGCCTTTAGCGAGAATTTTTTCCACGGTGATATAGCACGCCGGCCCCACTTCCTGACGTAAACGCGCAAGATAGGCTTTCGGATCGGCAAGGCCGTCGATATGATCGATACGTAAACCGTCAACCGTCCCCATTCTGACCAGCTCCAGAATCAGCCGATGTGTATCGTCGAAGACGGTTTTATCTTCCACCCGCATTCCTACCAGCCCTGTGACCTCAAAGAAACGCCGATATGAAAGCGAGCGAGCGGCATCGCGCCAGGACATTAATTTCCACGGCTGGCGCTCATGCAAATCAGCAATAGCGGCTTTATCGGTAAGCGCCAGTATTTCGGCCTCGCGCCCCTGCCACGTCGCCGGCGCAAGCGGATAATAGTTATCATAATAGGCGAACGTGGGTTTACCCGTAGCGGGATCGGGCTTGATCGCAATTTCTCCGTTTTCCAGCACGGCGTCAAACGTGTCGCCTAAAAAAGGCAGCGTCAGTCGGCGCGACCAGTCAATATCGAAATGGCGCGCGTAACGGCTCTCCTTGCCATATTCAAGCACGTCACGCCACCAGGCGTTTTCCAGCGAGCTGGCCATGTGATTAGGCACAATATCGATGATCAATCCCAGACCTTGCGCTTTAAGTTCAGCCACCAGTCTTTCAAATCCTTCGCGCCCGCCAATAGAAGGCTCAATCTCATTCGCATCGGTGACATCATAACCATGCGTTGACGCTTTGGTGGCGGTAAAGACGGGTGAGGCATAAAGATGGCTGATACCCAGATTTTAAGGTAAGGCACCAGCGCCGCAGCGCGGTCGAAGGTCATGCCATTGCGAAACTGAAGACGATACGTTGCAGTTGGGATCATGATGCAGACTCTCCCTGGGCTAAGCGGACAATAAGAGAATGTTGGGAAAGCGACCCGGTGGATTCATTCGGCCAGGCGAAGAGAGTCTTACCCGGTAAATCGGGCAGCAATACCGTCGTGGCGCTAATATTCAGCGCCAGTGACAGTGTTCCTCCCGGAAAACGCCAGCTAACGGCAATAAACCCGGGCGCGGTTTGCAATACCGTTCCTGAGCTCTCACGGGCAGCGGACAACAGCGGCACGATATGCTTCTGGCGCAAAAGCAGTAGTTCGCGGGTAAACGCCAGCCACGCTTTACCCTCTTCACTGTGCTGTTGCTTCCAGTTAAGTTTTGAGCGTTGAAAGGTCTCTGGTGCATTCGGGTCCGGAACATTCTCCCCTGCATGATCGGCAAACTCTTTTGCGCGACCTTCACGAACGGCGCGGGCTAAATCCCCATGGAAATCGGTAAAAAAAAGAAAAGGACGGCTTTCGCCATACTCTTCGCCCATAAAAAGCAGCGGAATATGCGGTGAAAGCAGCAACGTGGCGAGCAATACTTTTGTTCGTTCAGCACCCGCCAGGGTTATCAGTCTGTCGCCCTGGGCGCGGTTACCGACCTGATCGTGATTCTGAATAAAATCCACAAAGGCGACCGGGGGTTGTCCGGTACTTTTTACGCCGCGAGGTTCGCCGGTTTGTGGTGAAATTTCTCCCTGATAAGCGAATCCTTCGGCCAGCGCTCTTGCGAGGTGTTTTTCCGGGGCATCAGCAAAATCATTGTAGTAGGACTGGGTCTCTCCGGTCGCAAAAACGTGGACGGCATTATGAAAATCGTCATTCCATTCGGCGGTAAACAGCGGCGCATTGCCATCCTGATCACGGGGATGCAGAGAAATAATATTGCGGCTATCTTCGGTAGTCAGATGAATGGGTCTGTCGGTAATGTCTTCCCGAATACGTTGTGCGATTTCAACCAGCACATGCTTTGCGCTACTGTCCTCAATCTGATCGATAGCGTCAAAGCGTAAGCCGTCGAGATGGTATTCTGTCAGCCAGTATAACGGCGCCTCGATGATATAGCGCCGCACGGCGTCGACATCATAGGCGATACCATTTCCCCACGGCGTCATGCGCTCTTTGTGGAAAAACGCCGGCGCCAATAGCGGTAAATAATTTCCTTCCGGGCCGAAATGGTTCAGCACAATATCCAGGACGACGGAAAGACCATACCCATGCGCGGCGTCAATAAACGCCTTGAAATCATCCGGCGTCCCATAGTCAGAATGCGGCGCGTAAAGCAGTACGCCGTCATAGCCCCAGCCGCGCTCGCCGCCAAATTGCGCAACGGGCATCACTTCAATAACGGTAACGCCGAGTTCAGCGAGATAAGGCAGCTTCGCTATTGCGGCGCGGAAAGTGCCTTCCGGAGTGAACGTGCCTGTATGCATCTCGTACACCACGGCCTGCTCCCAACGGCTACCTTTCCACCCGGTGTTGCGCCACGCGTAGCTGCCTGGATCAACCACATATGACGGACCGTTGACGTCAGTTTTTTGGGCGCGGGAAGCCGGATCGGGGACCACCATGCCATCGCTGAGTACAAAGTTATACTCCGTACCTGGCGTCACCCCGGAGACGTCCAGCGTAAACCAGCCGTCACCGTTCGCCTGCATTTCCTGATCTTTACCCGCAAGCCTGAGCATAACCTTTTGCTGACCGGTGGCCCAAAGACGAAAGCGGACAACATCAGCGGCGATATATTCAGCCCCCCAGCTTTTGCAAAAAATTTTTGAACTCATTTGTCGCTCCGTTTAACCCATAACTTCTACAACATCCGAAGAACAAGCATAGACTATGGGGCTAATCTTTACGTGACACCGTCACTTAACAGGCATTCTTTTTCGTATCTGCGTGTAAAACCGTGGAATTATTGTCGGGATTGCTCAGATGTACCGAAGTGCGCGGTATCGCCTCGCCCGTGTTCGCCAGAGCCCTGAACACGCTGTAGCTGGATAACCTCCCCCTGCTCCCAGGCGTTAGCCCCCTTAACAACGGGATGTTCAGGCAGATCCTGCCGCTCGCGTTTAATGGCCTGGGTATCAATTCCCAGACGGCGATCCCGATCGGCCAGCAGCGCGGGGTCAAGCTGCCCGTCGCCAGTAAAGCCCATCATCAGCGCAGGGATACCCATTGGCAGGGTTTTATCCCGGTCGGTATGCCAGGTGTGCCAGGTCTTGCCATAAGTATTAACAATCTTACTCATCAACGCCTTATCAGCGACCTGCGGTAAGCCAGGCGCCACCAGGCTACCGGATTTCACCTCGTACTGGTGGCTGTGCCACAGTTTTTTCTCCTCGGGAGGAAGCGTTTTAAATAAACGTTCGCTGATAATGTACTCCACCCCCATCAGGCGCGCGTTTTTCGTGTTGCCGTCGTAAATCACCGCCTGCATGACATCTTCGTTCAGGACGGTAACGTAATGGTGCGCTTCCATCTGTCCGTTTTTATCACCGCTATAAAAATGGAACCCGTCAAGGTAGGTACTGATGGCATCGACAGGTGGTCTGGATTGAATAGCCGCCGCGCCTGTTTCCAGGGTACGTAATTTGGCAGATGTTTTTTCCCCGGGAATAGGTGTTTGCGGCGGCGTATTATTGGCGCCGCATCCGGCCAGAAAAGGAATGATAAAGAGTGCCAGCGGTAAAATTTTCATTAGGTCTCCATATAGTGAAAGGGCTCTAATGAAAATAGTGCAATACCACGTGATTGGTAGAAGAAATGGAAGATGTTATTTGTGACGGTGTCACAAATAGTAAAACCCGACACACAGGCCGGGTTTTGATATCAGTTTACTCTTATTTTGAGAGTTCTTTCTTGATTTCGTCTTTTATTTTGCTTAATTCACTCTGCGGGTTTTTCTTACAAAGCTCAACGGCTAGCGGCACTGCTGTCGTCTCAGTTTCCTGGAAATCTACGTAGTCCCCGCCTTTAAAATCTTCATCTTCATTCAGCACCCAGAAAGCGACTGGCGCCATCGTCTGCGGATTGAGGTCAACAAACTCCTGGCAGCTCATACCTTTAGGCGTAACGTTTGTTTTAGTAGTATCTGTTGCCGCATTCACGCTAACACTGGTTACCAGCGCTGCCACGATAATACCTGCTGTAGCAAGGGAGAATTTATTCATTGTTGTTGCTCCAATAATTATATAAATAACCTCTACATCTGCGCGTTAACCCGTTAATGTAGAACACAGAAAATAATACCCCTCCTCTCTCAGGAATAAAGATCACCCTCCGTGATATGGCTATTATTGATATTTACGTTGACTGATTTTGATGTTTGATGAATAAAGCAACATGGCGAGCAGATTTTAAGGCGAAAAAGTAGACCACGACAATAGCCACTGATGTGGTCTACGGCGCGTTGAGGTGATAGAAATGCGGCAGGCATTCAGATAGACCGGGAGCGAGCCCTCCGTCTGAATGTATATTCATCAGCCCGATCAACCCATCGTTACCGGGCTGGAGAGGTTATCAGGCGTTAAGCTGGTAGTCGAGGGTGATTTCCGCATTCAGAACCTGCGATACCGGGCACCCGGCTTTTGCTTTCTGGATGATTTGATCGAAAGTTGAAGCATCAATATCTGCTACCGCGACTTTGCTTTGTAGCGCAATTTTGGTAATGGCGAAGCCCGCCTCCACCTTATCAAGCGATACGTCAGCGGTGGTGTCAATGGATGTCGGCGTAAATCCAGCCTCTCCCAGCATGAGTGATAGCGCCATGGAGAAACAGGCCGCATGTGCAGCGCCGATTAACTCTTCCGGGTTGGTTCCCTGCGCGCCTTCGAACCGGGTATTGAATCCATACGGTTGTTGATTAAGCACGCCGCTTTCTGTTGATACAGTGCCTTTACCCCGTTTGATGTCGCCTTCCCAGTGTGCCTGACCTTTCTTATGGATTGTCATTTTTGCTCTCCTGTTGGCTCAAAAAATAAAGTATAGACCATGCTGCTAATCTGCGTTGTCCATGCCGATGGAGGTAGCATGTTGTCGATTACCCGCACTTCAGATATAGAAAATAGTTATATGTTTTTTCAGTGATGAATATTAAACCAACAGGCCTCCCTTTCTTTAAAGAATATATCCCTCCTTTTATCCTTACTTTTTCTTCCGGAAGCGTATTCCATTATGTATATTTTCATTCAAATTAAGATTTGTCTTATC
This sequence comes from Salmonella sp. SAL00653, assembly GCF_046552515.1. Classification (NCBI taxonomy): domain Bacteria; kingdom Pseudomonadati; phylum Pseudomonadota; class Gammaproteobacteria; order Enterobacterales; family Enterobacteriaceae; genus Salmonella; species Salmonella sp. SAL00653. The sequence continues at coordinate 188,665 of NZ_JBGDTY010000001.1, forward strand.
TCGTTGTAATAAAGGATAAAAATCGCAATAAGTAGCCTTTTAAATGTATATTTATTGTCCACTACTAGTATGAGGATATGTAATTGGCAAACGTAATATATTTTCTTCTGGGGTAAACAATTAGAGTTCCGCCTTGCGTTAAAATAACTCTAGGACTAATCTTAACCACAGCCGCAAAAATATTTGCCATGCTGAATACGAATTAATTTTCTGCGAGCCGTACTAAATAAATACATGTTCACGGAGGCATTATATGTTTACTTATCACTCAGCAAATACCTCAGCAGCACAACCGGCCCTGGTCAACGCGATTGAACAAGGATTACGCGCGGAGTTAGGCGTTGTCACCGAAGATGATATTTTAATGGAGCTGACCAAATGGGTTGAGGCTTCCGACAATGACATCCTCAGTGACATCTACCAGCAGACCATCAACTATGTGGTAAGCGGGCAGCACCCGACTCTGTAAAACCTGCTATGCTGTATCGGCAACCTTAGGGGTTACGTTTCTTTCGCGTAAGCGAATTTGTCCTTAAAACTAGCAACAGGATTGAGGAGTTAACATGAAATCGAACCGTCAGGCTCGTCATATACTTGGACTGGATTACAGAATTTCCAACCAGCGTAAGGTTGTTACTGAAGGCGACACCAGCAGCGTGGTGAATAACCCAACCGGCAGAAAGCGCCGCGCCGATAGCCAAAAGTAATCGTACAGTCCTGAAATGACGTTAAACACCATTGCATCTGCAATGGTGTTTTTGTTTATAGGAATGACCTTAACGTCTCACAATGCTTTATACTCAGGGTCGGTTCCCTGGTGGAAGGCAATATATGATGATAAACGACGGTGCCAGGGACAGTTATTCGAAAAAGAGTGAGTAACATGGAAACTACAACCAAGAAAGCACGTTCCCTTTATATCCCTTACGCTGGCCCTGTATTGCTGGAATTCCCCCTGTTAAACAAAGGCAGCGCTTTTAGCGTAGAAGAGCGCCGCAACTTCAATTTGTCAGGGCTGCTGCCAGAGGTCGTCGAGTCGATTGAAGAACAGGCCGAACGCGCCTGGCTCCAGTATCAGGGGTTTAAAACAGAAATCGATAAGCATATTTACCTGCGTAACATCCAGGATACCAACGAAACGCTCTTTTATCGACTGGTGCAAAACCATCTTGAAGAGATGATGCCGGTTATCTATACCCCGACCGTGGGCGCGGCCTGTGAGCGCTTCTCTGAGATTTATCGCCGGGCGCGCGGCGTATTTATCTCTTATCCGAACCGTCACAATATGGACGACATTTTGCAGAATGTGCCTAACCACAACATTAAAGTTATTGTGGTGACGGATGGCGAGCGGATCCTGGGGCTTGGCGATCAGGGCATCGGCGGGATGGGGATCCCTATCGGTAAGCTGTCATTATACACCGCCTGCGGCGGCATTAGTCCGGCCTATACCCTTCCCGTTGTGCTGGATGTCGGCACCAACAATCAACAGTTACTCAACGATCCGCTTTACATGGGCTGGCGTCATCCGCGCATTACCGACGATGAGTATTATGCGTTTGTCGATGAGTTTATTCAGGCCGTTAAGCAGCGCTGGCCAGATATCCTGCTACAGTTCGAAGATTTCGCGCAGAAAAACGCAATGCCGCTGTTGACGCGCTATCGTGATGAGATTTGCTCTTTTAACGATGATATTCAGGGCACCGCAGCCGTGACCGTCGGTACGTTGATCGCCGCCAGCCGCGCTGCCGGCAGTCAGCTTAGCGAGCAGAAAATCGTTTTCCTCGGCGCGGGTTCCGCCGGATGTGGGATTGCTGAACAAATCATCGCGCAGACTCAGCGTGAAGGTTTAAGCGAAGATGCCGCTCGACAGAACGTTTTTATGGTCGATCGCTTCGGCCTGTTGACGGACCGGATGCCTAATTTATTGCCGTTCCAGGCAAAACTGGTGCAGAAATGCGACAATCTCCAGCACTGGGATACCGAAAATGACGTGCTGTCGCTGCTGGATGTGGTGCGTAACGTGAAGCCGGATATTCTGATCGGGGTTTCCGGCCAGACCGGGCTCTTTACTGAAGAGATCATCCGCGAGATGCATAAGCATTGCCCTCGCCCGATCGTCATGCCGCTCTCTAATCCCACCTCTCGCGTGGAGGCCACGCCACAGGACATTATCGTTTGGACGGAAGGCAACGCGCTGGTGGCAACCGGTAGCCCATTCTCGCCGGTCATCTGGAAAGATAAGGTTTATCCGATCGCACAATGTAATAACGCCTATATTTTCCCCGGCATCGGACTTGGGGTTATCGCTTCCGGCGCATCGCGCATTACTGATGAAATGCTGATGTCAGCCAGTGAGACGCTGGCGAAACATTCTCCGCTGGTGAATAACGGCGAAGGATTAGTGTTGCCAGCGCTTAAAGACATCCAGGTCGTGTCGCGCGCTATCGCTTTTGCCGTAGGTAAAATGGCGCAGCAACAAGGCGTAGCGGTGAAAACCTCTGCGGAAGCGCTGCAACAGGCGATTGACGATAACTTCTGGAAACCGGAATACCGCGACTACCGTCGGACTTCCATTTAATACGTACCCGGCGGTGAATGCCGCCGGATATCACTTTCTTCTTTAGTTTTGGTGAGTCTGTCGACACACCTGAATTCCTTTCCCTGCTTATTTGTCAAGCTACTAATATTAGCCACCTTTATGTATTGAACGGGGATTTATCAGGATAATCCTGGCTAAACTATTACATTGTATTTCTGCCGCCTTGCATAACTCATCAGAAATATTAATCCTAAAGAGGTAATAGCGCCTTACCTGCTATTACTTACCTGCTATGCAGTTCACTATTAATAAAAGGAGAAGGTTATGAAAGCTGCTGTTGTCACACAAGATCATCAGGTTGATGTTACTGAGAAAACGCTGCGTCCCCTTCGCCACGGTGAAGCTTTGCTAAAAATGGAGTGCTGCGGCGTATGCCATACCGATCTACACGTGAAAAACGGCGATTTCGGTGACAAAACCGGCGTCATTCTGGGACACGAAGGCATTGGCGTCGTGGCGGAAGTCGGTCCCGGTGTCACCTCGCTGAGACCCGGCGATCGCGCGAGTGTCGCGTGGTTTTATGAAGGATGCGGACACTGTGAGTATTGCAATACGGGCAATGAAACCTTATGCCGCAACGTGAAAAATGCCGGTTACACGGTAGATGGCGGCATGGCCGAAGAGTGTATTGTCGTCGCGGATTATGCGGTGAAAGTACCGGAAGGTCTGGACTCTGCAGCGGCAAGTAGTATTACCTGCGCGGGCGTTACCACCTATAAAGCGGTGAAGATTTCTCATATTAAACCTGGCCAGTGGATTGCCATCTACGGTCTGGGCGGTCTGGGTAATCTGGCCTTGCAGTACGCGAAAAACGTTTTCAATGCGAAAGTGATCGCCATTGATGTCAATGATGGACAACTGAAACTGGCCGAGGAAATGGGCGCAGATCTGACCATTAATTCACGTACGGAAGATGCGGCTAAAATTGTGCAGGAAAAAACCGGTGGCGCGCACGCAGCGGTGGTTACCGCGGTCGCTAAGGCGGCGTTTAATTCCGCAGTAGATGCCGTTCGCGCCGGAGGCCGCGTGGTGGCAGTCGGGTTGCCGCCAGAAGCCATGAACCTTGATATCCCTCGCCTGGTGCTGGATGGCATTCAGGTTGTCGGTTCGTTGGTGGGGACACGCCAGGATCTGACCGAAGCCTTCCAGTTCGCGGCGGAAGGAAAAGTCGTGCCAAAAGTCGCTTTACGTCCGCTTGAAGATATCAACGTTATTTTTAAAGAGATGGAACAGGGACAAATTCGTGGCCGTATGGTCATCGATTTCCGCCGTTAAACGATTTGCTGTGGTCGTCTGAGTATACAGACAGCAGATGAAAACAAGGCGCTACGAGGATAGCGCCTTGTTTATCAGATCGCGAAAGAATTACTGAATACCTTCTTCGGTCTCTTTTTTTGCTTCCGCCTTCTCGATTTCACGATACCAGCGTGGATGATGTTTCTTCGCCCAGCGACGGCTGACCTTCCCTTCGATCATGCCTTTAATCGAGCCTTTCACCCAAAACGCCATATAGATATGGATGAGGATCGCGTGCATTAAAATAATGCCCGCCGCCGCATGAATTAACAGGCTATAACGCACCACCTGCATGGGGAAATACTGCGCGAAATACGGACGCCAGATAATCACGCCAGTCACCAGCAGCACAAAAATCATGCTCATAATGGACCAGAACATCATCTTCTGTCCGGCATTGTATTTACCGACATCCGCCACCTTATGCTCATTGCCTTTCAATACTTCGACAATATTTTTCAGCCACGGAATATCTTTTTTATCCGGGATGTTGTGGTGGACGAAACGCACGAACATAAACATCAGCGCGATGAAAATGGCAATACCGAAGAACGGGTGCAAAATACGTCCCATCTGCGGCGTGCCGAAGGTTTGCGTCAGCCATTGTAGCGTCGGGAAGAAAAACGAAATCCCCGACAGCGCTACCAGGAAGAAGCAGATCACCACCGTCCAGTGACAGGCGCGGTCGACAAATTTCGTGCGCACAATCATTTTCGACTTACTCATGATGATCCTCCTCATCGTCGTCCGTTTCTTTATTCGGGCCAATACCGATGTAGTGGTAAATCAGACCGGCGAAAGTGGCGATAAAGCCCGCTGCGGCCAGCGGTTTTAGTGCCCCTTTCCACAGATTGATTGAGGTATCGATCTGCGGATCTTTCGGCAAGCCGTGGTACAACTCCGGCTGATTGGCATGGTGCAGCACATACATGACGTGCGTGCCGCCGACGCCCTGCGGGTTGTAGATACCGGCATGTTCAAAGCCGCGCGCTTTTAACTTCTCCACGCGTTGCTCACCCAGTTCCAGCATCTCTTTTTTGGTGCCGAAGTGAATCGCCCCGGTCGGACAAGTTTTGACGCAGGCCGGTTCCTGGCCCACGCTGACGCGATCGACGCAGAGCGTACATTTATAAACGCGGTTGTCCTCTTTGTTGAGGCGCGGAATATTAAACGGACACCCGGCGATACAGTAACCACAGCCGATACAGTGTTCAGATTGAAAATCAACAATCCCGTTCGCGTACTGGATGATAGCCCCGGCAGATGGACAGGCTTTAAGACAGCCTGGATCTTCACAGTGCATACAACCATCTTTACGAATCAGCCACTCCAGCTTGCCGTTCTGCTCGGTTTCGGTAAAGCGCATCACCGTCCAGGACTTGGCGCTGAGATCGGCAGGGTTATCGTACACCCCGACACAATGGCCAACGTTATCGCGAATATCGTTCCATTCAGAACAGGCTACCTGGCAGGCTTTACAGCCGACACAGGAGGAGACGTCGATCAGTTTCGCGACTTCGGCTTTGTAATCACGCGCCTGCGGAGGCGGCGTGATGGCGTTTGTTGCGGACCGTTTAATAATGTCCTGCGTTTCCATAGACATATGTTCGCCTCCCTTACGCCTTCTCGATGTTAACTAAAAACGCTTTGTATTCCGGCGTTTGCGAGTTGGCATCACCGACATTTGGCGTCAGAGTATTGGCGATATAGCCTTTGCGCGCGACACCCTCAAAGCCCCAGTGAATCGGGATCCCCACCGTTTCAACCTGCTGACCGTTGACATGCAGGGTGCGAAGACGACGAGTTACCACCGCGACCGCGCGAATAAACCCGCGTTTACTGCTCACCTTCACATAGTCGCCGTTAGCAATACCTTTCGCTGCCGCCAGCGTCTCACTGATCTCCACAAACTGTTCCGGCTGAGCGATAGCGTTAAGTAGCGCATGTTTGGTCCAGGTATGGAAATGCTCTGTGAGGCGGTAAGTCGTGCCTACGTACGGAAACTGCTCCTTCTTACCCATGCGCAGCGCATCTTCTTCATACAGACGCGCAGCCGGGTTCGAGACCACATTCGGGTGCAGCGGGTTAGTGCCCAGCGGCGTTTCCATCGGCTCGTAATGCTCAGGGAACGGTCCTTCCGCCATTTTATCAATAGCAAACAGACGTCCCAGCCCTTCCGGCTGCATGATAAATGGATTGGTCCCGCTCCCCGGCGCCGCGTTGTTAAAGTCCGGAATATCGTTCCCTGTCCACTTCGCGCCGTTCCACTGGATCAGCATCCGTTTTGGATCCCACGGTTTACCCTGCGGGTCCGCCGAAGCGCGGTTATACAATACGCGACGGTTTAGCGGCCACGCCCACGCCCAACCCAGTGTATTGCCAAGCCCTGACGGGTCGGCGTTATCACGTCTGGACATCTGGTTGCCCTGCTCCGTCCAGCTACCGGTATAAATCCAGCAGGAGGAGGATGTCGTACCGTCATCGCGCAGTAATGCAAAGCTGCTCAACAACTGGCCTTTCCTGGCAAGCAGTGTACCGTTGGCGTCACAGAGATCTTCCAGCGCATAGCCGTTGTTCTCTTTCGCCACTTCTTCCGAATGCGGTTCATCCGGCTGCTTGTAATTCCAGCTCATCTTCAATAGTGGTTCGGCGCCTTTACCGCCTTCTGCGCGATACATTTCACGCAGACGATGGTAAATACCGGCCAGAATCTCGCCGTCGTTACGCGCTTCGCCCGGCGCGTCCTGACCTTTCCAGTGCCACTGTAACCAGCGACCGGAGTTAGCGATAGAGCCATCCTCTTCCGCAAAACAGGTAGACGGCAGACGGAAGACTTCGGTCTGGATCGTTGTCGGATCGACATCATTAGATTCGCCGTGGTTCTGCCAGAACGTTGACGTTTCAGTCACCAGCGGATCGATAACGACCAGATACTTCAGTTTGCTTAAGCTTTGCACCACTTTGTTTTTGTCCGGGAAGGACGCCACCGGGTTAAAGCCCTGACAGAAATAGCCGGTGACTTTCCCGCTATCCATCATGTTGAAATATTTGATCACGTCATAGGACTGATCCCACTTAGGCAGCCAGGCAAAGCCCCAGTCATTCTCTTTCTGCGCCGCATCGCCATAGAAAGATTTCATCAGGCTGACGAAGAACTTAGGATAATTACCCCAGTAGTTGACCTGATCGGCCAGCGTCGCTTTGGGGGTATTCGCGGCCAGATAAGTTTGCAGATCGGCCTGTTTTTCCGATGGCAGCGTCAGGTAGCCCGGCAGGCTGGTGGAGAGCAGTCCTAAATCCGTTAAGCCCTGAATATTAGAGTGGCCGCGCAAGGCGTTCACACCGCCGCCAGCCATCCCCATATTGCCGAGCAGCAACTGGATCATCGCCATAGTACGGATGTTCTGCGCCCCGACGGTATGTTGCGTCCAGCCCAGCGCATACAGGAAGGTGGTAGTGCGATCCGGCGCGCTGGTAGAGGCCAACACCTCACACACCTTCAGGAAGTCCGCTTTCGGCGTACCGCAGATGTTTTCCACGACGTCCGGCGTATAGCGCGAAACGTGCTGCTTCAGCAGATTCCACACACAGCGTGGGTGCGTCAACGTTTCATCACGTTTGGCATAGCCGTTTTCATCGAACTGGTAGTTCCAGGAGGATTTATCGTACTGACGCTTTTGGGCGTCATAGCCGCTGAAAAGACCGTCTTCGAACGTAAAGTCTTCCCGCACCAGCAGGCTGGCGTTGGTGTAATGCTTAACGTATTCAGCGTTGATTTTGTTATTTTCGATCAGGTACAGCAAAACGCCGGACAGAAAGGTAATGTCTGTACCGGAACGTATTGGCGCATAGATATCCGCCACCGACGCCGTACGCGTAAAGCGTGGATCAACGACGATCAGCGTCGCATCGTTGTTGTTTTTCGCTTCCATCGCCCAGCGGAAACCCACCGGATGCGCTTCTGCGGCATTGCCGCCCATCACCATCACGACGTTGGCGTTTTTAATATCCACCCAGTGGTTGGTCATCGCACCGCGACCAAATGTTGGAGCAAGACTTGCTACCGTTGGTCCGTGTCAGACGCGCGCCTGGTTATCTACCGCCAGCATACCGAGAGAACGCGCAAACTTCTGCGTCAGCATACCCGTTTCATTGCTGGCCGCCGAGGCGCACAGCATCCCGGTAGAGAGCCAGCGGTTAACCGTGACGCCCTGCTCATTCTTTTCAATAAAGTTGGCGTCGCGGTCGGCTTTCATTAATTTAGCAATACGAGTGAAAGCGTCATCCCAGCTAATGCGCTGCCACTTGTCGGAACCCGGCGCGCGGTATTCCGGATAGCGTAGGCGATCTTCACTGTGAACATAGTCCAGCAAACCGGCCCCTTTCGGGCACAGCGCGCCACGGCTTACCGGATGATCCGGGTCGCCTTCAATATGGTAAATCGCTTCTTTCGCGTTTTTTGCCCCATCTCCCAGGCTATACATTAATAGCCCGCAACCTACGGAACAGTATGTGCAGGAGTTACGGATCTCTTTTGCGCGCAACAGTTTATAGTTTCGCGCCTGAGCCAGGGCCATTTTAGGGGTAAAACCCAGTGCGGCCACCGTTGTTCCCGCCATACCGCCCGCGCAGATTTTAAAAAATTGTCTGCGGCTGACGTCCATTGCTTTCCTCTTTTTTCCACGGATGCACGCCTCCTTCGAACTGCAGCAAAACCTCAGCCCAGGATGCGTGTATAACTTCGCGAGGAAACTAACAGCAAAATCGATAACTTTTTTGCGTCAAATCAATATTGAAACGGTTCCGCTATTAAATAGCCCTATTTTTAAACCGCAATAACTCCAGGGAGGTACTAAAAAATGACACTGCATGGCATCGCCCTCGGAAAAAGTGCTATAAGTGGCAGTTTATTTTGCGCGGTATTCAGGACAGTCACAAAGCATGACATCACAAAAAGCAACGCTAATAGGGCTTGTTGCCATCGTTCTGTGGAGCACGATGGTTGGGTTAATTCGCGGCGTCAGCGAAGGTCTTGGACCGGTAGGCGGCGCAGCCATGATCTATTCATTAAGCGGCCTGCTGCTGATTTTTACCGTCGGATTACCTGATATCCGCCGTTTCCCGGGGCGATACCTCATCGCAGGCAGCGTACTGTTTGTCAGTTATGAAATATGCCTGGCGCTTTCTCTCGGTTATGCCGCCACTCGCCATCAGGCTATCGAAGTCGGCATGGTTAACTATTTATGGCCCAGCCTGACCATTCTGTTTGCCATTCTTTTTAATGGGCAAAAAACTAACTGGCTTATTGTTCCTGGATTGCTTATTGCACTTACTGGCGTTTGCTGGGTTCTGGGGGGCGAGAATGGTCTTAATCCAGAAGAAATTATCAGCAATGTCGCCACCAGTCCGCTAAGTTATTTACTGGCATTTCTTGGGGCGTTTATATGGGCGACGTACTGCACCGTCACAAATAAATATGCGCGTGGTTTTAACGGTATCACAGTCTTTGTGTTACTCACCGCCGTGGCGCTGTGGTTCCACTATTTTCTTACGCCGCAACCTGCCATGATATTTAGCCTACCGGTGATTGCTAAACTTTTTACCGCGGCATTAACGTTAGGGTTTGCCTACGCCGCATGGAATGTGGGCATACTTCATGGCAATGTGACTATCATGGCCGTAGGGTCTTATTTTACCCCCGTCATGTCCTCTGCTCTGGCCGCGCTGTTACTCAGCTCACCACTGTCATTCTCCTTCTGGCAAGGCGCAGTCATGGTTTGCGTAGGTTCGCTACTTTGTTGGCTGGCAACGCGGCGGCGCTAAGCGACGGGCGGGCCGATATTGATATTAAATCGACCCGCTGTACCTTGACACTCTTCATAACACAACTACGCTTTTATCTATTGCCTGTGCGTATTTGACGATTTTCCATTTTCACGTGCTCCTCCTGCGCCATACCAGGATTGCGCTGGTAAAAATGAATTTTATAAAATCGTTAAACATGTTAATGTAATGATATAATTATATTAACAAATATATAATTAACGTTAGCTCGCAACTGTTATTAGTGCATATAATAATCAATCGTTACTACCAAAAATAAAATCATAAACAGCCCAATAGTCCCCTCCGAAAATATATTTTATTAGACAGTCCCTAATTGAATTAATACTCTCAAATGTATTAAGGAGATCTCGATCACACAAATTAAAATAATTTGTAATCTTATGAAACTTATTATTGAACTTATGCCACTCCGTCATTTAAAAATAGTCTGCCATTGACAAACGCCTCGTTTAACAATGGTTGAGGAAACACGCTAAGAAAATTATAAGGATTATTAAAATGAAACTTAAGTTAGTGGCAGTGGCAGTGACTTCCCTGTTGGCAGCAGGCGTTGTAAATGCAGCCGAGGTATATAACAAAGACGGCAATAAACTGGATCTGTACGGTAAAGTTCACGCTCAGCATTATTTCTCTGATGATAACGGAAGTGATGGTGACAAAACTTACGCGCGTCTGGGCTTCAAAGGCGAAACGCAGATCAACGATCAGTTAACCGGTTTTGGCCAGTGGGAATATGAATTCAAAGGCAACCGTACTGAAAGCCAGGGCGCTGACAAAGACAAAACCCGTCTGGCGTTTGCTGGTCTGAAATTCGCTGACTACGGTTCTTTCGACTACGGTCGTAACTACGGCGTTGCTTACGACATCGGCGCATGGACCGACGTTCTGCCAGAGTTTGGTGGCGATACCTGGACTCAGACTGACGTCTTCATGACTGGCCGTACTACTGGTGTTGCCACCTACCGTAACACTGACTTCTTTGGCCTGGTTGAAGGTCTGAACTTCGCCGCGCAGTACCAGGGCAAAAACGACCGTGACGGCGCGTACGAGTCTAACGGCGACGGTTTCGGTCTGTCCGCAACGTATGAGTACGAAGGTTTTGGCGTAGGTGCGGCCTATGCGAAGTCTGACCGTACTAACAACCAGGTGAAAGCAGCGAGCAACCTGAATGCTGCGGGTAAAAACGCTGAAGTCTGGGCTGCTGGTCTGAAATATGATGCGAACAACATCTACCTGGCGACCACCTACTCCGAAACGCTGAACATGACCACCTTTGGTGAAGATGCAGCGGGTGATGCGTTTATCGCGAATAAAACCCAGAACTTCGAAGCGGTTGCTCAGTATCAGTTCGACTTCGGTCTGCGTCCGTCCATCGCTTACCTGAAATCCAAAGGTAAAAACCTGGGTACTTACGGCGACCAGGATCTGGTTGAGTACATCGATGTTGGCGCAACCTACTACTTCAACAAAAACATGTCCACCTTCGTTGATTACAAAATCAACCTGCTGGACGACAGCGACTTCACCAAAGCGGCTAAAGTGTCTACCGACAACATCGTTGCTGTTGGTCTGAACTACCAGTTCTAATTTTGTTGTAGTCTGAATACAAAGCCAGTCCTTTCAGGGCTGGCTTTTTCTCTTGATGTAGACTCGGTCATAAGGAGTATGCCGTGCAGACGTTCACTGGTCGTTGTCTTTGCGGACAGAGCCATTTTACCGTTGACATCGAAATGCTGGATGTCTATGCCTGCCATTGTACGCTGTGTCAAAAATGGTCGGGTGGAATAGCCATGTATCTGGAAGCCTGCGGGCAACCACAGCTAGCCCCCCTTTCCCCGGAACCGCCATACTTTTCATCCTCTTCGCGCGGCGAACGCTACTTCTGTTCCGGCTGCGGGTGTCCGCTGTGGTTCCGGCTTACCGATACCGATCGCTATTTTATTCCCTGGACCTTACTGGAACTGAACGAAGTTGATCGCCGTCGGCTGATTCTGGCTGCGGAAATTTATACCGAAACCCAGCCTGCCTTCTGGAGACTGACGGGGCAATACGCACGCCTCAGCGGTAAAGAGGTTGAGGAAATGGACTCCCCCTGCCAGCTAGCGCATTAAGCGCTTATCTCACCAGGCGTTATGTTATCGGCGTTGGGCTTTTGCCAGGCTGAACCACATCCCTACCGCCAGCAAAAGAAGCATACTCCCGGCGCTGCTTAACGCCACGCTATGCGACCAGATAAAGGCATGTCTGGCGGCGTCCAGTATTGCCTGCCCCTGCGTGGGCGGTAGGCTATTCGCCAACTGCACGGCTTCTCCCATTGAAGATGACGCTCTGGCAATCTCTTGCGCCTCAAGCCCGGCAGGCAGACGGATAGACGCGGAGAAGCTACGGCTTAACAACAGGCCGAAAATGGCGATGCCCAGTCCCGCGCCCAGTTCATAAGCCATCGTTTCTATCGCGCCGGCCGCCGCCGCTTTTTCTGCCGGCGCAGCGGCCATAATTGCCGACGTGGAAGCCAGCAATGCGCTGGCTGCGCTAAATCCCAGCAGCGCCATCAGCCCCCAGGCCTGCCATTGTTGGGTGCTGAAATCCGTCATCGCCAGGCCATAAAAACTCAGCGCGCTTAACGCCATGCCGCCCGTCGCGACCAGCCGTAACCCCAGACGCGAGACCAGCGCGCCCGCAATCGGCCCGCTGAATCCACTGGCGACCATCACCGGCAGCATAAATACCCCGGCCTCATAAGGCGATAGCCCGTGAACAAACTGTAGCTCTTGCGCCATCAGCAGCTCAAAACCCACCAGAGTGATCATCGCGGTCATCGCCATCACGACGCCGCTCAGGATAATGCGATGGGTAAATAGTCGCATATCAATCATCGGACGCGATGTCGCAAGCTGTGTGCGGATAAAGAGTCCCAGGAGCAGCGTGCCGGTAAGCAGGGTAAGCGAGATGGCCCACAGCGACAAATTCCCTTTCAGCGCGGTTTTAGCGCTATAGACCAACAGCAAAATGGCAATAATCAGCATCACCGCATGGCCAAGATTGAGCGGTTGATCGCGACGGCCCGCCTGGCGAGGAACATAGCGGGCGGTTAAGCCCATGACGACCAGCACAATCGGCACGTTGATCAGGAAAACCGATCCCCAGTAAAAATGCTCTAATAATATGCCGCCGATGAGCGGCCCAAACGCCGCTCCGCCCGAACCTACCGCTGCCCAGACGCCCAGCGCCATGTTGCGATGCTTCTCTTCACAAAAGGTAGCGCGTATTCCGGCCAGCGTCGCCGGTACAATCATCGCCGCGCCAATAGCCAGTAATACCCTGGTGGCGATAAGCCAACTGGCGGTATACGAAAACGCTGCCGCCAATGACGCCAGGCCAAAGAGCGTCCCGCCCAGCATCAGCAGGCGTTTAAAACCGATACGATCGCCAAGCGCGCCCATCGGCAACACCATGCCAGCCATGACCAAAGAATAAATATCAATGATCCACAGCAGCTCGTTGCCGCTAGCCCCCAGTGTCATACTCAGTGTCGGCGCGGCAACATGCAAGACCGTGGCATCAATGGCGACAGGAATATAGACCAGCACAATAATGACTAACGTTAACCACTGACGAAACATAACTCTCCCTTCAAAAACTCAAATTTGGACGCTTGTCCAGTTTCAGGATCCTACGGTAAGTTGAACGAATGTCCAGCTTTTTGTTACACTGCGCGCATTGGCTAATGTGGGGAAAATATGAGTTACCTTAACCGGGATGAACGCCGCGAAGTGATCCTGCAAGCGGCGATGCGCGTGGCGCTGGCAGAGGGGTTTACCGCCATGACGGTGCGACGAATCGCATCAGAAGCCGATGTCGCCGCCGGCCAGGTGCATCACCACTTCAGCTCGGCGGGCGAGCTCAAAGCGCTGGCCTTTGTCCATTTGATCCGCACCCTGCTTGATGCCGGGCAAGTTCCGCCGCCCGCCACCTGGCGTGCACGGCTTCACGCTATGTTGGGTAGCGAAGACGGCGGCTTTGAGCCTTACATAAAATTGTGGCGAGAGGCGCAAATTCTGGCCGATCGGGATCCGCACATCAAAGATGCTTATCTCCTCACGATGCAGATGTGGCATGAGGAAACGGTCACAATTATCGAGCAGGGCAAACAGGCAGGAGAATTTACGTTTACTGCTAACGCCACGGATATCGCCTGGCGGCTTATCGCACTGGTGTGCGGGCTAGACGGTATGTATGTGCTGGGTATTCCGGAAATGGCCGATCCCGCGTTTAAATACCATCTGGATCGTATGATTACGCTTGAACTCTTTGCGTAAAGTTACAAATAATTTAATAAAAATCACTTTTAGTTTACAAATGGTAACAATTAAGAAACATCATATCTCCTCTTCGCGCCGTGCTGGCCTGGTTTTTTATCTATTCTTTCACTCAATATTCTAAAAAAACTTCAATAAGTTCTCAAAAGAGCGCGTGACGCTCTGTCTCTTTTTTGTGTTTTTTTCAAATAATATGCGCATGTGAGGGGTAAAATGACACGACAAAACGAGAATTATAACCGTTATCTCTTGAGTGACTGGCGACCCGAAAATCCAGCCTTCTGGAAGAATAAAGGGAAAGGCATCGCCAGAAGAAACTTATGTATTTCAGTAAGTTGTTTGCTCCTTGCATTTTGCGTCTGGATGTTGTTTAGCGCTGTTGCCGTCAACCTCAATAAAATTGGATTTAATTTTACCACCGACCAACTCTTTTTATTAACCGCACTACCTTCTCTTTCCGGCGCAATATTACGCGTTCCCTACTCCTTTATGGTACCACTGTTTGGTGGCCGTAAATGGACCGTATTAAGTACCGTAATATTGATTATTCCCTGCGCCTGGCTGGGATTCGCCGTGCAAAATCCTGCCACCCCTTTCGGGGTATTTATGCTCATCGCTCTGTTGTGCGGTTTTGCGGGGGCAAACTTCGCGTCCAGTATGGGCAACATCAGTTTTTTCTTTCCAAAAGCCAGACAAGGTAGCGCGTTGGGTATTAACGGCGGACTGGGAAATCTTGGCGTCAGTGTGATGCAGTTGATTGCGCCGCTGGTTATTTTTCTGCCGATATTTACTTTTTTAGGCGTCCGGAGCGTGCCGCAACCTGATGGCTCCCTGCTCGCCCTCACTAACGCAGCCTGGATCTGGGTGCCGTTACTGGCTGTCGCGACGCTTGCCGCCTGGTTTGGTATGAACGATATCGGCAGTTCAAAAGCGTCTGTCGCCTCGCAATTGCCGGTGCTAAAACGTCTGCACCTGTGGCTGCTTAGCCTGTTGTACCTGGCGACATTCGGGTCATTCATCGGCTTTTCCGCAGGTTTCGCCATGCTCGCCAAAACGCAATTTCCCGACGTAAACATTCTGCAACTGGCGTTCTTTGGCCCCTTTATCGGCGCGCTGGCGCGATCGGCAGGCGGCGTGATCTCCGATAAATTCGGCGGCGTTCGCGTCACGCTCATTAATTTTATTTTTATGGCGCTGTTTACCGCCCTGCTATTCCTCACGCTGCCAGGCTCCGGCGCAGGCAGCTTTAGCGCGTTCTATCTTGTTTTTATGGGCCTGTTTTTGACAGCGGGTCTCGGCAGCGGTTCTACCTTCCAGATGATTGCGGTGATCTTCCGGCAGATCACGCTCTACAACGTCAAACTGCGCGGCGGGAGCGATGAGCAGGCGCAGCGCGAAGCGGTGACGGATACCGCCGCCGCGCTCGGTTTTATCTCCGCTATTGGCGCTGTGGGCGGCTTCTTTATTCCAAAAGCGTTTGGCACCTCTTTGGCCTTGACCGGCTCGCCGGTGGGCGCCATGAAAATCTTTTTGCTGTTTTACATCGCTTGCGTCCTGCTGACCTGGCTGGTCTACGGGCGTCGTAAGCCTAAACAACAATAACAACATACGCACCTGTAGGACGGCCATCCGGCAATGGTTTAACGCCAAATCGACAGGATGGCGGAAAATTTATCGAAGCAGGAGAAATGTCATGAGTAAACTGTTGGATCGCTTTCGTTACTTTAAACAAAAAGGCGATACCTTTGCCGACGGCCATGGTCAGGTGATGCATACCAACCGCGACTGGGAAGACAGTTATCGCCAGCGCTGGCAGTTTGATAAGATCGTGCGCTCAACCCACGGCGTCAACTGCACGGGCTCCTGTAGTTGGAAAATTTATGTCAAAAACGGTCTGGTGACGTGGGAAACCCAGCAAACCGACTACCCGCGCACGCGTCCCGATTTACCGAACCATGAACCGCGCGGCTGCCCGCGCGGCGCCAGCTACTCCTGGTATCTCTATAGCGCCAATCGTTTGAAATACCCTCTGGTACGTAAGCGGCTGATAGAACTGTGGCGCGAGGCCCTTTCCCGGCACAGCGATCCGGTGCTGGCATGGGAATCTATAATGAACGACCCGCAAAAATGCCAAAGTTACAAACAGGTGCGCGGACATGGCGGCTTTATTCGTTCGAACTGGAAAGAGCTGAATCAGCTCATTGCCGCCGCTAACGTCTGGACAATCAAAACCTATGGTCCGGATCGTGTGGCGGGATTTTCACCTATTCCGGCAATGTCGATGGTTTCTTACGCCGCCGGAACACGTTATCTGTCATTGCTTGGCGGTACTTGTCTGAGCTTCTATGACTGGTATTGCGATCTTCCGCCCGCGTCGCCAATGACCTGGGGCGAGCAGACTGACGTGCCGGAGTCCGCCGACTGGTATAACTCAGCCTACATTATTGCCTGGGGCTCTAACGTGCCGCAGACGCGTACCCCGGACGCCCACTTCTTTACCGAAGTGCGCTACAAAGGCACCAAGACTATCGCCATCACCCCGGACTATTCCGAAGTCGCTAAACTGTGCGATCAGTGGCTGGCGCCAAAGCAAGGTACCGACAGCGCGCTGGCGATGGCTATGGGTCACGTTATTTTAAAAGAGTTTCATCTCGATAATCCCAGCGACTATTTTCTTAACTATTGCCGCCGTTATACCGACATGCCAATGCTGGTCCTGTTGGATGAGCGCGCAGACGGCAGTTATGTACCGGGGCGTATGATGCGCGCGTCGGATCTGGTGGATGGACTGGGAGAAGCCAATAATCCGGAATGGAAAACCGTCGCGCTCAACAGTACGGGCGAACTGGTCGCGCCCAACGGTTCTATCGGTTTTCGCTGGGGTGAAAAGGGGAAATGGAACCTGGAACCGGTGGCGGCGGGCGTCGAAACTGAACTGTCGCTCTCTTTACTCGGCCAGCATGATGATGTGGCGGGTGTCGCCTTCCCCTATTTTGGCGGTAACGAAAACCCACATTTCCGCAGCGTGCGGCAGGAACCGGTGCTGGTACGTCAGTTACCGGTGAAACGCCTGGCTCTGGCGGACGGTAGCGAGCGGATGGTCGTCAGCGTTTACGATCTGGTGCTGGCTAATTATGGGCTGGATCGTGGTCTGGATGACTGCCATAGCGCCAATAATTATAACGACGTAAAAGCCTACACGCCGGCCTGGGGAGAACAGATTACCGGCGTGCCGCGTCGACATATCGAAACTATTGCACGTGAATTTGCCGAGACCGCCCATAAAACTCACGGTCGTTCGATGATCATCCTCGGCGCGGGAGTGAATCACTGGTATCACATGGATATGAATTACCGTGGGATGATTAACATGCTGGTGTTCTGCGGCTGTGTTGGACAAACCGGCGGCGGCTGGGCGCACTATGTCGGCCAGGAAAAGCTGCGGCCGCAAACCGGCTGGCTGCCGCTGGCCTTCGCGCTGGACTGGAATCGCCCGCCGCGTCAGATGAACAGTACCTCGTTTTTCTACAACCATGCCAGCCAGTGGCGCTATGAAAAACTGACTGCGCAAGAGTTGCTGTCGCCGCTGGCCGATCCGGCTAAATTTTCCGGACACCTGATCGATTTCAACGTGCGCGCGGAACGTATGGGCTGGCTACCCTCGGCGCCGCAGCTTAATCTTAACCCGCTCAGCGTGAAAGCGAGCGCCGATAAAGCCGGGCTGTCTGCGGCGGATTATACCGTGCAGGCGTTGAAATCAGGCGCTATCCGTTTTGCCTGCGAACAGCCTGACAGTGGTCATAATCACCCGCGAAATTTATTTGTCTGGCGCTCTAACCTGCTCGGCTCCTCCGGGAAAGGTCATGAGTACATGCTCAAATATCTGCTGGGCACAGACAGCGGTATCCAGGGCGAAGCGCTGGGCTCCAGCGAAGGAATTAAGCCTGAAGAGGTAGAATGGCAGTCCGCCGCGATTGAGGGCAAGCTCGATCTGTTGGTCACGCTTGATTTCCGTATGTCCAGTACCTGTCTGTTTTCCGATATCGTTTTGCCGACCGCCACCTGGTATGAAAAAGACGATATGAATACCTCGGATATGCATCCGTTTATCCACCCCCTTTCCGCCGCGGTCGATCCTGCCTGGGAATCCAAAAGCGACTGGGAGATCTACAAAGGTATCGCCAGCGTCTTTTCTGAGGTGTGTGTCGGACATCTCGGACAGGAAACCGATGTGGTGTTACACCCGCTCCAGCATGATTCCCCGGCGGAACTGGCGCAGCCATTTGATATTCTCGACTGGCGTAAAGGCGAGTGCGAACTTATTCCGGGCAAAACCGCCCCCAATATCGTCGTGATTGAACGCGATTATCCGGCCACCTATGAACGGTTTACCTCGCTGGGTCCCCTGCTGGATAAATTAGGCAACGGCGGTAAGGGTATTGCCTGGAATACGCAAGATGAAGTCGATTTCCTCGGTAAGCTCAATTACACCAAACACGATGGTCCGGCGAAAGGACGTCCGCGAATAGACACCGCGCTGGATGCTTCGGAAGTGATTCTTGCCTTAGCGCCGGAAACCAACGGCCAGGTGGCGGTGAAAGCCTGGCAGGCGTTGGGCGAGATGACCGGGCGCGAGCACACCCATCTGGCCATCAATAAAGAAGATGAGAAAATTCGCTTTCGTGATATCCAGGCGCAACCGCGCAAAATTATCTCCAGCCCGACCTGGTCAGGGCTGGAAAGCGAGCATGTCTCTTATAACGCCGGCTATACCAACGTACATGAACTGATCCCGTGGCGCACGTTGTCGGGGCGGCAACAACTCTATCAGGATCATGCGTGGATGCGCGCTTTTGGTGAAAGCCTGGTGGCATATCGTCCGCCGATTGATACCCGCAGCGTCAGCGAAATGCGAGAAATTCCGCCCAACGGTTTCCCGGAAAAAGCGCTTAACTTCCTGACGCCGCACCAGAAATGGGGAATTCACTCCACCTACAGCGAAAACCTGCTGATGCTGACCTTGTCGCGCGGCGGGCCGATTGTCTGGATCAGCGAAGCCGATGCCCGTGAACTGGGTATTGAAGATAACGACTGGATTGAAGCCTTCAACGCTAATGGCGCCCTTACCGCTCGTGCGGTGGTCAGCCAGCGCGTCCCGCCGGGTATGACCATGATGTACCACGCCCAGGAGCGGATTATGAACATTCCGGGTTCGGAAGTCACCGGGATGCGCGGCGGGATCCATAACTCCGTGACCCGGGTCTGTCCAAAACCGACGCATATGATCGGCGGCTATGCGCAACTGGCTTACGGCTTCAACTATTACGGAACCGTGGGTTCGAATCGCGATGAATTCATCATGATCAGGAAGATAAAAAACATTAACTGGCTGGATGATGAGGGCCGGGATCAGGTACAGGAGGCGAAAAAATGAAAATACGCTCACAGGTTGGGATGGTACTGAATCTCGATAAATGTATTGGCTGTCACACCTGCTCCGTCACCTGTAAAAACGTCTGGACCGGACGTGAAGGGATGGAATACGCATGGTTCAATAACGTCGAAACTAAACCGGGTATCGGCTATCCCAAAAACTGGGAAGACCAGCAGGAGTGGCAAGGCGGTTGGGTTCGTGATGTTAATGGCAAGATAAGGCCCCGTCTGGGCGGCAAAATGGGGGTAATTAGCAAAATTTTCGCCAACCCGGTGATTCCACAAATCGATGATTACTATGAACCCTTTACCTTCGATTATCAGCATTTACATAATGCGCCGGAGAGTAAGCATCAGCCCACTGCCCGTCCTCGTTCACTGATTGACGGAAAACGGATGGACAAGGTGATCTGGGGGCCAAACTGGGAAGAGCTGCTCGGCGGCGAGTTTGAAAAACGCGCCCGCGACCGCAACTTCGACAACATACAAAAAGAGATGTACGGTCAGTTCGAAAACACCTTCATGATGTACCTGCCGCGCCTGTGCGAACACTGCCTGAACCCCAGTTGTGTCGCCACCTGCCCAAGTGGCGCTATTTATAAGCGTGAAGAAGACGGCATCGTGCTAATCGACCAGGATAAATGCCGGGGCTGGCGTTTGTGTATCAGCGGCTGCCCGTACAAAAAAATCTACTTTAACTGGAAGAGCGGCAAGTCTGAGAAGTGCATATTCTGCTATCCGCGTATTGAATCCGGTCAGCCGACCGTTTGTTCGGAAACCTGCGTCGGGCGCATCCGTTATCTTGGCGTTCTGCTCTATGACGCCGACAGGATTGAAGAAGCGGCCAGTACCGAACACGAGACAGATTTGTATGAACGTCAGTGCGATGTGTTTCTCAATCCGCACGATCCGGCGGTCATCGAAGAGGCGCTTAAACAAGGCATCCCGCAAAACGTCATCGACGCCGCCCAACGGTCGCCGGTGTACAAAATGGCGATGGACTGGAAGCTGGCGCTTCCGCTGCACCCGGAATACCGTACCCTGCCGATGGTCTGGTACGTACCGCCGCTATCGCCCATCCAGTCATACGCTGACGCGGGCGGGTTGCCGCACAATGGCAATATTCTGCCGGCGGTGGAAACGCTGCGTATTCCAGTCCAGTACCTGGCCAATATGCTCAGCGCGGGCGATACCGGCCCGGTCATTCGGGCTCTAAAGCGGATGATGGCGATGCGCCACTACATGCGCTCGCAGACGGTTGAAGGCGTGACGGATACCCGCGCGATTGACGAAGTGGGTCTGAGCGTACAACAGGTTGAAGAGATGTATCGCTACCTGGCGATTGCCAATTATGAAGATCGTTTTGTCATTCCCACCAGCCACCGGGAAATGGCGCGCGACGCCTTTCCGGAGCGCAACGGCTGCGGCTTTACTTTTGGCGACGGTTGTCACGGCTCGGATACCAAATTCAACCTGTTCAACAGTAGCCGTATTGATGCCATCAATATCACCGAAGTACGTGATAAAGCGGAGGGGGAATAATGCAAATCCTCAAAGCGATTGGCCTGTTGATGGAGTATCCGGACGACGAGTTGTGGGAATGTCGGGATGAAGCGCTCACCCTTATCCAACACGATGCGCCAATGCTGGCCGACCTCACTCGCGAGCTGCTTTATGCGCCGTTACTGGATAAACAAGCAGAATGGTGTGAAGTGTTTGACCGCGGGCGCGCCACTTCATTGCTGTTATTCGAGCATGTTCATGCGGAGTCCCGCGATCGCGGCCAGGCGATGGTCGATTTGTTAAGCCAGTATGAAACCGTGGGCCTGCAGCTCAACTGCCGCGAACTGCCGGATCATCTGCCGCTCTATCTGGAGTACTTAAGCGTGTTGCCGGAAGCGGAAGCGCGCGAGGGATTACAGAATATTGCCCCTATTCTGGCGCTACTGGGCGGTCGTCTGAAACAGCGAGGAACGCCGTGGTATCAACTGTTTGACGCCCTGTTGAAGCTGGCGGGCAGTTCGTTGACAAGTGACAGTGTCACCAAACAGATTATTCAGGAATCGCGGGATGATACCCGTCAGGCACTGGATGCCGTCTGGGAAGAAGAACAGGTGAAGTTTATCGAAGATAACGCCACGACCTGTGACAGTTCACCGTTACACCATTATCAACGACGCTTTAGCCAGGACGCGGCGCCGCAGTACGTCGACGTCAGCGCGGGAGGCCCGAAATGATACAGTACCTGAACGTCTTTTTTTACGACATCTACCCCTATATTTGCGCCACGGTATTCTTCCTCGGCAGTTGGCTGCGCTATGACTACGGACAATATACCTGGCGCGCGTCGTCCAGCCAGATGCTGGATAAGCGCGGGATGGTGATATGGTCGAATCTGTTCCATATTGGCATTCTGGGGATCTTTTTTGGCCATCTGTTTGGAATGCTGACGCCACACTGGATGTATGCCTGGTTCCTGCCGATTGCGGTAAAACAGCAGATGGCGATGATCCTCGGCGGCGTGTGCGGCGTATTAACGTTGATCGGCGGCGCGGGATTACTGTGGCGTCGTCTGACCAATCAGCGTGTGCGGGCGACATCCACTACACCTGATATTATCATCATGAGCATTTTGCTGATTCAGTGCCTGCTTGGCCTGAGCACCATTCCGTTTTCGGCGCAATATCCGGATGGCAGCGAAATGATGAAGTTGGTGGGCTGGGCGCAAAGTATTGTCACCTTCCGCGGCGGGTCTTCGGAAATGCTGAGCGGTGTGGCGTTTGTTTTCCGCGTTCATCTGGTGCTGGGAATGACTATTTTCCTGCTCTTCCCGTTCACCCGCCTGGTTCATGTCTGGAGCGCGCCGTTTGAGTATTTCACCCGTCGCTACCAGATTGTTCGTACCCGCCGCTAATTCTCTTTGCCCGGGGGTACGCTTACCGGGCAAAGAAAACACATGGGCGTCGTCATTCGGCAACGCACAGGCTATGATGATTCTTCAGTCAAAGGAGAACATCAATGAAACCGCAGATTTACCATGTTGACGCCTTCACCAGCGAACCCTTTCGCGGCAACTCTGCTGGCGTTGTCTTACATGCGGATACGCTAAGCGACGCGCAGATGCAGCTGATTGCCCATGAACTTCGTCACTCGGAAACCGCCTTTTTGCTAAAAAGCGAAGAGAGTGATGTGCGCATACGCTATTTTACACCGACAGTGGAAGTCCCCATCTGTGGTCATGCCACCGTGGCCGCGCATTATGTTCGGGCAACGGTACTGGGGTTGGGAAACACCACCGTCTGGCAAACCTCGTTAGCAGGCCGTCATCGCGTTGAAATTCATGCCGAACACAACGACTATCGCATCACGCTGGAACAAGGTCAGCCCTCTTTTGAACCACCGCTAGTCGGAGAAATTCGGGCTGCCATCATCACCGCGCTGAACCTGACTGAAGATGATATCGTGCCGGGAGCGCCAATTCAGGTGGCTTCAACAGGACATGCAAAAGTGATGATCCTGCTCAAACCAGACGTTGATATTGATGCCCTTTCTCCGAATCTGGCAGCCCTGACGGCAATCAGCCAGCAAATTGGCTGTAACGGCTTTTTTCCTTTCCAGATTCGTCCGGGAAAAAACGAAACCGATGGGCGAATGTTTTCCCCGGCGATAGGGATTGTGGAAGATCCGGTAACGGGAAACGCCAATGGCCCGATGGGTGCATGGCTCGTCCATCATGGCCTGATGGCGCATGACGGTAAAACGCTGCAGATTCAAGGCCATCAGGGGCGCGCTTTAGGCAAAGAGGGTACTGTTGATGTTACCGTCACCATTCGCGATAACCAGCCGGAAAACGTCACCATCTCCGGCCAGGCGGTCATTCTGTTTCATGCCGAATGGGCCATTACTTTTTAATCTTTGTCAGGCCCGCAAACCCTCGCGGCAAAAAATTATTTTCCCGCCTCCG
The DNA here is from genome assembly GCF_046552515.1 of Salmonella sp. SAL00653. Classification (NCBI taxonomy): domain Bacteria; kingdom Pseudomonadati; phylum Pseudomonadota; class Gammaproteobacteria; order Enterobacterales; family Enterobacteriaceae; genus Salmonella; species Salmonella sp. SAL00653. Next base: position 212,126 of record NZ_JBGDTY010000001.1, read on the forward strand.
GATGGGTATCAAATGCAGCCATTACCGCGGCCAGCTCCGCCTCGGTAAAACCGTGCTTTACATCATTTACGCCGAGACCAAACTGCTGCTGAAGTAACTGATACAACGACGGTACATCCGGTACATTGACCTGGTCAACGGCATGTCCCTGGTGGTAACGTGTGAAGTGGAAATTCGTTAATGTCAGCTTACCGCCATCAGGCAAATGGCGGCACATCAACAAATGATGACGAAAATGGGATTGCGGCCAGTGAGCCGACCAGAAATTGCCCATCACATGATCGCTCTGCTGCTGCCCCCCCAGATCAAAACAATACATCGACTGCCAGTGCTCATGGTGGCGGAATTGTAAAATCCATGTGCTCCCCTCCTGCATCAGGCGGTATTCGCCATGCGGCGTTTGCTGAGCAATTTCAGCCTGCAGACGAAGCGGCGCGGTTAGCGTTTGGCCGCCAAACCCCACGTCCGCGATCCACTGCTCATCCTCAACATCAACCAGCAGCAAACGGTGCGTGCGTGGCGGTAAACTGGCGGGATGAGACAGAATGACCCGCCCCAATAAGCTTCGGACGTTAAAACCGATGTCGCGTAACGCGCGTTCAAACAGGCCATTCAGTTCAAAACAGTATCCACCGCGTCGGGCATAAAGCAGTTTCTCCTCTAATGCCGTCTCATCGAGCTGTATTTCACGAGGCAGTAGCACATCCAGATTTTCAAAAGGAATCGCGCAGTTGTGCGCTAAGTGAAGCGTTCTGAGCGCTTCAACCGTAGGAACCCCCAACGGCTGACAATGTAATCGCGTAAAATAAGCATGTAAAAAAGAGGTCATCTGAGGCTTCCATTAACATTAATACTTGCGTTCGGCACACAGGCTGAGGCGGATATCGCTGCGCAACAGGATACCCTATCCGTGGAATAGCGTTGGATACTTTTGAAAAAAATAAGACAGGCCGGCTACAGCCGCCGGAGGTACGTGGGATTTTGGCGTACAAACGGAAATCGGGTTCTGAGAATCTCTTTGCGACACGCCGCCAAAATAGCGGCGTGTTAAAATTTTTAACGCCAGCTCAGCGAGTCTGATTTCTAACAAAACTGGCTAAACATAAGCGCTTTTTAATACTTGTCTAAATAGTTATGGTAACGATCTTTTATGTCGGCCGCCCGTTGCGCTTCCGCCTCGCCCATGCTGTTGGCCCGAGCGATATAATGTTCTAAACTCGGAATGGCACCTAATGCCTGAGGTAAGGCATTATATTCTGCTATTCGCTCTCTGACGGTTTTATATTTTTCATCAATATCATAATTATAGTACGCTGGCGCCTCAAAAAAGCCCTCTTCCAGTCTCATACAGATATCTTCAAAGGACCCCTTAACCTCAACGGTATGTTCGCCATCCGATATCCTGACGATTGGCTCACGTCCAGCCATCAGCGAGAGTTGTTCGAATGTTAACATCCGACCATCAGAAAGCTCGACATCTATAATAAATTGTTCATCACGTACAGCATCTGCAAGGTGATTATGGATATTCCCTGCATTGGCACAGAACTCATCAACTTTAGGCGTAACATTGCAATAATGTTCAATTACTCGCGTAAATCCGTAGGCCAGTCCTGCGGTAAGCACATACAAGATGCCTTTCATGATTTTTGTTGATAATTTATTTTCATAATCTCCTGCAGCAACATGAGGTAGCTTATTTCCTGATAAAGCTCTGGCATAGGTAGAAACTGATGTATATGGCATATCCTGCTCCTTCAAATTTTGCTCAATAGCTTTATATGTCCTACTCCTCTCTCATTATGACGATATGTCAATCAACAAAATTTCTCAAAGGCATACATTTTCAGGAGAAAATGAGAATAACAGGCGCAACGGTCTGATCTTATGCTGCTTCAATATCGTCAGGTGGTTTATCGTTCGAGGTCATATCTATGACCATAAATCCCTGCAGGGATTAACCCTGATTAATTATTGCGCAACGCAATCACTGCGGATTTGTGCTGAAAGCTTATCTGGCTGAATCGTGACCACACCGCACCACATCTGACCGCACAAATAAACACGACATCCTCATTTTCTTCTTTCCGTATGTTTTGCGTCATTTAACAATTGCAGGTAGGATGCTCCGCCGGCGGTTTTATCCCTGTCACAGAATCAGGGAAAAGCGGCATTCGCCATTGCAGGCAATCGATTGGTGAGCGCCCGTCGCGGCATAAGGAATTTTTCTGTCAGGACAGGCTATAACAGGTAACGTAATGAAAACACAGACTACGCACGCCGCAGAACAACATGCGGCGAAACGACGCTGGCTGAACGCCCATGAAGAGGGGTATCACAAAGCGATGGGGAATCGTCAGGTTCAGATGATTGCTATCGGCGGCGCGATTGGCACCGGTTTATTTTTAGGTGCAGGCGCCCGATTGCAAATGGCCGGACCGGCACTGGCGCTGGTCTATCTGATATGCGGCATTTTTTCTTTTTTCATTTTACGCGCTCTGGGCGAACTGGTATTGCATCGCCCTTCCAGCGGGAGTTTCGTCTCCTACGCCCGTGAGTTTTTGGGTGAAAAAGCGGCCTACGTCGCAGGCTGGATGTACTTTATTAACTGGGCGATGACCGGGATCGTCGATATCACCGCAGTGGCGTTATATATGCACTACTGGGGTGCATTTGGCGACGTTCCGCAATGGGTGTTTGCGCTCGGCGCGTTAACCATTGTCGGTACCATGAACATGATCGGCGTAAAATGGTTTGCCGAAATGGAGTTCTGGTTCGCGCTGATAAAAGTACTCGCCATTGTTATCTTCCTGGTGGTAGGCACGATTTTTCTCGGTACCGGTCAACCGCTTGAGGGTAATGCCACCGGTTTTCACCTGATTACAGATAATGGCGGCTTTTTCCCGCACGGCCTGTTGCCCGCGCTGGTACTGATTCAGGGCGTGGTGTTCGCTTTTGCGTCGATTGAACTGGTCGGTACCGCCGCTGGGGAGTGCAAAGATCCACAGACGATGGTGCCAAAAGCCATCAATAGCGTGATCTGGCGTATTGGTCTTTTCTATGTAGGATCGGTCGTATTGCTGGTTTTGCTGCTGCCGTGGAACGCCTATCAGGCGGGGCAAAGTCCGTTTGTCACCTTCTTTTCTAAACTTGGCGTGCCTTATATCGGCAGTATTATGAATATCGTGGTGTTAACCGCCGCGCTTTCCAGCCTGAACTCCGGGCTTTACTGTACGGGGAGAATTTTACGTTCAATGTCGATGGGGGGTTCCGCGCCGAAATTCATGGCGAAAATGAGCCGCCAGCATGTGCCCTATGCGGGTATTCTGGCGACTCTGGTGGTTTACGTGGTCGGCGTGTTCCTGAATTACCTGGTCCCCTCCCGCGTGTTCGAGATCGTTCTTAATTTTGCCTCGCTCGGCATTATCGCGTCGTGGGCGTTTATCATGGTGTGCCAGATGCGTTTACGCCAGGCGATAAAAGAAGGCAAAGCCGCAGACGTCAGTTTTAAACTGCCCGGCGCGCCTTTTACCTCCTGGCTAACACTGCTGTTTTTACTAAGCGTGCTGGTACTCATGGCGTTTGACTACCCGAATGGAACTTACACTATCGCCTCGTTGCCGCTGATCGCTATTCTGCTGGTCGCCGGCTGGTTTGGCGTGCGACGTCGCGTGGCGGAGATCCATCGCACTGCGCCAGTGACGGCGGATTCGACAGAGAGTGTCGTATTGAAAGAAGAAGCAGCGACATAACATTACCCTTCCCCGGCAGCCCCAGGCCTGCCGGGTTTAATGCGCGTTGCCGCCAACACCGCATCGCGCCCAATGCTTAGTCAGCCTTAATCAACTGCGCCACATCATTGCTGTTAATTTCCCGCTGGTTGCCTTCCTGATCGGTATAACTGGTCATCCCCGTCTCTTTATCTAACTGCGGCTTACCCTGAGTTACGATCGTTTGCCCATTTTTCGTCGTCATCACATAGTTGGTTGTGCAACCCGCAAGCATAAAAAACATCATGCCCAAACCTGAGCATATAAATAACTTTTTCATATTTTCCTCGTGAATATAATGAGTTAACTACAGCAAAAAGGCAGTGTAATTCTCACAGAATCATCAGGCTATCGGCGGGGTGTAACGAGGCGTATCGGTGCGTTTAAAGAGATGACTGGAGGGGGTTCCCCCTCCATACCCTATTTACAGAGCAATGCGAATAACATCATCCGGCTGCGTCGCTTCCTGTTCACGTGTCGATTTCTGCTTCACGCTGACGTAGAGCGTTTTACCGTCTGCCGATAGCGCCAGGCTATTCGGGTACGTCGGCGTATCGAACGTTTTAACAACGTTATAGGTCTTCGCATCGATCACGCTGACCTGACCTGCCTGACGATGTGTCACATACGCCTCGTTACGTGTCGGGTTAAACAGGACGGCCAAAGAAGCAGGCGCCGCGATTTTGGCAAGAATATTGCCATTACGGGTATCGACAACCAGGACTTCAGTCGCCTTCGAGTCGGTGATAAACGCGCGATGACCTGCGGTATCGAGACTCAGGTTAATAAAGAAGTGTTCTTTACCGTCATCCAGCAACTTCTTACGACTGAGAATTTTATTGCTGGCGGTATCGATGGTGATAAATTCGCCATCCGCATTGGTGGTGTACAGGCGTTGCGCTTTACTGTCGAGCGCCAGACCCGTACTCATTTTGCCGGTATTTTCGATCGTCGTTTTCAGTTTGATGGTTTCGCCATCCACTACCCAAATAGCACTCTCTTTACCAACACCGCTAATGTAGATCGTGTTGGTAGACGCATCGGCAACCAGCTCACGGGGCTGTAACGGACGAACCTCTTCAGTACGTTTGCGCGCATCAAGTACCAGACGACCTTTTACATCACCCGTTTTGGCATCAATCGCGGTAACAGCGCTGTTAATGGTATTGCCAAACCACAGCGTTTGGGTCGCGGCATTGATGGTGGCGCCGAACGGCTTGAGATCGTTATGAATCGCTTGCGTGATTTCCAGCGTCACCGGGTCGAGACGATAAACTACGCCGCCTTTATCCAGTTTACGGCTTTGCGATGTAGCCAGCCAGAGCGCGTTTTCTTGCTGACTCCAGGCCATCTCATAAGCGCCTTTGCCTACCGCTTTACGCAGCATGTCTTCCGCCGCCAGCGTGCTAAATGAGGATGCGACGAGGAGCGAACCTAACAATAAAGAACCACGCAGGCGCGGCGAAAAAAGATGACGTAAGTGCATGACGACTCCCTTTGATCAAAACGTGTATAGCTGCTTCACACTACTTCACTGCGCGGGATCTTCGTTCCGCACTTATTATAAGTTGAGAATAATAATCATTATTTATCAGAAAGTGGAGCTTTTCCTCGCCTGCGAATGTCATGGCTCTTAAATACCGCACATTTTCTTAACTTAATGTGCGATTAAAATTTCAAAACTTTACATATTGACTACCCTTAATGTCACGTTTTCCGTTGATACGCTTACATTTATCCGGCATTTTCATGAAAATTATTTCCGTTAGACAGCGACTTTATCCCGCCCTCTTATTGCCTCTGACCTTCTCCCCGGTCCTTCAGGCCGCCAGCGCGCCCAATGAACAAACCATGATAGTCACCGCAACGCCGCAAACCGTATCCGAACTGGATACACCTGCCGCCGTTAGCGTCATTGAGGGAGAAGACATGCGTCTGGCGACGCCGCGCGTTAATTTATCTGAGACTTTAACCAGCGTCCCGGGATTGCAGGTGCAGAACCGGCAGAACTACGCGCAGGATCTGCAAATCTCTATCCGTGGATTTGGCTCGCGTTCCGCCTTTGGCGTGCGCGGCATTCGTCTGTATGTTGATGGCATTCCCGCCACCATGCCGGATGGACAAGGCCAGATTTCGAATATTGATATTAACAGCATACAAAACGTTGAAGTGTTACGCGGCCCCTTCTCAGCGCTATACGGCAATGCTTCCGGCGGCGTGATAAATGTCACCACCGAAACCGGGAGACAGCCGCCCACCCTTGAGGCCAGCAGCTACTACGGCAGTTATGGAAGCTGGCGCTATGGGTTAAAAGCCACGGGCGCGATGGGGGACGGCACACAGCCTGGCGACGTGGATTACACGGTATCGACTACCCGTTTCACCACCCACGGCTACCGCGATCACAGCGGCGCGCGAAAAAATCTGGCTAATGCCAAACTGGGCGTGCGCCTTGACGATGTCAGTGAACTTTCGCTGATTTTTAATAGTGTGGACATTAAGGCGGACGATCCCGGCGGACTTACCGAATCTGAATGGAAAGCCGATCCGCAACAGGCGCCGCGCGCTGAACAGTACAATACGCGTAAAACCATCAAACAAACTCAGGCAGGATTGCGTTATGAACGTCAGCTCAGCGCGCAGGATGATATCAGCGTGATGGCCTACGCCGGAGAGCGGGAAACCACGCAATACCAGTCTATTCCCCTGGTGGCACAGCTAAAACCAGCCCAGGCTGGCGGCGTAATTACACTGCAACGCCACTATCAGGGAATTGATTCCCGCTGGACTCACCGGGGAGAATTAGGTGTGCCGGTCACCTTCACTGGCGGAGTAAATTATGAAAATATGAGCGAAAACCGCAAGGGTTACAATAATTTCCGTCTCAACAACGGCACCCCTGAGTTCGGGCATAAAGGCGATTTACGGCGGGATGAGCGTAACCTGATGTGGAATGTCGATCCTTATCTGCAAACCCAGTGGCAGCTTACGCAAAAACTCTCGCTGGATGCTGGCGTGCGCTACAGTTCCGTGTGGTTCGATTCTAACGATCACTATATCGCGCCCGGCAATGGCGATGACAGCGGCGACGCCAGCTATCACCACTGGCTACCCGCCGGATCGCTAAAATATGCGTTAACTGACGCCTGGAATCTCTATCTTGCTGCCGGTCGCGGATTTGAAACTCCCACTATCAATGAGCTTTCTTATCGCGCTGACGGCCAAAGCGGGTTCAACTTTGACCTCAAACCGTCGACCAATGATACGGTGGAAGTCGGCAGTAAAACGCGGATTGGCAACGGCTTGTTGACCGCCGCGTTATTTCAAACCGATACCGATGATGAAATTGTCGTCGCCAGCAGTATGGGAGGACGCACTACCTACAAAAACGCGGGCAAAACGCGCCGCCAGGGCGCAGAACTTGCGTTGGACCAGCGCTTCGCCGGCGACTGGCGGGTGAAAGCATCATGGACCTGGCTGGATGCGACCTATCGCAGTAACGTTTGTCAGGGGCAAAACTGTGATGGAAACCGAATGCCCGGCATCGCCCGTAATATGGGATTCGCCTCATTAGGTTTTATCCCGGATGAGGGGTGGTACGCCGGAACAGACGTTCGGTATATGGGCGATATCATGGCCAATGATGAAAATACCGCCAAAGCGCCTTCGTATACCGTTGTTGGACTAAATACAGGGTATAAATTTAATTACAGTCAGCTTACCGTCGATATTTTTGGGCGGGTAGATAATCTATTTGATAAAGAATATATCGGTTCGGTGATCGTTAATGAATCTAATGGCCGATATTATGAGCCAGCGCCAGGACGTAACTATGGCGTGGGGATTAATCTGGCATGGCAATTTGAATAAATATCCGGCAATAGCGGGGAACCCCCGCTATTGATAAGTCATAGTTGCATGAAGGTTACATGAAGTACTGATTTTTAATCGTCGCTACGTTTTGTTGCAAAACGTTCTGTAGGCAGTGGCGACTGGCTTCTTTATCACCTGTCACTAACGCATTAAGCAATTTTCTGTACAGATTAACGCCGTTTTGATAATCATCAAGTTTAAAATTATCATATAAAAAATGCAGGCTTGGCCCCAGGCGTACCCATAATTACTCGATCATGGCATACAGCGTTGGCATATCCGCGTAGTGGTAGATCTCAAAGCGGAATGCGCGGTTGGCCAAAAGAATTTTCTCCATAACGCCACTTTCCAGCGCCTGTTGAAATTCATCTAATAGCGCATTCAGCGTCTGCTCGCGATCCGGGGTAATCTTACCCGCAGCGGCGACCACCGCCATCTCCTCCAGGGCAGTACGAATCGTATTAATTTCCAGCAAACTTTCCAGCGAGATCTCCGGCACCATAAACGCCTGTGCTGGCGCCACCGCCAAAGCACTGGAAGAGACCAGCCTTAACAGGGCCTCACGCACTGGCGTAATACTGACGCCTAACTCTTGAGCGATATTTTTAGTGATAAGCCTTGCGCCTGGTTTTAATGCGCCAATAGACAATTGATGCTTTAACCGATTTTCAACCTGTGTGGTCAGGCTTATATGTTGTGTTTTTTCCGTACCCGGCATTTTCCTTCCTTCACCTCTTGGCAGAACAACATCGCAATCGAGTCCCGAAGAAGTTTCGGAACTTAATTGTAAAAAAGATAATCCAGGCCCGAACGGCCAAATAAATAAAAGTGATAATTTACTTGCGTGATATTCTCATCTTTTACAACAATACAGGTTTCTTTATGGCAACCGTTTTATCTCCGTCATTCCTTCATGTATCGAGATTTTTGACCGGTTCAGGCCGCTGAGGAAGATAAGCTGCCCCACCGCGATCTGAATGATGAATATAAGTAAAGCCGCAATTTTAAAATTTGCACATTTTTATGGCGACATAATGCCGCCATTTTTTCTTTACGCATCGTCCGCTAAACGTATCACGACTTTGCCAAAGTTCTTCCCCGCCAGCAGCCCCATAAACGCTTCTGGCGCATTTTCCAGCCCATCAGTAATCTGCTCCCGGTAATGTATTTTCCCTTCTTTGATCCAACGCCCCATTTCTTGCTGAAACTCATGTATCCGGTGACCATAGTCCTGGTTGATGATAAAACCTTGCAGGCGAATACGCTTTTTAAGTAATGTCGCCATCAGTAGAGGCAGTCTGTCTGGACCGTCCGGCAACGCTGTCGCATTGTAGCCGCTGACCAGACCGCAGAGCGGAATCCGCGCCGACGTATTCAGTAGCGGTAAGACGGCGTCAAAGACTTTACCACCGACATTCTCATAATAGATATCGATACCCTGCGGGCAGGCCTGCGCAAGCTGTTGTGGGAAATTATCAGCGTGATGATCAAGGCACAGATCAAATCCCAAAACGTCTGTCGCATGACGGCATTTTTCCGCGCCGCCAGCAATACCCACGACCCGGCAGCCCTTCAGCTTGCCAATTTGCCCAACCGTTGCGCCTACGGGGCCGGTGGCGGCGGCGACAACCAGCGTTTCGCCCTCTTTCGGCTGACCGATATCCAGTAACCCCATATAGGCGGTAAACCCCGGCATCCCTAAAACTCCCAACGACCAGGAAGGATGTTGCGGATTATCACCCAGCTTTACCAACCCTTCGCCATCTGAAATGTCATAATCCTGCCAGCCATTGTAACTTAACACCCATTCGTCTGGTCGGTAATCAGGATGGTTCGACGCGACAACGCGACTGACCGTACCGCCAACCATAACGCAGCCAGGTTCCACAGGCGGCGCATAAGAGGGTTCATCGCTCATGCGGCCACGCATATAAGGGTCGAGTGATAAAAAAACGGTACGCAATAGCACCTGCCCTTCACCGGGCGTCGCGACGTCATCTTCTTCGAGGCGGAAGTTATCCATCTGCGGCGCGCCGTGGGGACGCGAGGCCAAAACCCAACGACGATTTCGGTTGGTCTGTTGCTTCATTCTATTCTCCTCATGCCTAGCATAATCCATCAATAATAGTCGAACATTAGCTTTCTGAGGGAGTTAAACACTCTCAGATATCAGGCTGTGCGCTTTTATGAACGACTTTCTTTCCCCTCTCGCTAAATATGAATTCTTGCGCTAATTCGTTGATTTATGCCGCCTTCAATAGTATTTCTAACACTATCGTAAACATTCCCTGGGGTTCCCTATGACGATTCGCTTTGCCGATAAAGCAGACTGCGCCGCGATTACCGAAATCTATAACCATGCGGTATTACATACTGCGGCCATCTGGAACGATCGGACGGTCGATACGGATAATCGCCTTGCCTGGTATGAGGCCCGTCAATTACTGGGCTATCCGGTGCTGGTAAGCGAAGAAAATGGCGTGGTGGCTGGCTATGCATCATTTGGCGACTGGCGCAGTTTCGACGGTTTTCGCTATACCGTCGAGCACTCGGTTTATGTTCATCCGGCGCACCAGGGGAAAGGACTGGGGCGAAAACTGCTCAGCAGACTGATCGACGAAGCCCGACGCTGCGGCAAGCATGTGATGGTGGCCGGTATTGAGTCACAGAATGCCGCCTCGATACGCCTGCATCATTCGCTGGGATTTACCGTCACCGCGCAAATGCCGCAGGTCGGCGTAAAATTTGGCCGTTGGTTAGATCTTACGTTTATGCAGCTCCAGCTTGATGAACACGCCGCGCCGGACGCCTGCTGATGAACCAGTCGCTGACGCTTATCTTTTTGATCGCCGCCGGCGTCGGGCTGGTGGTACAAAACAGTATTATGGTGCGTATTACGCAGACATCATCGACGATTCTGATCGCTATGCTGTTGAACTCGCTGGTAGGGATCGTTTTATTTGTGACGATATTGTGGTTTAAGCAAGGCGCTACGGGCTTCGGCGAGCTGGTCGCCAGCGTTCGCTGGTGGACATTGATCCCCGGTTTGCTGGGGTCATTTTTTGTATTTGCCAGCATTAGCGGGTATCAGAACGTTGGTGCCGCGACGACTATCGCGGTACTGGTCGCCAGCCAGTTAATCGGCGGACTGGCGCTGGATATCGCGCGTAGCCACGGCGTCACGTTACGCGCAATGGTCGGGCCGGCGTTTGGCGCGCTGTTGCTGGTCATTGGCGCATGGCTGATTGCGAAGCGCCAGTTTTAATGGGTTACAGGATCGTGCCGCCTTTGGTGAGCTGTTCGCGGCGCGCGTCCCGATCTTCTTGATATTGCCTGCCGTGATGCGCGATAGCCGTGCGTAAACGCTGCTGCTGCACATAACGATCTTCGCGACGTAATTCAGCGTCATCGCTCAAGGCAATCAGCAATTCATTCATATGGGCAATTACGCTCTCCGCGATGGCGGCATCCACGCGGGCGCTCACTTCCTCCAGGTGCGACATAAGCTCTCCTACTCTTTATTCTGTAATAGCATGATTCGCCTATTATACGCGTTATTGTCGCCCGATGCGGTCATTCGCCGCCGCCACTCTGATTTAACTTACGTCAAGTGAAAACACGGGGCTTAATAGACCGAGAATTCGCGCCTTTTTGCCTTTCTTCCGCCGTTTGCTTGCGTATAGACCCCGTAAAGTAGACGCGTGAAGAAGTCTAAGGGATAACAACGTGGCAAAATCTCTCTTGCGCAGCGGCAATCTGGATGATTATCAGGCCGTGGGCGGCGGCGGTCAGGCCGTATTTGAATCAGCATTGCAAATTCGCGAAACGCTTCGTCTGCGTAAACAGCAGGCGATGGTTGACTGTCTGGCGATTCCGCAACTTAACGATAATGGCGATCGGGTTGACTGGTATTCGCCGATTGAAGGTCAGGCGATAGCGTGGAAAGCGGCTGACGAAGAGACACGTTCTCGGGCTTTACGTTATTTAGCCAGCACTTTTGAAAGCGCGGCTGCACTCAGTCGCAAAAGTCTGCAATCCGGTAAAACAGCGCTCCAGCTATTTGGTTCGCTACTTGAGAAGGCGACGCAATTTCCCGGCGAAAATCATGTTTTCCTGGTTAACGGCAAACCGGTTATCACCTTCTGGGGATTCGTTAATCTCAACGAAAATACACGCGATGATGTGCTGGACTGCCTGCGGGTAACCGAGGCAATCCCCGACATCCCTCTGGTCGAGCCGGAGCCGGAGCCCGAAGAAAAGCCGCTGGTAGAGGCGGCGTTTAGTCAGGCGGATGAACCTTTGTTAACGTCTGTCATTGAGCCGCCGAAAATGCCGGAGGAACCTGCTGCGCCGCCCGTTATCGTTAGCGAGCCGAAGCCTGCCGCACCTATCCCGGTTGCTGAGGCGAAAAGAGCTCGCCGTCTACCGCTGTGGAGCTTACCTGTCGCTGCCGTGGTTATCGCCGCCGTCGCCACGCCTTTTTTCTGGCCATCTTCATCCGTTGATGGGGCCTCTCCTGTTCGCGCCGCGCCTGTCGCTACCGCGAAAACTGACGTTACCCCCTTGCCTGAACTCACCGCGCATTTGCCGCTGCATCGCGCTGAGGTGACGCCCGCCCCCAAAGCGGCGCCGCTGCCGGAAGCGCCTGTTATCATTGCCGCTATCCCCAAAGACGCGCTGGTAATGGACAGTACGCAGATGAAGCTTGGAACCACGCGCTTTTTAAACGGTAGCTGGCGCGTCAGTGTGGATGTCAAAGATCCGATTACCGGCAAGCCGCCCTCTCTGCGTTATCAGATCCAAAATAACAAAGGCATCGCGCGCGTAGTACATGGCGATAACGTGGTTTGTCGGGCGGAAATTTTCTCTGGTCTGCATCAAACGGGCGAGCTGATGATTAAAAGTCGCGGCAATGCGCGCTGCACCGACGGTTCACGTTATCCGATGCCGGAAATTACCTGTAAAGCAGGCGTCAATGACGTCGCAACCTGTACCGCCCGTTATGGCGACCACGCGGCAATTCCGTTGACGTTTAAAAAGATAGGTGCCTGATTTTATGTTGGTCAATCTGTGTGATTACAAACAGAGCGTCACGCTCATTGCAAACAGCGGCGTCCAGTTTCTTGATTTTGGCTTAACGCCGCAAGAGTCGGCCCACTACGGACGTTTTGTGCGCAAAACGGCAAACGGCCCGCTACTGCGCCTCGATTTTGATCTGACCAGCGGGCGCTACACGTTGCCAGGACGTGCTGGCGGTCAACCCGAAGTCGTGAAACCGGAAAGCACTCAGACGCTGCACTATTCTCTGGATGTACTCGACGGAATCTGGCTCCCCCTGCCGTTCCTGCGTTTTAATCCGCCGCGTACCTTTATTGACGGGCCGGATAACTGGGCGCGCATTCAGGTACGTAAACTCAGCGAGCCAGATAGCGCCGGAAACACACACCGCATCACCCTCGCCTTCGACAGTCAACTGGCAAAAAATATGCCTGCGGCGTTGGCGCCTTGCGAAAACGATCTGCTCAATGGCACACGTTTTGCGCTCGCCTGGCGCGATGAAGAAGTTGCCGATTTTCTTGACCAGACATGGATTGACGGCTGGCTGCGCGAGTCGTTTCTTCAGTATGCCTCACAGGTGGAAAACCGTTCGGAACAGGCCATACAACAAGCGCTGCGTAGCTTTGAGTATCAGGCGCACTGGTTGAATTTACTGACGCTGTTAGGCGAACAGCTTACGGTGCCGGAAGTAAAGTTTGTGACACATACGTTAAGCACGCCCGCAATCCCGGTCGATCTGATTCTGGATGTCGGCAATACGCATACCTGTGGCGTATTGATCGAGGATCATGGCGATGCGAATGACGGGTTACGCCAGACGGCAGAGCTTCAGGTGCGTTCTTTAAGCGAGCCGCAGTATCTGAACGAGCCTTTATTTACCAGCCGGGTAGAATTCTCGGAAGCACGCTTTGGCAAGCAACACTTTTCTGTCGAAAGCGGACGAGACGACGCCTTTGTCTGGCCTTCCATTGTGCGTGTGGGCGACGAGGCTCGCGCCCTTGCTATGCAGCGTGTGGGCACCGAAGGCAGCAGCGGAATCTCCAGCCCACATCGCTACCTGTGGGATGAAACCCCCACCTTGCAGGACTGGCGTTTTAGCCAGATCCACGGTAAAACGCAGCGCGAACCGCTTGCCACCGCGTTTCCGCTGATGAATCTGATGAACGATGACGGACAGCCGTTATTCCGCCTGCCGCATGAAGAAAGGCTACCGGTTTTTTCGCCGCAATACAGCCGTAGCACCTTGATGACGCATATGTTGTGCGAAATTCTGGCTCAGGCGCTGGGGCAAATTAACAGCGTCGCCACCCGGCTGCGGCTCGGCTTTCCCGCCTCGCCGCGCCAGCTACGTACCCTGATTTTAACGCTGCCTTCCGCCATGCCGAAACAGGAGCGAGAAATTTTCCGCCAGCGAATGTTTGAAGCACTGGCGCTGGTCTGGAAAGCCATGGGCTGGCATCCGCAGGATGAGGATTTCACCACGCCTAAGCAGCGTGAAAAAAGCGTGGTGCCGGTACCAGAAATACAGATGGAATGGGACGAAGCAAGTTGTGGCCAACTGGTATGGCTTTATAACGAAGCCATTTCGCATTACGCCGGGCGTACCGAATCCTTTTTTAATGCGCTGGCCAGACCGGATCGCCAGCCTGAACCCGGCGTCGTCCCCGGACGCGCGTTGCGCGTGGCATCGATTGATATCGGTGGCGGCACGACGGATATGGCGATCGTTCACTATCAGTTAGATGACGGCGTGGGGGCCAATGTAAAAATTACGCCTCATCTCCTGTTTCGCGAAGGTTTTAAAGTCGCCGGGGACGATCTGCTATTGGATATCATTCAGCGCTGCGTACTCCCTTCCCTGCAAACGGCGTTGCAACGGGCAGGCGTTACGGATGCCGCCGCCCTGCTGGCGACCTTATTTGGCGATTCGGGACGAATTGATACTCAGGCCATTTTGCGTCAGCAAACGGCGCTGCAATTATTTATGCCGCTGAGCCATGCGGTACTTTCCGCCTGGGAGCAAAGCGACATTAACGATCCGTTTGCCGGTTTACACGCGACATTTGGCGATCTGCTGATCCGCCGCCCAACGAGCAACGTGATGAACTATATCCAGCAGGCGATCGATCATGCCTTACCGTCTGGTTCGCCGACATTTGATATATTCAATGTGCCGTTGCAAATCCAGTTTAGCCAGCTTCAGGAGGCTCTGCTGGCCGGTCAGTTTACGCTAACAACGCCGCTTCATGCGGTTTGCGAAGCGATCTCCCACTATCACTGCGATATCTTGCTGGTGACGGGGAGACCGACCTGCTTACCCGGCGTACAGGCGCTCATCCGGCACTTACAACCGGTGCCGGTTAATCGCATTGTGTGGATGGATAAGTATCAGGTACATGAATGGTATCCCTTCAGTCAGCAAGGGCGTATCGGTAACCCAAAATCCACTGCCGCGGTGGGCGCGATGTTATGCAGCCTGGCGCTGGACTTACGTCTGCCGCGTTTCAATTTTAAAGCGGCTGATATCGGCGCGTATTCGACTGTGCGTTATCTTGGCGTACTGGATAATACCGTTAATACTCTTCGCGATGAAAACATCTGGTATCACGAGATCGATTTGGATAAACCCGGCGCGACGCTGGACGCTCGCCTGCATTTTCCGCTACGCGGCAACGTGACGTTGGGCTTTCGTCAACTGGCGAATAGTCGCTGGCCGGCAACCCCACTCTATTGCCTGAGCATTAATTCCGCCGAACTGGCGAAAACCATCGCTGGCGACGGCGTACTGAATGTGCGACTGAAATTACGCGGCAGTAGCAAAGATAGCGCCCCGGAATCGTTCATATTAAGTGATGCCTGGCTCCAGGACGGGACGCCGGTTGCCGCCGATGCGCTGACATTAAAATTGAATACGCTGGCTGACCGTCGCCACAGCGGCAGCCACTACTGGATAGATAGCGGGAGTGTATACCTGAAATGACAAAACCGTTAAACGCCACCCAGGCTGTTATCGAGTGGGTTAACAACACGCGCCGTTACGCAACGCGGCTGGATGATGAAGCCGACGCTCTGCTGGCGCAACTTACGCTTGCCGCAGCGGATGAGTCAGCGCTCAACGCCGCCTGCGCATCACATGGCTGCGTCGGTCTGTACGGGTATGCGCAATCCGCAAAAGCGCATCTGTTAACGACGCTATGCGGTAACGAGAATGGCAAGCTGGAAATTATCACGCTGGACCGTGACTATGATTATTTCAGCCACATCAATCCGGGTCATGCGCCAGCGAATATGGCAATTCGCTTTACGCGCGACATTTTTTCAAACGAGAACGGCTGGCCGTTGCGCCTGCGCTTGATCAGTGAAGCTGAACTGGTGCAGATCTTTATTGCCTGGACCAGCTCGTCCCCCGTTTGTCGCCAGGTCGAAAAATCCATTATCACATCACGCCTGGAGAAATGGCAATCGCTTCGCCAACCGCAGCCCGTCCCCGGCGTTACCGCTGAAGAGGTAGCGAC
This sequence comes from Salmonella sp. SAL00653, assembly GCF_046552515.1. Lineage (NCBI taxonomy): Bacteria > Pseudomonadati > Pseudomonadota > Gammaproteobacteria > Enterobacterales > Enterobacteriaceae > Salmonella > Salmonella sp. SAL00653. Next base: position 228,342 of record NZ_JBGDTY010000001.1, read on the forward strand.
CATCGCGAGTTTCTGGCGCTCTTGCCTGCCGTCCGCCAGACAACATATTGATGATGCGACATGGCAACACTTTGCCTCGCTCTTGCCTGCGCTGGATCTCACGACACGGGCGCACGCCTGGGCATTACTGTGGGGAGAGCAGCCGGAGATCACCCAGCAATGGCTGGCGCTGGCGCATATGTTGCAACAAACCGGCCATGCCGGGGAACTGGCGGCGCCGCTCAGCCTGCTGGTCGATCATTTTGGCTTACCGGCGGAAAACTTCCTGACGCAAATGGCGCTAACCGCCAGCGATACGCAAAGCGATGTGGTGGTGCATCCGGTTAAGGAAGGCCGACTGCTCAATGCGGTCAGCCTTTCGCTTGATTCTCTGGCGCTGCTTACCCGCGAACTGGTGCTAACCGTTGAAAACAGCGTACTGGATAACGTTGATTTACTGGATATTCCGGTCGCGCCAGACAGTCATCCTCATCCGTTATGGCGGGCGAAATTAGGCTGGATGCTGGCCCATTACCGTCAGCAGATACAGCCCGATGTTCTGGTGATTTGCAATGCTCTGGCATCTCGCTCACAAACGTCCACCGCCGCCCGTCACTTACTGGAGTGGGTTAACGCCACGCAGCCGCAGCATGAATCAGCGTTACCCGGCGTCGTCTGGGCTATTACTCCACAGGATGCCCGTTTTGCCACCCAGCAAAATCTGGATGAAGCCGTCCAGCAGTTGATGGGTAAACCTGGCGTGCACTGGGGAACGTTGCAGGCGCTGGATAAACACAGTATGCAGCGTTTGGTGGAGTGGTTATCGCAGGCGACATCGGCACCACAGCGACAGGCACGCTTACAGGCGTTACGCGAACAACTGCGAGGCCGCGTGCGCGATCTGTTACCGATGTTTGATGACGCGCGGCTACCGGTTGAAACCGTGATCCGGCGTCTTCAGGCCCAGGCCGCCAGACATGGCGATCTGCTGGCCGGGCTGTTACCGCCGGTACAGAACTTCGAAGCGTTGCTGCGCACCCGACAGTCGCGAGAAGAACAGGTCAGCGGTTTATTTAATGACGCGATCGATCTCTTTGCCGACGAACCAACGCGCGCTTCAGCGTCAGAAGGTCACGAAACAGGCTACCAGACGCACAAAATGTGGATCAATCATCTGCGCCAGTGGGCCCACTGCCGGGATAATGCGCAGCGTCTGGGACTGGAACCGCAGATGCTCAACGCCGTGGCGGAGATTTTAATTACCGCCAGCTATCGCCTCGGTTTACCTCAGCAGTTACAGAAAACCATGCAGCGCGAGGAGGTGAGCGGCGCGCAGCTTCATGCCATCATTGGTAACTTCATCGCCTGGCTCGGCTACGCAAATATCGAGGAGGCCCAACGCCCGGCCAGCCGCGTTCAGAAAGGCGCAGCCATTTTCGCCGCAACACCACGTTCGACAATGTTGCGTCTAACAAAGCTTGACGAACAGCCCGTTCACGCCGCCAGCCGCTATGTCTATGACTGGCTTGTTGCGCTGTATACCCTGGCCAATGAGAACGCAGGATATCGGCATCCGCAGGACGTTACCGACGTAGACAGAGCGCAATTAATTGCCCTGATAGCCTGACCTGGCGGAAAAACCATGCCCGGTAACCTGTATCGGGCTTGAGGTCAGAAAAGCGAAAACAGCAATGCGACGGGGAAACTTATCGGCCATGTCGCGCCGACCAAAAAAGCGCTCAGGAAACGAATTCGTTTTTTGTCATGAGTCAAAAACCAGGTGATCAGGGATGATATCACCGCCATGACGGCGTAAAAAATTAATATCTTTTGAAAGAGGGTCATATCAGGCATCCGCGCCAACCAGAGGAAAAAACGCGCGCAATATGCTCTTTTTATTTGACACACATCAAGGTTTATCAGCCTTAACAGCAAAACGTTCTCAATGCACGGCTCCGCTCACAGAATATCCTGTTTACGTATTATTGCGGATCTCGCCAACCCGTACTATACCCATAGGGGTTATGATGAAAGGTGGCGAAAATGAATGTTTCCAGTAAAACCGTCGTGCTGATTAATGTCTTTGCTGCTGCAGGACTTTTGGGTCTGATCTCGTTGAGATTCGGCTGGTTTGCTTGAGGTGTTCAACCTTTGAGTACTTGCTGCGCATGTTGGCGGGGAGGTCCCCCTCTCCGCCGACACCCGCCTATTTTTTCACGATTTTTCTGAACAGTAAATGATCCTTAATGCTTAACCATGATGTGACGGACAAGGGTGTAGTCTTCCAGACCATACAATGACATATCTTTGCCGTATCCCGACTGTTTTTGCCCTCCATGCGGCATCTCGCTAACCAACATGAAATGGGTATTAATCCAGGTACAGCCATACTGCAATCTGGCGCTAAGCCGGTGCGCCCGCCCAACGTCCTGAGTCCAGACGGAGGATGCCAGACCATAGCGAGAATCGTTGGCCCACCTCAGAACCTGATCTTCATCATCAAAGACGGTTATACTGACCACCGGGCCGAAGACCTCGCGTTGCACGATGGCATCTTCCTGTTTTGCGTCTGCCAGCAACGTCGGAGCAAAATAGTAACCTTTACCTTCCGTTTGACTTCCGCCAGTAATCACACGGATATGGCTGAGGGCCTTCGCCTCCTCTACAGCCGCTGTGACGCGCTTCAGGTGCGCCAGCGAACTTAACGGCCCCAGCTCTGTCGACTCATCCTCCGGCGCGCCCATTTTCAGGCTGCTCACCGCGTTCCCTAGCTTTTCGACCAGCGCATCATAGATACCGCGCTGCGCGTATATACGGCACGCCGCAGTACAATCCTGTCCGGCATTATAGAAACCAAAAGTCCGGACGCCCTGCGCCGCCGCATCCAGATCGGCGTCATCAAAAACAATCACCGGGGCTTTACCACCGAGTTCCATATGCGTACGTTTTATCGCTGGCGCAGTATGGCGCAGAATATGCTCCCCGGTCGCGATAGAACCGGTTAAAGAGACCATGCGTACTTTTTCATGACCGGTCAATACATCGCCAACAGTCTGCCCTCGTCCGAACAGGACATTGAGCACCCCCGGCGGAAAGATATCCTTCGCCAGCGCGGCAAGTTTAAGCGCCGTCAGCGGCGTGATTTCAGAAGGCTTAATCACCACGCAGTTACCTGCCGCCAGCGCTGGCGCCAGCTTCCAGGCCGCCATCATGAGCGGATAATTCCACGGCGCGATAGAGGCAACCACGCCAATCGGATCCCGGCGGATCATCGACGTATGTCCTTCCAGATATTCGCCCGCCGCCAGCCCACTCAAACAACGGGCCGCGCCGGCAAAAAAGCGAAAGACATCCACGATTGCCGGAATTTCATCATTAATTACGCAGTGCAAAGGCTTACCGCAGTTTTGCGATTCAAGCCGGGCGAACTCAAGGGCGTTTTGCTCGATGCTGTCCGCCAGTTTTAACAGACATTCCGCCCGTGCTTTGGGTGTGGTCTGCCCCCATTCGGCAAACGCGCTATCGGCGGCCAGCACTGCGGCGTCAACCTGCGCGGGCGACGCTTCCGCAATCTCAAGTATGACCTCGCCTGTCGCCGGGTTATAAACAGACTGCCTTTCTCCCTCACCGTCCACCAGCACGCCATTAATCAGTAATTGATATTGCATAGCATTTTCCCATATCGTCATTAATCGATTTCCGGCGAACGGGCCGCCGCTTTCCTAAAAATAGACGGCGCGCCAGATGCTCACCCGGCACACTCGGGAAATTTAGTCAGGTTGTGAGCTGACACGCATTCCACCTCACACAAGGCTTTTAGCGCTCAGCATCTCGCGAATCAGGCTGCTAAGCTGTTTTACGGCCTGTTCTTCCCGTTCTCCCCAATGCCATGCGGTGTTAAAACGAAAGAAACGCGTCCAGGCGCCGGACGTTGAAAACATTTTCCCCGGCGCGATACTGATAAGGTGTTCAAGCGCTTTGGCGCTAAGTTCACCGGCATCAAGCTGCTCAGGTAGCTCCAGCCAAAGAAAATAACCGCTATCGTTATGGTGAATTTTTACTTCCGCCGGGAGATGGCGCAAAAGGGTTTGCCAGGCTTGCTGTTTACGTTCGGCAAGCTGCCTTCGCAATCGTCGCAGATGCGCGTCATATCGACGTGTCGAGAGATAATCCACTAACGCCAATTGCATGGGGGAACTGGTGGATAATGTGCTCATTAACTGCAAACGCTGAATTTGTCTGGCATGGCTTCCTCCCGCAACCCAGCCAATGCGAAAACCGGGAACCAGACATTTGGAAAAAGACGAACAATGCAACACGGTATCGTCGCGATCCCATGCTTTGGCAGGCAGAGGTTTCTCGCGGCCAAAGTAGAGTTCGCTATAAACATCGTCTTCAATTAGCGTCACGTTATGGTGCGTGAGTAACGCAACCAGCCGCGCTTTTTTCTCAGCACTCAGCGTGAACCCTAACGGATTCTGGCTGTTGGTCATTAACCAGCACGCTTTCACCGGATATTCCTGTAACGCCTGTTCCAGCGCCATAAGATCGATACCTTCTTTAACATCGGTAGGTATCGACAACGCTTTCAGGCGCAATCGCTCCAGGGCCTGTAGCGCACCGTAGAAACAGGGGTTCTCCACCACCACCCAGTCTCCCGGCGCCGTCACCGCCTGTAAACTAAGATTCAACGCTTCCAGCGCGCCGGCGGTAATGACAATCTCGTCAGGAGAAACGGTAATCCCCTGCTGCGCGTAACGGCGTGCTATCGCATAGCGCAATTCTGCATTACCTGGCGGCAAGTTTTCGATGACGCTCATTGCCGTCGCGGTTTTACTGACCTGCGCCAGAGAGCGGTTCAATTGCGGCAAGGGAAACAGACGCGGATCGGGAAACGCTGAGGCAAAGGGCACCACAGAGGTATCACGGCTGGCCTGCAGCATCTCAAAAATATAGGTATTGATATCTACGGCTTCATCCCGAATAACGTGCGCTGCCGTCGCGACTGACCGACAAACCGGATGCGGCGCGACATAATAACCAGATTGCGGACGGGCGATAATCCGTCCCTGACTTTCCAGCAACTGGTACGCATGACCGACAGTCATAAAACTCATGCCGCTACTGGCGACCTGCTCCCTCAGCGAGGGTAATCGATCGCCGGGTTGCCAAACGCCAGAGGCGATTTGTTCTCTAATTTGCTCCGCCAGACGTTGATATTTTTTCATTATTCGATCTCATTGAGCGCTGCTTGCAGGTGGCAACCGCAGTGTATATCAGCTGTTAAAATTAACAATGATTTACTAACTGTTATGGTGCTTTCCAACAGGCGTAATGATTAGATTTCGCAACAAAACGCCGTTTCAGGGTCTCTGCTTAACGGGAAAGTCAAACCAGGTGTTCGGGTATGGTTCATGAGTAAGAGAGAAGTGCCACCATTCAGTATCCAGTGGCGTAAAACCCGCATCACGCATCAATGTTTGTAATAACAACCTATTTGCGCGTTGCTGAGCGGTAAGTATGACATTATCGGGATGGGATAACGGACTAAAACAGTCAAAGCCGGTACCAAAATCCAGACTATTATCTGGCGAGCGTTGCGCCGCGGACGCAGTACAATTCACCAGTGGTCGTCCGGGATCGTATATTGGTATTTTACTGTCAAGTGGAACAATCGTTAGATCAAGCGTACTTCCCCGACTGTGGCCGGATCTGGCGGCAAGATAACCTTCCTCAAACAGACGATTTTTCTCTACCTGCGGATAAAATTCGTTTTTCATTTGGTTTTGAGAAGGATCTTTGGCCCACGCGATAAAGTCGTTCACTGCGCTTTGCGGACGGTAGCAATCATATATTTTTAAGGTAAGTCCAAAGGGGCGTAAACGATCGGCGACCTGCTTCACTGCGTTTGCGGCTGGTCGTGTTAACAGGCAAACAGGCGCGTTATAGCCTTTAATGGGGCGACCAATAAAGTTATGGGAACTGAAGTATCGCATGTCTACCTGTACGTCGGGGGCGACCGTAGTAATATCGACAAAGTCTTTTGGCTGGTGGAGATCAATATGGTTTTCAGCTGACATTGCCTGAACGGACAACAGGCTGAACAGGAGGAAAGAAGATACGCATTTTACCATATGTTGCACCTCGCGAGAGTCACAGGGGTGATTATGTATTTGAGCAGGTAAAGATTAGCGGACACCGCTTAAACAGATGGTTAAAATAAACATCATTCCCCCTGTAATCTGTGCCTTATCACAAACGGAGAGTTTATATTTTGCTTATACGACCACTGCGCCTCCTGTTCTATACCCAAAATAATTCGAGTTGCGTAAAGGCGGCAAGGGAGTGAGTCTCAGGAGCACAGATAACGATGTGTTTTCACAAAGGCGAGTCTACCTGACCAGAAAGGTCATTTGATAATCAGTAGTACAGTTGTTGTCGCCTTCCATAACTAAATAACATTGTTTCGCCAAAGATAAGACCACTATATAGTCAGGAAGGCAATTAGTGAAGAACACGTCGATTGTCGGCGATAATGCACTGAAATTACGATTCACTGCAGTTGTGCAAACACATAGAATCCCCCTCGAACCGAGATAATTCGGTCTGCTGGTCATAGCCATTATTCAGTAAGACCGCAGGTTGCAGCGGCGGATCACGGGCGTGAAGAAAAATCCTGTGCCCCAAATTTTTTGGACAAGCGCTGAACCTGCCGTATACTTTTACTTAACGTACACTCCGCCATAAAAATAAACCCTGCGATGATACCGTAATGCCATAGGCATAACTTAAGGATATGCCATAAATCAAGCGAAGCATGATTTAACTTCTCAGTAATTGCGATAGTCTGTACAAATATCATGGGATGAAATAATAAGATGCCTAACAAAAATATCCCTGCCACGATCATGGCAAGTAACTGAAAAAAAGCCCATCCGATAACGAAACGGTAAAGTAACAGCAATAATAGCCGTCCACATTTCCTTAGCCATTCTGACTGCAAAATGCCCCAGGATGCTGTCTTTTCGTGAATTTCACCATCTAATTTCTTCATTTTGAGCCTCCTCGCAGGTTTTTATAATTTTATCGCCCAACTGGAAATAAAGCCGTCAGCTAATCGTTACAACAAATATAATTAAGACAAAAACTAAAGAGTAAGGTATTTATATCATAAGCACTATCAGTATTGGCCTTCTGCCCTACCGCTAAACATCTCATTGTTGTTAGCCTAATAATACTTTTAGTTTAACTTCTTATAAGACAATTTCTACACGGTTGAGCAACTATTTACTTTCTCTAAAAATAATATAGTGCGTAATTAATCATTACTCATAGTACATGATGATGTGAGAATTAAGAAAACCGTTTTACTTTCATTCGTTTTATCTGACATATTTCATGGCCAGGAGGCGTGGGCATGACTAAAGCTACAGGTCGATTTAAACAATTGAACAATAATGTTGACGGTTCAGGACAAAGCAAAAATCAGGTGTTTCACCGATAGGCAAACCGATGGGCAACATGGGATAATATTTCGAATACCACCTATTCCAGTAATGAAGTATCATATAACCACTTGTGGTCTACATTATGCCAATTACTATCGGGAGAGGATTTTTAAAGAGTGAGATGTTTTCTCAAAGTGCTATCTCTCAACGCTCCTTCTTTACGTTACTATGGGAAAAGATTAAAGATTTTTTTTGTGACACGCAAAGATCCACTGCCGATCAATATATAAAGGAATTATGTGATGTTGCCTCTCCGCCTGACGCGCAACGTTTATTTGATTTATTTTGCGTGTTATATGAATTATCATCACCATCATGCAGAGGAAATTTCCATTTTCAGCACTATAAAGATGCTGAGTGTCAATATACAAATCTCTGTATTAAAGATGGCGAAGATATTCCGTTATGCATTATGATACGTCAGGATCACTACTATTATGAGATAATGAATAGAACAGTGCTCTGTGTTGATACTCAGTCTGCCCACCTGAAAAGATATTCTGATATTAATATAAAAGCTAGCACTTATGTTTGTGAACCGCTATGTTGCTTGTTCCCTGAGCGGTTACAACTCTCGCTATCCGGCGGTATAACATTTCCCGTTGACCTAAAAAATATAGAAGAGACGCTTATCGCCATGGCAGAAAAGGGTAATTTATGTGACTGGAAGGAACAGGAAAGAAAAGCCGCCATCTCCTCCAGGATTAATCTGGGCATCGCACAAGCAGGTGTAACAGCTATTGACGATGCTATCAAAAACAAAATAGCCGCAAAGGTTATTGAGAATACTAATTTAAAGAATGCAGCGTTTGAACCAAATTATGCACAAAGCTCAGTTACTCAAATTGTTTATTCATGTTTGTTTAAGAATGAGATACTAATGAATATGCTGGAAGAAAGTTCCTCTCATGGCCTGCTATGTTTAAACGAGCTTACTGAATATGTAGCGCTACAAGTTCATAACAGCCTTTTTTCTGAAGATTTATCTTCACTCGTTGAAACAACAAAAAATGAGGCTCATTACCAGAGTTGACCACACCATAAATAGTATGGATTTACAATCCCCTAGCAATACCAAAACCCTCTAATACAATAACTTTAAAAATATGCCTCCAGGGAATGATGGATTTACTATGAAACGAATTGGCTCGTTATTTTTATAATTGACATACTGAGTATAAATATATTTTCTCATACAACTTATCGCACTTATTGACAAACCGTTTTCGCTAATTTGAAGTGTTGAATAATAACTCAAAGAAATTATTGGCATCATAGCCTCACGACGTAACTGGAAGGTGGCATGATGCTTACAAAAACGTTATCAGTAGTTTTACTGACCTGTGCGCTGTTTTCAGGCCAGTTACTGGCGAAACAGCAAGACCACGCATTCGTATGGTTTGCGACGGGAGGGCACCAGCTTAGACACGAAGCCGACAGCGATGAATTACGGGCGGCAGCGGAAGAATCCGCGGAAGGCTTGCGCGAGCACCACAACTGGCAGAAATCGCGCAAACCAGAGAGCTATTTTCGTTAATTAAACGCCCCTGCGCTTCGGCAGCGTTTTCATCAGCGCTTCAGGGCTCACTGAAGCGACAACGCTGCCGGGCTGGGGCATTTTTAAGATGTGGTTTTTAATTTTGCCAATGACATGCATTTCGCAAGGGCGGCAGTCGAATTTTAGCGTCAGTACCTCATCGCCATGCACCAACTGCATCGGCGTGGCTTTCCAGCTCTTAATATTTCCTTTCGCCTGCTTTGGACAAAGGTTGAACGCAAAACGCAGGCAGTGTTTGGTGATCATGACCGGTACCTCGCCCTTCTCCTGATGCGCCTCATAGGCCGCATCAATCAATTGTACGCCGTAACGGTGATAAAATTCCCGTGCTTTGTGGTTGTAGACATTAGCGAGAAAGCTGAGATGCGTTTGCGGATAGACCGGCGCAGGCTGCGCCACGGGTTTCCGACGACCTCGTTGATAATGGGCCAGCCGCGCCGCGTCAAGCATATCAATCGCCTCCCGACGGAACTGATTGAGCAGGCTATTTGGCACGAACAACGCCGCCGGTAATGTCACCTGCATATCACGCGCGTAGTAAGGCGTCTGTCCCAGCTTCGCCAGTCCGGCTTTTAGGTTATTCAACGCTTTTTCAGAGTTGTTGGCTTCCTCAAATACCCCGTCAAGCGTATGCGTGATGCAGACACCGTCTTCACTGGTCAGCGTCAGAATAAGCTGTTCCTGCCAGCCGCCCAGCATGATATCAACCGCCACACGGCGCTCACTGGAGGTTTTTGTCAGCGCTTGCTGCCAGTTATGGTCCAGATTACGATTCAACGGATGATGCGGACGGACTTTATGCAGGTCGGCAGGCATATCATTTGGCCAAACGCGGTAGCGGTTATGACCGGTTTTCTCCACCGTATTGGCGCGAAAACCCACCACTTCACGCTTAATCAACACGTTCAGACCATCGCCATTCGCCAACGGCTCCGTCGCTTCTACGTCGAGATAATCCTTCGCCACATTCAGCACCTCGCCTACCGGCAAGCCAATAAATTTTGGTGAATCAAATGCGCCAATATCACCTTTACGCGCGTTAACAAAATAGTCGGTGCTGCCGCGATGGAAGGTTTTTTCCGTGGAGGGAACAAAAAAATGCTCGGTCCGACCAACCGATGCACGCGCCAGATCGCCACGTTGCTCGATAATCGCGTCCAGCATCTGACGATAATGCGCGGTGATGTTTTTGACATAGCTCATGTCTTTATAGCGCCCTTCAATCTTGAAGGAACGTACGCCTGCATCGATCAACGCGCCGAGGTTAGCCGTTTGGTCGTTATCTTTCATCGATAGCAAATGTTTTTCGTAAGAGACCACCCGCCCCTGATCGTCTTTTAACGTATACGGTAAGCGACAGGCTTGCGAACAGTCGCCCCGATTGGCGCTGCGCCCGGTTTGCGCATGAGAGATATAACACTGCCCAGAATAAGCGACACACAGCGCGCCATGAATGAAGAACTCAATCGTGGCGTCAGTAGCCTGATGAATAGCCGCTATCTGACTCAAATTAAGCTCGCGCGCCAGTACAATCTGTGAAAAACCGACATCGGCAAGAAACTTCGCTTTTTCCACGCTGCGAATATCACACTGTGTACTGGCGTGAAGCTCAATCGGCGGGATATCCAGTTCCAGAATGCCCATATCCTGCACAATCAGCGCATCCACCCCGGTGTCGTACAAATCGGTGATTAACCGCTGCGCGGGCTCCAGCTCATCATCATGCAGGATAGTATTCAGCGTGACAAAAATCCTGGCGCCATAACGGTGAGCAAACGGAACCAGATCGGCGATATCGCGCAGACTGTTACTGGCGTTATGACGTGCGCCAAAACCGGGTCCGCCGATGTAGACGGCATCTGCGCCATGCAAAATCGCTTCGCGAGCAATTGCGGCGTCACGGGCCGGACTTAACAATTCGAGATAGTGAGGTTGCTGACGCATACAGTCTTTCTTATCCAATAGCAGCGAAATGGCGGCTATTGTAGTCAGAAGCGCAAACTAACGAAATAGTTTTCCCGCTTAACCACGCGGGTAATGGATCAGCGAGTGAAAATGAACCGTCTGGTCACTGCTATTGCGATAGGTATGCGCCATATCACCGGCAAAACGCAATCCTTTACCGGCGTCTATGGTTTGCCATACCCCACCAGTACACATGTCCAGCCGACCCTGAATCACCACCACATGTTCGACAACGCCGGCTTTATGCGGCGTTGATTCGCTGACCGCGCCAGGCGCCAGCAATAGGGAAAAATAGTCAAAACAGAGTTCAGGATCCCATGGAAACAACGGTGTGATTACCATCGCTTGCTGCTGGGGATCGAAGGTCGGAGGAAATTCGGCCTGCGGCGGCGAAATAAACACTGAGAATGGAACGTTCAGGCCCGTCGCAATTTTCCACAGCGTTGCGACTGTCGGACTGGATTCATTACGCTCTATCTGCCCCAACATGGCTTTTGAGACGCCGGAGATCTCCGCCAGACGCGATAAACTCCAGCCTCGCTGATGGCGTAACGTTCTTAACGTGGTCGCCAGATAGTGTGTCAGGTTATCCATTTTCCCCCCCTGTAAGGCCATAGCGTATCACTTGTACGCTATAACGCACAATGCTACATTGACTGACCGTTATAACGCACAAGAGGCGATCATGCGTCTGTTATCACTGCCGTTACCTACTGTATTATCTGGTCTGGTCGCCGTTCTGGTCGGCTATGCAAGTTCCGCCGCCATTATCTGGCAGGCGGCGCTTGCCGCTGGCGCAACACCCGCAGAGATCGCCGGCTGGATGACCGCCCTCGGTATAGCCATGGGCATAAGCACACTAACGTTAACTTTGTGGTATCGTGCGCCGGTTTTAACCGCCTGGTCAACGCCTGGCGCCGCTCTGTTGGTAACAGGGCTTCAGGGATTATCGTTGCCAGACGCCGTGGGCATATTCATTGTCGCCAATGCCCTGATTGTGCTGTGCGGCGTCACGGGATTGTTTGCGCGTTTGATGCGGATAATCCCCCATTCTCTTGCCGCCGCAATGCTGGCGGGAATACTGCTACGCTTCGGCCTGCAGGCGTTCGGGACGCTCAACGGAGAGTTTGTCATGTGCGGCGGTATGCTATTGGCGTGGCTACTCTTTAAAGTATTCGCGCCTCGCTATGCCGTTATTGCTGCCATGGTAATGGGAATAACGGTGGCGCTCATCCAGGGTAAGGTGGCGATGAGCGGTATTCATTTCGCGCCGGTGTGGCCCACCTTCGTTCCCCCCCACTTTTCATTCGCTCAAAGCCTGAGCGTCGCGGTACCGCTCTTCCTGGTGACGATGGCATCGCAAAACGCCCCCGGCGTCGCCACAATGAAGGCGTCTGGCTATCAGCTTCCTGTCTCTCCGTTAATGATTTTTACCGGATTGCTGGCGCTGCTGCTTTCGCCATTTGGCGTTTATTCTATCTGCATTGCCGCCATTACAGCCGCCATTTGTCAAAGCCCGGACGCACACCCCGATCCAACGCGTCGCTGGTTAGCGGTCGCCGCCGCAGGCGTTTTTTATTTACTTGCCGGGTGGTTTGGCGGTTCGATAACCGCGCTGATGGTCGCCCTGCCGGTTAGCTGGGTGCAAATGCTGGCTGGTCTGGCACTGTTAAGTACGATTAGCGGTAGCCTGTATCAGGCGCTTACCCACGAAAGTGAGCGTGACGCGGCAGTTATCGCATTTCTCGTCACCGCCAGCGGGCTAACGCTGATGGGCATCGGATCGGCATTCGGGGGGTTGATCGCTGGCGGAATAGGCTACGCAGTATTAACGAGAACGCGCCGCACATCGTTGTCTGGCTGATGGTGACCGCTAATCTGCCGGGGTTTGCGCCATCTTGCGATGGCGCCGCAGAATTATTTTTTGTTAACGTCAAACATAGAGGTATCCGTCGCCATATCATCCACGACCTGTTTCAACGTCTCAAACGCCATTGGCGTACTGGAGTTACTCAAGTCTTTACCTTCACCCTGGCGTACTACCTTGACGACCGGCTTGTTGGTCGCGGCATCTATCAGCTCACCTTCAAAATAGAGGTGGGTATCCATGGTCCGGTGGCCCGTCGCCATTTGCGTGCCCGCCACAATCAGCGCTACAGGGATCACCTCATAGAATTGCAGCCCTTCTTTGCTGGTATCCACGCCCGTAATCGCCCCGCGGAAAATCAAACTGCGCGGCCCTGGCGTCGTGACCAGCGGTTTGCGCTGTTCAATTGCTGATTTTACTTTAGTGTTCGTATAAGCCAGCAGTTTATCAAGAACTTGCTGCCCGACCTGGGTCGTTGGTTTGGGGACGGGATAGTATGTTATCGGATTGTAAACAATACTATCATAGTTAGAGTCATTGAAATGTGGATCTACCCAGCGCAACACCGGTTTTCCCGTGGCGGAGGTAGTTTCCTGCAGGTCCGAATAATTTTTTAAGAATCCAGAATACTTATCCGGCTGTGTGACTTTGGACGCACAGCCGGATAACGCCAGCAAGCCAGTAAGCACTGCAACTTTAAATAAAGTATGAGTACGCATGAAACGATCCCTTTAGTCTTCGCAATGATGCAAAGGAAATAATAGCAAAACGAAATCATTCTGGATGCACTAAAAATGGTAACGACAGCACAATTTGAACGCGGCGCCCGACAAAAAAATGCCGAACGCTGCGAGACTTACAGAACTTGCATCGCTCAGGCCGTTTTTCTCGCCAGCATCGTAGCAAAGCGCAGTTTGATACGGTTGCCGTTTTCGTCCGTGCGGTGAAGCTCGCCGACATCTTCGTTGTATTTCAGCATGTCCCATCCTTCGTAATAGCGGCGTAATTCGCCTTCTTTAAAAGCGAACGGGAATCCCACCGTACAGGGAAAGTCCGGCGTATCCATTGCCGCAACAATCAAATTATACCCGCCGGGTTTTGTGCAGCGTTGCATATTGGCAATTAAACCGGGAATGGTTTGCGCCTCAAGAAACATCATAACCACCGTCGAGAGAATAAAATCGTACTCGCCGTCAAAGGTCAATGTATTCAGATCGACAATGTCGGTTTGCAGATTATCCAGCCCTTCTGCCGCTTTAATACGCTCAAGGTTAGCCATACTGGCCGGATTTTTATCCCACGCGGTAACGTCATAACCGTTCGCGGCCAGATACAGACTATTACGGCCATTGCCACATCCCAAATCCAACGTTCGACCCGGCGCGACAACCTTTGCCGCCGCCAGCACATCCGAATGCGTGCGGGTTAATCCGTATTTCTCAGTAAAATAATTTTCGTCACGAACGGTCATTTTTTTCCTCCGTTTTCAACAGTGCAGCGCGCTCAGTGCGAATAAGCAACGTCCCCTGCACCAGCAATAGAAATGTACGAACCAGCAATAAGGCGATAATAGCGTTAGTGAAAATAAACAGCGGGACGGCCAGAATATGGAAAAGCCCTGATTCACTACCGTGACCAAGATGTAACCCCGTGGTCGCCAGCGCGGAAACGCCGAACGAAAAACTCCAGAAGGAAGCATTAAACGGTTGTGATAAATACCAGGGCATTAATCGCAGCATAAATAAAAGCTGTAACAGACCGTAGCCGAATAGCATTTTCGCCAGCGTGTCGCCCTCCCCGCCATTGACGCTCAGCCAGGCGCTACAGGCGACCAGCGCGGGCGCCAGTTGGATACCCAGCGACGTACGCAGCACCGCCGGTAATTCGCCGCAGCTACGCAGTCGCTGCAAAATAACCGGCTCCAGACTTAACCACGAAAAGACGCCTGCGCCTAAAAACACCAGTCCGGCATCATTGTAACCGAGCGCTCCACAGGCCATAGCGCTGATAAAATTATTCGCTACCGTGGGCAGATAAAGTCCTGGGGTTGTCGCTTCTTCCGGATGCGCTCCGCGCCAAAGTCCCGCCGTCTGCCAGGCGGCATACGCCAGTTGTATGACGCCCCCCACGCTGAATAGCGCAACGGCCAACGGGCGATACCAGGGAACGAAACCGATCGCGACCAGCATCGTGGTGGCGGGAAACAGGCTGACAAAACTGCTCATTACCGGATGTCGCACTTCAGCCATCACGCTATGGGGAAAGCGCACCAGACGGCTAAGGAACGCCAGGGTCAAGAGTGCCCAAATAATCATCGCCAGGATCACCATGATGTCGCCGGGCCAGTGGCTTATTCCCCATATCTGGCTGGCATAACGCCAGGCGAATCCCATACCGATAGTACCAAGGACGATGCCAAAATAGCCCGCAGGCAGATTGAGCACGCGATCGCTCTGCTTGTGATTACGCATTTTGTTTAATTTATAAAGTATATTTGAAATGCATTTTATGGAATTTCTGGTTGTTTCGCCAGTACCTTTGCTACGGTTATCTTAATCGTTCACACGGAATTTCCCTATGATCAAATATCGACTGAGTGAAGAACCTCGTGCTTTTACTTATCAGGTAGACGGTGAGAAGAAAAGCGTCTTATTACGACAAGTTATTGCCGTAACGGATTTTAACGATGTTAAAGCCGGAACCTCCGGCGGCTGGGTTGATGCCGATAATGTGCTGTCACAACAGGAGGATTGCTGGATTTATGATGAAAACGCGATGGCCTTTGCGGGCACGGAAATTACGGGTAACGCGCGTATCACGCAGCCGTGCACGCTCTACAATAACGTGCGAATAGGCGATAACGTCTGGATTGATCGCGCTGATATCAGCGATGGCGCACGGATAAGTGACAACGTCACCATTCAGTCCTCTTCCGTGCGCGGAGAGTGTGCGATTTATGGCGATGCCCGCGTGTTAAACCAGTCAGAAATTCTCGCCGTTCAGGGACTAACGCATGAACATGCGCAGATTTTACAAATTTACGATCGCGCCACCGTGAACCATTCGCGGATTGTCCATCAGGTACAGCTTTATGGCGACGCCACTATCACACACGCTTTTATTGAGCACCGGGCGGAGGTCTTTGATTTCGCGCTCATCGAAGGCAACAAAGACAATAATGTCTGGATCTGTGACTGCGCCAAAGTCTATGGCCATGCGCGGGTTATCGCCGGTACAGAGGAAGATGCGATCCCTACCCTTCGCTACAGCTCGCAGGTAGCGGAACACGCGTTAATCGAAGGCAACTGTGTGTTAAAACATCATGTGCTGGTAGGCGGACATGCTGAGGTACGCGGAGGCCCGATTTTACTGGACGACCGCGTGCTGATTGAAAGGCCATGCCTGTATACAGGGCGAAATTCTGATTGAGCGCCAGGTCGAGATTAGCGGACGGGCGGCGGTGATAGCCTTTGACGGCAATACTATTCACCTGCGCGGCCCCAAAGTGATCAATGGCGAGGATCGTATTACGCGTACCCCCTTAGTCGGTTCCCTTTAATCCACATCAATAATGCGGGCATACATATTAACGTCGTGATAGTCGCCGTTAAGATACTCCGCCTGCTTCATACAGCCTTCCAGCGTAAAATGGTTGCGCCGTGCGACTGCGTTACTGGCCTGATTATCAACGCGGCATTTAATGACGAAGCGCCGAATATCGCCGCGCCGGGCATAATGTGTCATCAGCGCCTGTAATGATTGCGACATTATCCCTTGTCCCTGGAGGGACTCATCCAGCCAGTAACCGATATAGGCGGCTTTGTTTACCGGTTCGATGGCATTAAATGAGAGTACGCCCGCCATCTCATTCTGGCAGAAAATCAGGTACATTTTGGCGTAACCACGCTGGTGCAACAGTATATTACCCTGCACATGCTTACGCGTTTCCTCCTGCGACGTGACATATTGCGGCCAGTCGAGCGACTGTTGTAGCCACGCTTTGTTTTTGAGTACCAGTTGGTGCAGCGCCGGAACATGACTTTCATCTGCCGCTCGCAGTTCCAGCGTCGTGCTAACAGGAATAATTTCCACCATCGCGTTGCCCTTCTTCGTTGTTGGTCGTGATCACATAAATAGCCTGGTTTACCGATAACCCGCAGGTGATATGAGCGTTTTTATTGTATCGCCATCACATTATTTTTTATTGGCCATATTTAGCGTATTTCCGCGTGACACATTTCACACTTATCCAACCATTCTCCGCCTATAAAACGCTCAACGACTGATTGTTTTATCACCACGGAGACGCCAATGACCTTTTCTGTGCAGGAAACGCTTTTTTCTTTACTGCGGCTAAACGGGATTTCAGGACATGAAAGCAGTATTGCAAACGTTATGCAGCACGCGTTCGAACAGCAGGCCAAAGACGTCTGGCGGGATCGCTTAGGCAATGTCGTCGCCCGTTATGGCAGCGATAAATCCGACGCGCTTCGCCTGATGATTTTTGCGCATATGGATGAAGTGGGTTTTATGGTACGCAAGATCGAACCCTCCGGTTTTTTACGTTTTGAACGCGTGGGCGGCCCGGCGCAAATTACTATGCCCGGTTCGATTGTGACGCTTGCCGGACGTTCAGGCGATATCATGGGCTGTATCGGTATTAAAGCATATCACTTCGCGAAGGGTGACGAGCGCACCCAGCCACCCGCGCTCGATAAACTCTGGATTGATATCGGCGCAAAAGATAAAGCGGATGCCGAACGAATGGGTATTCAGGTGGGGACGCCAGTAACCCTTTACAACCCGCCGCACTGTCTGGGCAACGACCTGGTGTGCAGTAAGGCGCTGGATGACAGGCTGGGGTGTACGGCGCTACTGGGCGTCGCCGAGGCCCTCGCCTCCACACCGCTTGATATCGCGGTATTCCTGGTCGCGTCGGTACAGGAAGAGTTCAATATTCGCGGTATTATTCCCGTTTTACGACGCGTGCGCCCCGACCTGGCGATTGGTATTGATATCACCCCCTCCTGCGACACGCCTGACCTGCAGGATTACTCAGATGTGCGGGTCAACCACGGCGTCGGCATCACCTGTCTGAACTATCATGGACGCGGTACGTTGGCGGGACTGATTACGCCGCCGCGTTTGCTGCGGATGCTGGAGACCACCGCGCACGAAAATAATATTCCCGTACAGCGTGAAGTCGCGCCAGGCGTCATCACCGAAACAGGCTACATTCAGGTTGAACTGGACGGTATTCCCTGCGCCAGTCTTTCTATTCCCTGCCGCTATACCCACTCGCCAGCCGAAGTCGCCAGCCTGCGCGACCTGACTGATTGTATCCGTTTACTGACTGCGCTGGCCAATATGTCGCCAGAACAGTTTCCCATTGAGCCTGAAACAGGCGCTACACAAGAGGCACGACCATGATGAAAAAGATCCTTGTGGCATGTGGTACCGGCATGTCGACATCAACCATGATTGCACAAAAACTGCAGGACTTTCTTGCGGAGCAAGGCATTGCGGCAACCACGGCGCAATGTTGTCTGAATGAGATCCCGTTGAACTGTAACGGTATGGATCTCATCGTAACGTCCATGCGTACGCACAGTGACTATGGCATCCCGACGCTCAACGGCGCCGCCCTGCTGACAGGCATCAACGACGACGCATTAAAACAAGAAATCAAGGCGCTGTTAACACAATAAAGGGGGCATTATGTTTGATTACATCCTGTCTCTCGGCGGCACCGTCTTTGTGCCCATCATTATGATTATCATCGGCTTAATCTTTCGTATTCCCTGGCTGCAGGCGGTGAAAGCCGGGGTAACGGTCGGCATCGGTTTTGTCGGCATGGGGTTGGTGATCGTCATGGCGATCGACAGTCTCAGTCCGCCGATTAAAGTGATGATTGAGCGTTTTGGCCTGACGCTGCATGTGTTTGACGTCGGCGCCGGGCCCGCATCCGGCGTCGGCTATGCGACGGCCATCGGCGCGATGATCATTCCCGTTATCTTTCTGCTCAACGTCGGTATGCTGGTGACTCGTCTGACCAAAACCATGAACGTTGATATTTATAACTACTGGCACTACGCCATTACCGGAACGGTCGTCCAGTTGATGACCGGCAGTCTGATTTATGGCGTACTGGGCGCGATTTGCCACGCCGCCTTGTCGTTGAAAATGGCCGACTGGACGGCGAAACGGGTACAGAACATTGTGGGTCTGGAAGGGATTTCTATTCCGCAAGGGTATGGCTCCAGCTCCGTGCCGTTGTTCGTATTGCTGGATGTGATATACGAAAAAATACCGTTTATGAAAGGACGCAATATTGATGCTCAGGAGATCCAAAAACGGTATGGGATGGTTGGCGACCCGGTGATCATTGGCGTTGTTCTCGGGCTGATCTTCGGACTTGCCGCAGGCGAAGGCTTTAAAGGGTGCGCAACCTTAATGATTACCGTGGCGGCGATTATGGTGCTGTTTCCGCGCATGATTCGCCTTATCGTTGAGGGATTAATGCCCATTTCCGACGGCGCGCGTAAGTTCTTCCAGAAACACTTTAAAGGGCGCGAAGTCTTTATCGGTCTGGATACCGCAGTGACGTTAGGCCACCCGACCACCATCGCGGTTGGACTGCTGTTAATTCCCATCATGTTAATTCTGGCGAGCATACTGCCGGGCAATAAAGTCCTGCCGCTGGCTGATTTACCGGTTGCGCCGTTTTTTATCTGCATGGCCACGGTTATTCATCGCGGCGATCTGATTCGTACTCTGCTCAGCGGCATCATTGTCATGATTACCGTTTTGCTGATCGCCACCCAGTTCGCACCGTACTTTACCGATATGGCGCTCAAAGGCGGCTTTAGCTTCGCCGCTGAAAACGCGCAAATTACCGCGCTGTCGGTGGGAAATATGTTTGGCTGGTCAATATCTGAATTGATGTCGCTGGGCATGATTGGCGTGGTTATTGTGGTCGGCATTGTCGCCAGCATCATACTTGTCTTACGTAAACGTGAACTACCGGAATAAGGAGCAACCCAGAATGAGTTGGCTAAAAGAGGTAATAGGAACAGAAAAAGCCGTTATCGCCATGTGCCATTTACGGGCGCTGCCGGGCGATCCCGGGTTCGATACCAGGAAAGGCATGAACTGGGTAATTGACCGCGCCCATGACGATTTAATGGCGCTACAAAATGGCGGCGTGGATGCGGTGATGTTCTCCAACGAATTTAGTCTGCCTTATTTAACGAAAGTCAGACCGGAAACGACCACCGCGATGGCAAGAATCATCGGTCAGTTAATGAGTAAAATTCGCGTACCGTTTGGGGTAAACGTGTTGTGGGACCCTGTGGCCTCGTTTGATTTGGCAATGGCGACCGACGCAAAATTTATTCGCGAAATTTTCACCGGCGCTTACGCCAGCGATTTTGGCGTCTGGGATACGAATGTCGGCGAAACCATTCGCCATCAGCATCGCATCGGCGCAGGCCACGTGAAAACGTTGTTTAACATCGTTCCGGAAGCGGCGGTTTATCTGGGAAACCGCGATGTCTGTTCAATTGCGAAATCGACCGTATTTAACAATAACCCCGATGCCCTGTGCGTCTCGGGGCTGACGGCGGGCGCTCGCACGGATAGCGCCATACTGAAGCGAGTAAAAGAGACCGTCCCCGACACGGTCGTGCTGGCGAATACCGGGGTGTGTCTGGAAAACGTCGAGGAGCAGCTCTGCATTGCCGACGGATGCGTAACGGCAACCACGTTTAAAAAAGACGGCGTCTTCGCCAACTTTGTCGACCAGGCGCGCGTGGCGAAGTTTATGGAGAAAGTACGCCATATCCGACAATAAAATGGGGATAAGCAAAACGCTTATCCCCTGCAGAGAGCGATAACTCTTCTGCCGATCTCCGTCGCCTTCGCCAAAAGACACGCCGGGGATCGGTTCCAGAGTAACCCGAACCGGCAAGGAGTCAACGATCGATGATTAATGATGTTAAGTGGGTTCAGGCGCAACGCCATGCCAGCGACTGGCGACACGCGCTGGATATCGCCGTTCGTCCGCTGATTACGTTCGGCGCGGCGGCCCCCTGCTACCTGGACGGTATTATTGAGAACACCCTTAAATGGGGGCCATATTATCTTATCGCGCCGGGGATTGCGCTGCCCCATGCCAGACCAGAGCAAGGCGCTAACCATAATCAAATCAGCGTCACTACGTTAGCAACGCCGGTCGCTTTCGGCAATGCGGATTGCGATCCCATCTGGCTGTTGCTTTGCGCCAGCGCCACGGATGCCGAAGCACATATTCGCACCATTCAACGCATCAGCCAGTGGCTCGACTCGCCGGAAAGCGTCGCGATGCTGCAAGATGCGCCAAATGACGCCGCGCTTTTCGCGCAATTAACCGCATTGCGCTGATGGAGGTTTCGATGATCCTGCACCCTTCACTGGCCTCCGCCGATCCGCTGCGCTATGCCGAGGCGTTGACCGCTTTACACGATGCGCCCCTCGGCTCGCTGCATCTGGATATCGAAGATACCAGTTTCATCAACAATATTACCTTCGGTATGAAAACCATTCAGGCAGTCGCACAACACACTCGCCATCCGCTCTCATTGCACCTGATGGTCTCATCACCGCAACGTTGGCTACCCTGGCTTGCAGCTATCCGCCCCGGCTGGATTTTCATTCATGCCGAAAGCGTGCAAAACCCCTCGGAGATTCTGGCGGATATTCGCGCTATCGGGGCGAAAGCAGGACTGGCGCTTAACCCGGCAACGCCGCTATTGTCTTATCGTTATCTGGCATTGCAACTGGATGCGCTGATGATCATGACCAGCGAACCCGACGGGCGCGGACAGCAATTTATCGCCACGATGTGTGAAAAAGTGAGCCAGAGCAGAGAGCATTTCCCTGCTGCGGAATGCTGGGCGGACGGCGGTATTACACTTCGCGCCGCACGGCTGCTTGCCGCCGCAGGCGCACAGCATCTGGTGATTGGCCGGGCGTTGTTCACGACGGCGAACTATGATGTGACGTTGTCACAATTCACCGCGCTATAAAGGAGTCATATGCTGATGAGCCAACAGCGCCCCGACCGTATCAAACAGATGTTGCATTACCTTTGGCAACACAGGCACCTCTCAACACAACAAGCTATTGAGCTTTTTGGCTATGCAGAGGCAACCGTGCGCCGGGATTTTCACTATATTGCCAGCTGTTATCCCGGAATGGTTCGCGGCCATGGTTGTATTGACTTCGACGACAGTACGGAAGATAAAGAATATGTTTTCGACGTTAAGCGAACGTTACAAAGCGAGGCGAAACGCGAAATCGCCGCCCTCGCCCGCACGTTCATCAAGGATGGAGACTGCTTTTTTCTCGACTCCGGCTCCACCTGTCTGGAACTGGCAAAATGTCTGGTCGACGCCAAAGTAAAAGTCATTTGCAATGACATCAAAATCGCTAATGAACTGGGTGGCTTCCCACACGTAGAGAGTTACATTATCGGCGGACTGATTCGCCCCGGTTACTTTTCGGTGGGCGAGAGTCTGGCGCTGGAGATGATTAACGCCTTTGCCGTTGAACGCACCTTTATCTCCTGCGATGCGCTGTCGATTGAAACGGGCATCACCAACGCTACGATGTTTGAAGTAGGCGTCAAAACGCGCATTATTCAGCGCTCACGCGAGGTCATATTGATGGCCGATCATTCAAAGTTTGATACTGTAGAGCCCCATGCGGTGGCGACGCTGTCCTGTATTACTACCATTCTTAGCGACAGTGCGCTCCCGTCTGCTATCGCCCGACGTTATCAGCAGGCGGGATGCCGTCTCATCATGTCAGACCCCTCATCAGGAGCACGTTAATGGACATCAGGCAAATGAACAGAACCCATCTGGATCACTGGCGCGGATTGCGAAAACAGCTCTGGCCTGGTCACCCGGATGACGCCCATCTTGCGGACGGCGAAGAAATTCTGCAAGCCGATCATTTGGCATCATTTGTTGCGATGGCAGACGGGGGGGCGATTGGCTTTGCGGATGCCTCAATCCGCCACGATTATGTCAATGGCTGTGACAGTTCGCCCGTGGTTTTCCTTGAAGGTATTTTTGTTCTCCCCTCGTTCCGTCAACGCGGCTTAGCGAAACAATTGATTGCAGCGGTGCAACGATGGGGAACGAATAAAGGGTGTCGGGAAATGGCCTCTGATACCACGCCGGAAAATACAATTTCCCAGAAAGTTCACCAGGCGTTAGGATTTGAGGAAACAGAGCGCGTCATTTTCTACCGAAAGCGTTGTTGAGGGAAATCATACAGGAAAAGGTCGGGTATAGTACCCGACCTTTATATTACTGGGGCAGATCTTTTTCAGTTAACAAGCGTGTCGTTTTCACTTGTTCAATATTTCTGGCGCCACCCAACATCATGTTAATTGTCAGCTCTTTGTTTAGCTGTTCAATCACTGATGCCACACCCTGAGCGCCACCAAGATTAAGACCATATAATACAGGCCGGCCAACCGCCACAATATCAGCCCCGCTGGCTAACGCTTTGAATATGTGCGAACCACGGCGTACTCCACTGTCAAAAATAACAGGCACTCGCTTGTTGACGACTTTTGCAATCGCAGGAAGCATGTCGAATGAGGACGGCCCGCTGTCTAATTGACGGCCGCCATGATTAGAAACCCATATTCCTGCGGCCCCGGCCTGGATAGCAATTTCAGCATCCTCCGGCGACTGAATGCCTTTTACGATAACCGGCAGACCGGAAATACGATGTACATAGGCAATATCCTCCGGCGTAAAGGCTTGTTTAGCCTGCGCGTAAATTTCACTTATCCCTGCTCCTTTGCCAGTTTTTGAACCATCGTCATTTTTTCTGGCGAACATTTCCAGGTTTGCAAAACCCAGCGGGAACTGGAAGTTATTTTTAATATCTTCTTCCCGATAACCGCCGACAGGCGAATCTACGGTCAGAACAATCGCTTTAGCGCCATGTTTTACCGCTTGTGCAAAAATAAATTCGTTAAATTGATTATTCTTGCTCATATAAAGCTGGAAGAAGAACGGATTTTTCCCGGAAACGTTAGCCACCTCTTCGATGGTCTTGTTGCCATAGGTGCTCAACGAGAAAATCGAACCGACCTGCGCCATGCCTTTCGCCGTCGCCAACTCTCCGGAGGCGTGGGCCAGGCCCTGCGCCGCCATCGGTGCCTGGATTATAGGCGTTTTAAGCGGAATACCCAGTAGCTGCGTTGATAAATCGATCTCTTTTAACTCAATGCCCTGTAATACGCGCGACATAATATATTTTTTGTCAAAGCTTTCGGTGTTGCTGCGAAGGTTATTCTCATCTTCGGCTCCACCGCGAATATAACCAAATGCCCCTTTCTCCATTCTGGCCTGAACGCGTGCTTCCAGAGAGGCTACGTTCGTCATTTTTATTGCTTTTTCGTCCGTGCTGGCTTTGTACTCTTCAGCATAAGCCAGGCCTGATGTTGCCAACATTACCAGCGAGGCCACTACCCGAATGAGGTGATGAGTTTTCATCATTATTCCCTTTATTGCTTAACCGCTTCTGCCTGGATTTTTATATCGACAACTTTCGTCATCCCCATATCGACCAGATAATCTACCCCCCACTGGGTGCGATCTATTTGCGTGACAAAATCACCACCGCAAACCTGCGCCTTGAATATCGGGCTCATATAACAGCCAAACTTGGTGGTGGTTAAGGTGACGGGCTTCGTTACTCCCTTCATTGTTAGCAAACCGTCAATAGAAACCGGTTTATTATCTTCAAAATGCCATTTTGTTGATTTAAATACCATTTCTGGATATTTTTCCGCATCCAGAATATCGCTACTGCGGATATGGTTATCAAACGCATCCACCCCGGTATTTAAGGCGCTCACGGGAATCGTCACACGCATCTCTGCGACTTGCTTTTCCGGCTGATATTTCAGTTCGCCGCTAATAGCATAAAACCCGCCATGATTGGTTGAGGTCTGGAAATGATCGATATTAAATACCGCATTGGTATGCGTATTATCAAATTTATATACATCTGCATGAGCAGCACTTAATAACCCCAGAGACAGGACAGCACCAAGAAAACTCTTTTTCATTATATTCACTTTATATCTTAAATAAGGTGAAGTTATCTTAATGTTCCCTGTCCGCAGGATCGAGAGGGATAAACAGGAAGGACTGTTGCAAAAATAGAACGATGGAAAGGCCGTGTCACAAAAACAGCGGCTCACGAATGAGTTTATGTCAGGGCTATTTCCGCAACCTGTACCGCCTTTGTGGCGGTACAGAAGGCAAACTGTCTAACGCATGATACGATCGTCAACATAACGGCGCTTATCCGGCGCGGGCGGGAAATACTGATACAGCCAGGTTTCGCTGATAGCCTCCCCCTGGCAGCGCAGGAACATACGCATATCCACCGGTGCCGTAGAATCCGAGGTCGGATACCAGTCAAACTGGATACGATAACCGTCGAAAGGCTCAACGTAGAGGATCTCAATCTGCTTCGCCTCACCGCTGGAGAGCGTAATTACCGGCTCAATGCCTTTTGGCGCGGCCGCTTTCAGATCGCCGCCGACAAAATCAATAGCAAAACGGCGCGCCCATTTATCTGGGTAATGTTCGCCCAGCGCCCAACCTTCGGGAAAGCCGCCCATCCCTGTACGGGTCGCCATGACCCGCGCAAGCGGAGATTGTACCGGCGGCTGCGCGCTCCAGTACAAACGATAATTAAACGCCAGCGTATCCCCGGCTTTGATCGCTTTTTCCGGCTGCCAGAAACAGACCACATTATCCAGAGTTTCGCCAGTGGTTGGGATCTCCATCAGGCTAACCGCGCCTTTCCCCCACTTACTGCGCGGCTCCACCCACAGGCTCGGACGTTTGTTGTACCAGCCCATCACATCCTGATAATGCGAGAAATCGCGATCGAGTTGCAGCAGGCCGAACCCTTTTGGGTTATCGTCCATATATGCATTGAACTGCAATTTCTGCGGATTATTCAGCGGGCGGCAAATCCACTCGCCGTTACCCCGCCACATCGCCAGCCGATCGGAGTCGTGAATTTGCGGGTGAATGGTGTCGCATACCCGACGTTCATTATTCCCACAGCTAAACATACTGGTCATCGGCGCAATGCCAAGTTGCTTTATATCTTTACGGGCGTAGAGATGGTTTTCTACATCCATGATCACCTGCGTTTTTTCGCAATGGATCACAAATTTATACGCGCCCGTCACGCTAGCGCTGTCCAACAGAGCGTAAACGGTAAACGTAGTATCGCCCGGCTTCGCGGTGTCAAACCAGAATGCGGTGAAGTCAGGGAACTCTTCCTGACCGTCAGTATAGGTATCTATCGCCAGCCCGCGAGCCGACAGGCCATACTGATAAGTATCATCTACCGCCCGGAAATAACTGGCGCCCAGGAAGGAGACGACATCGCGCCGCGCCAGTTCCGGCGCTTTAAAGACACGGAAACCGGCGAAACCGAGATCGCTCTGCCCTTCCAGTTGCGTCGTATCAACGCCGGCATCGTTGTATTTAAACAGTTCCGGGCGAAAATGAATCTCGCGAGCAAGATGCGTCGTCGTATCAACGGAAAACATGCGTACGCGACGACGGAAGCCCATCCCTACGTGGAAAAACTGAATATCGAGCTGCCGGTTGGCAACACCGTTCCAGAGTGAATGCGCCGCGTCATACTGAATGCTGTTATAGGCCTGCGGCGTCAGATTGGCGAGCGTATCCGGCAAGGGCCCCGGCGCGCCACCCCAGGGCTTTTTCGCTAACGCCTGGGCCATTGATTGCAGACCAGCAAAATCAAAACGGACAATTTTACCATCCGCAATATCGGATTCCGCGGCAAACGCCGCCTGAGAAAAGAGGGAAGCAATACCGCTGGAACCGCACACGGCGGCCATTGCCATTGAACCTTTAATAAATCGTCTACGATTCATACCTGAAAATGAGTCCTTCTGGTCTTGTGAATGGTCCCGCGCTGGTTTTTTCAGCAGCAAGAATGTGCCCGTTTCTGACCGCTCACTCTAGACAAAATTCATTAATAATCCAATTGTTGGTCGCCTGGAAACTGTGCAAAAGCGTAAATATTTTATGTCGATAAGAACCGACCTAATCGGATGTAAACCTCACGCAGCATTCTTCAGGTTATGAAAAGTTTATTCCAGACTAACGTGATGTTTCATGACTCGTTTAAACAGCGCCAGACGCGCACGCATAAAGCGGTTTTCCACTTTAAAACCGGCAAGTTTGTTCAGCCCAATCCGCAACAGACGATCTCGCCCCCGAATGCTGGCGGGCCAGCGAACCGGGCCGTGCAGCACGTCGCGCGTGCGGCTGGCATGACGAGCGAAATTCACCCAGTAATCCGCCACCTGCGAGGCAAAGGCTAGGTCATTCTCATTCACATAATGGCATGTGGGCTCAGCCCGCGTTAACGTATCGAATACATACGGTATTTCATTGCCATGACAGGCACCATTCGCGTAGGTGTTATGCTCCGCTTCGGCGACATAATCAAACCAGTAACGCCAGCACGGTTCGCCGATCCGCTGCTGCGCTTGCATGACGACATAACCCAACGTGGTAAATACCATATCCCGACAGACCTACCGCCCTAGCGCTTCGTCGCCTTTCACTCCAGGATAAAGCAGCCGGATTAACCCCAGGCCAACACGCCGCTCCCGGCGCATTTTTTGAATTTGACCGGCTATATCGACGCCAAAAACTGCCAATACGCTGGCTTCATAGCTATTCGAGCCGATCATCACCGGTATCGGATGCTGTTTCGCCGCAAAGAAGATTTCCAGCATTGGATGCGGCAGCACGACGTCGCCGGAAATCGGCGTCGGCGCAATTTTAAAAGGCGCGTCCAGCGGCCAAAACGTCTCTGCCGGTAAAGCGCGTAGCTGTTCGGCAGTGGCATGGGCTAAACCAAGATGTTCCGCCAGCGCAACGCCTTTTTTTAGCGCCACCTCGCGGGGCGTATCCGGCAGCGTATAACCACTCTGAATAATCGCTTTATGAAAAAGCCCCTTCGCCAACGGCGAAGCCATCAACGACAGCACGCTGCGGGCGCCGGCGGATTCGCCAAATAACGTCACATTCTGCGTATCGCCGCCAAATGCGGCAATATTGTCCTGCACCCAACGCAGCGCAGCGATTTGATCGAGTAAAGCGAAATTATGAATACACTCCGCCTCTTCGCCTTCCAGCGCCGGATGCGCGAAAAAGCCCAGATGGCCAAGCCGATAATTGACCGTCACCACGATCGCGCCGCGCTTCGCCAGCGCTTGACCGTCATAGGGCGGCAAACTTCCCGCGCCAATAGTGTAACCGCCGCCGTGTAGCCAGACCATGACCGGCAACGGTTCATGACGTACGGCGGGAGCCCAGACGTTCAGGTAGAGACAGTCTTCGGAAAAATTTCCCGGATCGCCGCCGCCGAGTTCACGACACCAGGTAATATCCTGCCAACTGGCGCAGGAGAAACAATCCGCCTGGCGCACATCCTGCCAGGGCGTAACAGGCTGCGGCGCACGCCAGCGTAGCTCCCCTGTTGGCGGCGCGGCATAAGGTATACCGCGCCAGATATGGGTTTCTTCCTGTACGACGCCCACGATTTTACCGTGACGCGTCGCCACCAGCGGGATGGAGGGATTCAACATAACGCCTTCCTTTTACAGTATCCTCACAGCCTGTGAAGCTTACCGCTTTTAAAGCAGACCGCAACGGCGTTTACTGCGTTCTTCCGCTTCCTGATATAACGAAAATTCATCCCGTATAGCACATCCCAGCGCCTGTTCAAAGGCGTCGCGGCTGGCATTGCCGTGGCTTCTGGCCAGCGTTTCATTTCCCAAATTCGACTGAAAAATGCCGGCTGCGCTGACCGGAAGAAAATCTTCATAGGTAATCGGCTGCGCGATTACCCAACCGCGCTCAATAAGCGGCTGCGGATCGTCGCCAGGATGGATCGCCTGACGATGCGCCTCACCGGAAGGCGTTAAGCGATAGCGGAACCAGGCAAGCCCCTGCTGGCGAAGCAGAAATTCGCTATCCGGAAAGGCGTTAAAGACCTCCCGCAAATGGAGTTGATGCGTGAAGTTATCCTTACCCGTTCCCGCCTTGTGCAACAGCTCGTCATATAATCGACGACCTTTTGGCGTCAGCGCGACGCCACGTTGCTCAATTTCGCCGAAGCGCGCCGTGTGCGTACCCTGCTTTTCATCAACGAAGAGCACCTGCTCTTCCAGGGCTTTGAAACTGGTTTGCCGCAACAGAATAGGCACTTCGCGGCGAGGCGGACCTTCGATAAGAGTTTTAGGCGTAATGCCGCACTCCGGCATCATGGCCTGTACCCGGTCGATATCCAGAGTACGCGGCGTCAGATGGTTAATGTGACATCCCGGAAAACAGACCACGTCGGCAATTAAACGATGCTCACGATGCAGGCTGCGGTACGTTTCTTCATCAACGGTAGCCTGACGATGCCAGCGAAAAGTCTCCAGCGTTTCACGGACAAATTCTTCGGCCTGAGCAGCACTAAAACCGCCCTGCTCGTCGTACTCATCCAGCAATTGTCGGCAGCGCGATGTAAAAATATCCCGCTGCGATAAGATTTCCGCCGCCCGCTGGCGTAATGCCGCGTTTTCAATGAGCTCCAGGCGTAATAGCGAAGTGAACATGCGAAAGGGATTACGCGAGAGCGAAGCCTCGTCAATGGGACGAAATGCCGTGGAGTGCACAGGCACGCCCGCCTGAGAGAGATCGTAATAACTTACTGGGTACATCCCCATGATGGCGAATATCCGACGCAAGGTAGAAAGTTCTTCTGCGGTGCCAACACGAATGGCGCCATGCCGTTCCACGTTCAATCGCGCCAGTTCATCGGCATTAGCCAACTGCTCATGCAGTTTGGGATTATTTTCCAGCACCGCCAGATTCACGTCAGCCACAAGTTCCAGTAACGTACCGTACTGCGGAACTTCCTGCTGGTACATTGCCGACATTGCCTGCGAAAAGTGTTCCCGAATCTCATCTGCCGTGATGGTGTTCGCCATAATGTCATGCCTCCAGTGAATGTTACCTGGAGTGTAGAAAACCTCATCCATTCCGGGGAGAAGAATTTATAAAGTGTGATCCGGTCTGAATTCATTATGCAGAACGGATTGACATGAGTTGGCATATCCCCGACCAGATCGCGGCTTAACACGCTTAACGGCAGTTGAATCATCAGTAAAATAAAACAGTTGTAACTTGAAATGGTAAAATGTTAATAATATTTTGCTATCAGGTTATCAAAAACAAACAACTTTACTTGTCACCCGCACGGCTTTGTTTTTAACATCGCTTATGGAAAAAAATGGTCTGTTTAGTCAGCGCATTCGGTTGCGCCACCTTCATACATTTGTCGCCGTTGCGCAACAGGGAACTCTGGGGCGCGCGGCTGAAACCCTTAACCTGAGCCAGCCAGCGCTTTCTAAAACGCTGAACGAACTGGAACAACTCACCGGAACCCGTCTGTTTGAACGCGGGCGACTGGGCGCGCAATTAACGGTTCCTGGCGAACAATTTTTGACTCATGCGGTAAAAGTATTAGATGCATTGAATACCGCCGGGCAGGCGCTGAATCGCAAAGAGGACGCCAGCGCCGATGTGGTGCGTGTTGGCGCGCTCCCCACCGCTGCGCTGGGTATACTCCCGGCGGCTATTGGGCGGTTCCATCAACAGCAAAAATCGACCTCGTTACAGGTCGCGACCATGAACAATACGATGTTGCTTGCAGGTCTGAAATCAGGCGAGATCGATCTGGGTATTGGCCGCATGTCAGACCCGGAATTAATGGGCGGTTTAAATTACGAACTGCTGTTTTTAGAATCGCTTAAATTAGTGGTACGCCCCGGTCATCCCCTGTTACAGGAGACGATCACGCTCAGTCGGGTTATGGAGTGGCCGGTAGTCGTCTCGCCAAAAGGCACGGTACCGCGCCAGAATGCGGAAGCCCTGTTGCAAAGCCAGGGGTGTAAAATGCCTGCCGGATGTATCGAAACGCTATCCGCATCGTTATCACGACAACTGACCGTAGATTACGATTACGTCTGGTTCGTCCCCTCTGGCGCGGTTAAAGAAGATCTTCGCCAGGCGACGCTGGTCTCATTACCCGTGCCGACCCAGAGCGCAGGCGAACCGATAGGTATTCTTACGCGAGTTGATATCCCGCTCTCAACCGGGGCGCAAATGCTGATTGCGGCGATCCGTAAATCGATGCCGCTGTGATAGCGGCTGTCGGACATTAACCGCGCCCGCGGCTAAAATAGCCCGCTGGCGCGACGCTTATTAAAGGAAGGATGATCGCATCGTCGCGCCAGTATCCTGTAAATGAAACGCATCAACGGCTTGCGTCAAGCGGGCGGCCTGTTCTTCAAGCGAAGCGGCCGCCGCGGACGCCTCTTCGACCAGCGACGCGTTTTGTTGCGTAACCCTGTCCATCTCAGAAATCGCCTGACTGACCTGAACAATACCGCGACTTTGCTCATCAGAGGCTGCCGCGATGTCGAGCATAATATCGGTGACGCGTTTGACGGCATCCACAATCTCATTCATGGTGCTCCCCGCAGCGATAACCTCTTCAGATCCTTGTTCAATCAGGCTGACCGATGCGCCGATCAAGCCTTCAATCTCTTTTGCCGCCTGCGCGCTGCGACTGGCGAGGGTACGAACCTCACTGGCGACCACCGCAAAACCGCGTCCTTGTTCCCCGGCGCGTGCCGCCTCGACCGCCGCGTTCAGCGCCAGAATGTTGGTCTGGAAAGCGATACTGTTAATGACGGCGGTAATTTCCGAGATTTTTTTCGAGCTGGTGGAAATATTCCCCATCGTTTGTACGACCCCGGAAACCATCTGGCCTCCGCGGCTGGCTTTACCGGAAGCATCTTCCGCCAGTTTGCTGGCGTGATGCGCATTATCCGCATTCTGCTTAACGGTTGCCGTCAACTGTTCCATACTGGCCGCGGTCTGTTCAATGGCGGCAGCCTGCTGTTCAGTACGAGAAGATAAATCCGTATTACCAGCGGTAATTTCGCTGGTGCCTCGATAAATTTCCTCCGCCCCCTGACGCACCGCCCCTACCGTTTGTTGCAACGCATGCTGCATCTGCTGAAGATGATGGCTCAGGCGACCAATTTCACTGCGTCCTGTGGGCTCGTCAGCCATGGTCAGATCGCCCGCCGCAATGCGTTCGATACGTGACGCAGACTGCTGCAAGGGTTGTATCACCGTGCGACGCAGTACCATGAAGGTCATTAACGTCAATACCAGCGCCAACGTAAATGCGCCAATCATAAACATCATACCGAGCCGGGTACGTTGGTAAGCCTGCTCGCTAAGTAGTCTTGCCCGCTCGGTGCGCAGTTCAATCGCTTTCAACAGGACATGGTTATATGCTGCATCCAGTTGTTTTGCCTGCTCGTTTTCATGATTAATGATCGCTTCGAACATGCCATTTTTGGCAAATTTCAGCATCGGTTGCAGGCCGTTGATATAGGCGGTGTAGCGGGCGTTTAACTCGTTATCTAACGCGTCATCGGCGGGTGTTTTCACCGCTCTGGACATATAAGCGTTAAAGCCGTCCTGAGACTGCTTGATCCGCGTTTCCGCAGCGGCAATATTGGCTTTCATTTCATCCATTTCAGCAATCCGGCTCGCCGCGCCAGCGTGGATCATATTGATACGTGCGGTACGTAAGTGGTTAGCGCTGTTGGATAATCCCATCCGTACCTGAATCTCGTCCGTGACATCACGCTGATCGCGATCGGCCTGTAACAGAAAATAGCCTGCCAGCCCGGCGCTCAAAGCAAAAAGAAGAAGGATGCCACCGAGAATGGAGGAAAACAGCGGAACCAGCCGAATATGATGCAGGAAGCCCAGTTTATGCGAGGCTTGCATCGAGAATGTGTTGCCCATGACCGTCGACTCTCTTGTAGGTTTTATGCGTAAAACACGCCCGTTAGATAGTCATCGGCACTTCGTGACGTTTGCTTATCGCGAAAAGCATCGCCTTCGTCACATTTTCACAACATTCATTCCAGAAAATTCAGAAAAGCGCCAGCGGAAAATCCGCTGGCGGATGAATCAGTTATCGCCAAAGTGGATAACAGTACGGATGGATTTACCCTGATGCATCAGTTCAAAGGCATCGTTAATCTGCTCCAGCGGCAGGCGGTGAGTAATAAAAGGATCTAAACGGATTTTACCGTTCATCGCATCTTCGACCATCCCTGGCAGCTGCGTGCGCCCTTTCACGCCGCCAAAGGCGGAGCCACGCCAGACGCGACCGGTCACTAGCTGGAAGGGACGGGTTTTGATTTCCTGCCCTGCCCCCGCTACGCCAATAATAATGCTTTCGCCCCAGCCTTTATGACAACATTCCAGCGCTGCTCGCATCACGTTAACGTTGCCGATACATTCAAAACTGAAATCTACGCCGCCATCAGTAAGCTCAACAATAACGTCCTGGATCGGTTTGTCGTAATCATTCGGATTAATAAAGTCCGTGGCCCCCATTTCGCCCGCCAGCGTAAATTTTTCCGGATTCGTGTCGACAGCTAAAATACGCCCGGCTTTAGCCTGAACCACGCCCTGAATAACCGCCAGCCCAATACCGCCTAAACCAAAAACGGCAACGGTGTCGCCCGCTTTCACTTTAGCGGTGTTATGGACGGCGCCAATACCAGTCGTCACGCCGCAGCCCAACAGACACACTTTATCCAGCGGCGCCTGCGGGTTCACTTTCGCCAGAGAAATTTCCGCGCAAACGGTATATTCGCTGAACGTGCTGGTTCCCATATAGTGATAAACGGGTTCGCCGTTATAAGAAAAGCGGGTAGTGCCATCCGGCATCAGCCCTTTTCCCTGAGTAGCGCGTACGGCCTGACAAAGGTTAGTTTTACCGGACTTACAGAACTTACACTCGCCGCATTCCGCTGTATACAGTGGAATAACATGATCGCCGGGTTTCAGGCTGGTGACCCCCTCGCCGACCTCGACTACCACGCCGCCGCCTTCGTGACCCAGGACTGCCGGGAATACGCCTTCCGGATCATCGCCGGAAAGGGTAAAAGTATCGGTATGGCAAACGCCGGTATGAGTGATTTTGACCAGAACTTCGCCTTTTTTCGGCGGCGCAACGTCAATCTCTACAATTTTTAACGGCTGACCGGGACCAAAAGCAACTGCTGCACGTGATTTCATATATCTCTTCCTGTTACGGTGAGGGAAATTGTTATTTTAGATAAGCGCGAAGAAGATGGCCGATTTCCGCCATCCGAACCGCGCGCTGATCTGGCGTGGTCTCCCCGCTGACCAGCTCATCTTTCAGATGGATTTCAACCATTTCACTCATCAGGCCATTAGACGCGCCGCGCACGGCGGCAATCTGTTGCAGAATCGCCAGACAAGGTTCGCCAGACTCAAGCGCCCGCTCCAGCGCTTCGACCTGCCCGCGTATGCGACGAACACGGGTAAGGATACGTTTTTTATCTTCAGGTGAATGCGGCATTCGACCTCCATATACTATAGGGGGGTATACTATCAGAATTTTATGTTTATGTAATTGTAAAATTACACACAATATAAAAATCAATAGCTTATAGATTTCCGGCATAGACCATCAAGAATCAGTTCACATTCAGCATATTCAGCTCATGGGAACTTTTTCAGGCCACAGACAATAAACACCAAAGCTTTCTTTCTAAGCTGCAATGTTCTGCCCGACTGGGGCACAGAGGTAATGCCGGTAAATCCAGTCCCATTACCCAGAAGTAAATATTTGCTTAATAGTTTTTATTTACTCACCAGGTGGTAATGAATAAAGGTTATGATATGCAGATGTCAGTCTTGTAAGAACGTAACATCACAACTGCGATACACCGCCGACGGGTAGCGAAAATATCTCAACCCTGTGTCTTTCCTGGCTTAGTCAATGTGGACAAAAAATCAAATGAGCGTTATTTGAAAGATTTTTAATACCCAAAAGCGTCATCATTATTGTTAATTTGAAATCAATCTCAGGTAATAATCCATGCCTATTTCGATTTGTAAACATGGTGCTCCTTTTGTTGTTCAACATGAAAATCGGTACGGTTCCGGTGCAAGTCAGTCATCATCACTTTCAAAATCAATCCGCCATATTAGCAACTCTCATGAGGAAATAAAATTTATAAGTTGCTATAGTGCAAATGGAGCCTGTTTTTCCAATGCACAGATGCTAGCCAATGCCTCAGGGAGGCCTGTTATAGGTTACTATGGGAAAATAAATAAGTTAACAGCCAGTCTGGATAATAGCGGTCGTATATTCCGCCCACAGCATAAGCTTGCGGCCAATATTTGTTATGTAGGTAATCGGCTTCTGAGCGCTCCAGTTCAACTTGGGTTTGGCCTGAAACATCTGCTAACCTGTCACTCAAATGGTAATGTCAGATAAAGTGTCATGCCATGTCCTTCCCGGCATTGCTATTCCACAGCCTACAGATATGGGCGCTCAGTTCTTTCCTCAATCGTTGCTATGGGAAGTTCTGCCGTCATTTCACGCTCTTGCCAACCAGCATTTTATTAAAGCCTGACTTTTACCAGAGTAATTTCATAAGAGTGCCCATCTTCTGGTCTAAAAATAATAAATCTATTGTTATTTTTAGTAAAGGATTTCGACAAAATAAAACTATCATGATATCTGGCCAGGACGTAGTACCAGCCTCCATCATACAATATCATTTCGTATTCTTTCTTTAATTGTGGTTTATAGATCCCAACAAAAAAAGAAAATATAAAAAAATATATAATAAAACCAAGCATAACTATAGTGAAACAATGCCTTCGCACCCAACTGAGTTGCGTAAAACAAATCACTGGCATCAATTTACTATAAAAACGCATCCCCACCGATAAGCATAAAGCCACCAGTAAAATGATAAAAAAAAAGCTCCCACAAAAACGATTCTGTTAAGAGAGAAAACTCGATAACAATTGGAATAAAGAACAAAACCGCTGCCAAAAAAAGACGTAAAAAGCTAAGGTCGTGGATACGTGCTTTTTGCTTTACTAGAAAAAATAATAGAATACCCACTCCCCACGCTATTATGAATATAGCCATCAGGCTAATCGCATGGAATAGACTTCGGGCAATGTTGTCAGGGCCGACG
The DNA here is from genome assembly GCF_046552515.1 of Salmonella sp. SAL00653. NCBI lineage: Bacteria > Pseudomonadati > Pseudomonadota > Gammaproteobacteria > Enterobacterales > Enterobacteriaceae > Salmonella > Salmonella sp. SAL00653. The sequence goes on from NZ_JBGDTY010000001.1 coordinate 264,470, forward strand.
CCTACATACCACCACGGGAAACCATAGTACGCGGAGACGCCCCAGCCATAAAAATAGGCGCTTCCCCATCCCAAACCACCTAAATAGGCCAAAAGCATCGAAGAGTTTTTAATAGTTGAATCATCATTCATTATAGTTAACTCACTTAAGAAATATTTAATATGAAAATAGAAATCAAAATGTCACATAAAACACTAGCACTTTAGCAATAATAGTCGGATGATAAGTTTGTCTGTTTTTCCTGAGTATCAAGCCAGCTCATATTCACGCCAGCACACTAAAATCAGGAGTGGCTTCTTTTTTAGATCTTTGCCTTAGCCAGGCGCACACTCAATAATGATAGCAGTCAGATAATATGTACCAGGCATTAACCTCACGTTGTTGATGATATATTTACTTCGTTGAAAAACAATAAACATTGTATGTATTTTATTGGCGACGAAAAACTGTTAAAGAAGCGTAATTCCATATACACCATTTACCTGATTACTTTTCTTGCTAATATTTGCTAATTAATTATTTGCTAAAGCGTGTTTAATAAAGTAAGGAGGACACTATGCCATTGAGTGTTGGACAGGGTTATTTCACATCATCTATCAGTTCTGAAAAATTTAATGCGATAAAAGAAAGCGCACGCCTTCCGGAATTAAGTTTATGGGAGAAAATCAAAGCATATTTCTTTACCACCCACCATGCAGAGGCGCTCGAATGTATCTTTAATCTTTACCACCATCAGGAACTGAATCTAACACCGGTACAGGTTCGCGGAGCCTACATCAAACTTCGAGCCTTAGCGTCTCAGGGATGTAAAGAACAGTTTATTATAGAATCACAGGAACACGCCGATAAGTTGATTATTAAAGATGATAATGGTGAAAATATTTTATCTATTGAGGTTGAATGTCATCCGGAAGCTTTTGGTCTTGCCAAAGAAATCAATAAATCACATCCCAAGCCCAAAAATATTTCTTTGGGTGATATTACCAGACTGGTATTTTTTGGCGACAGCTTGTCTGACTCCTTAGGGCGTATGTTTGAAAAAACACATCATATCTTACCCTCCTATGGTCAATACTTTGGCGGAAGGTTTACTAATGGATTTACCTGGACTGAGTTTTTATCATCTCCACACTTCTTAGGTAAAGAGATGCTTAATTTTGCTGAAGGGGGAAGTACATCGGCAAGCTATTCCTGCTTTAATTGCATCGGTGACTTTGTATCAAATACGGACAGACAAGTCGCATCTTACACCCCTTCTCACCAGGACCTGGCGATATTTTTATTGGGGGCTAATGACTATATGACACTACACAAAGATAATGTAATAATGGTCGTTGAGCAACAAATTGATGATATTGAAAAAATAATTTCCGGTGGAGTTAATAATGTTCTGGTCATGGGGATTCCCGATTTGTCTTTAACACCTTATGGCAAACATTCTGATGAAAAAAGAAAGCTTAAGGATGAAAGCATCGCTCACAATGCCCTGTTAAAAACTAATGTTGAAGAATTAAAAGAAAAATACCCCCAGCATAAAATATGCTATTACGAGACTGCCGATGCATTTAAGGTGATAATGGAGGCAGCCAGTAATATTGGTTATGATACGGAAAACCCTTATACTCACCACGGCTATGTACATGTTCCCGGGGCTAAAGACCCTCAGCTAGATATATGTCCGCAATACGTCTTCAACGACCTTGTCCATCCAACCCAGGAAGTCCATCATTGTTTTGCCATAATGTTAGAAAGTTTTATAGCTCATCATTATTCCACTGAATAAAGTTCCATCGGCTGCGGTACGCCTTGAGCAAAACACAACTCAATATCATAGTGCCGGTGGCATGAAAATATGATGCTATCTTTGCTGCCGATTGGTCAATAAGTGATACATAGTCTATGTTCAGTAAGACAAAAATGGATAGAGTCGATAAATCGCCACCGTAACTAAAATACTCACTATCACACTGACAATAAAGTATGTTTTGAATGGCTGCTTTTGCGTTTTATGACGGAAGAGTTGTTGACCAACAATCGCCCCAGGCCACCCACCGACAACCCCAAACACCAACAAAGTGGATTCCGGCACTCTGCGCCAGGTTTTACGTGCCGCCGTTTTGTCTATACCGTAGATCGCCAGCGTTAGCACATTGGCGAGCAGGAACCACATCGCGACGGGATGCGATGTAAAAATGCTTCCGACCGCAGCGAAGATCAGGAGTAAATAACAAAAGCGGTTAAGATACATATCATTATGTCATAGCAATAATTAGGGGCATCGGAGCCCATTATACGCGATACATGCGCCTATGTGATGTAGAATTTTTTTCACTCAGCCAACGAGTCATTAAGGATTCATTTTTAATTATCATGGTAATCATAAGGTAATTAACGGCTGTGAACACGATTAAAATGGGTAAAGCCACCGAAAATGTTATCACCTTAATCGTTGCCAGGATAACTTAATGAAGAACCCTCTTTATTGCTGTTTGTTATCCGGTTGGCAGTCTCAGTTTTGGATTTATTAATCGTATTTATATTTATTACATAAGATGTACGATGTTAATTTGAGAATTTTATCTCAACAACCGTATATATTCAGATATTTCTGAATTAAGATTATCATCGATTAAAACAAGTTAACGTTTTGATAAACATAACAACATCGTCAAAAATCCTGATTTGTTATCGTTTGTTCATGAGACAAATAATTTATATGCTTGCAAATATAGATAGCACGCAAATCAACTTAGCTCAAAAAATGTATTTGACAAGAAAAGATAAGTCTTTATATTGGCCCTAGATAGAGTGGTAAGATGATAATTAGAGACATGAAAGGCACCGTCACTGAAGCATTTATCTGCTTATCATGTAAATATGTATGCATAAATGGAGCATAAACTATGTCCAGTATACTAATGTCTATGGTATCTTTACATTTTCACCTTTCATGGTGTCGCTGCACTCATATCCAGTTGATATCTTATGGTATATTCAATCCATTCCCTTTGATGATTCCTGTCAAACCTCCTGATTAAATTAGTTAACAGCGATGGAATACATAACGTTAAGTACTTTACGTCTGCAAATGTCAGGCTCACGCCCTAATGCTTAATTTATAATACGCATTACCTTACTACAGGAAATAGATAGCATGTTATCCAAAAAATTTGGCTTATCGATGATAGTGTTGGGAATAATGTCGTCTTCAGCGTTTGCTGATAGCATCGTTGAAGGGAGAACACTCAATGTCGCAGTATCACCAACCTCTCCCCCTATGTTATTTAAAAGTGCTGATGGCAAATTGCAGGGGATAGATCTGGAGCTTTTTTCGTCTTACTGTCAGTCACGGCATTGTAAGCTAAACATCACCGAATATGCCTGGGATGGAATGCTTGGCGCAGTGGCGAGTGGTCAGGCAGATGTAGCATTTTCGGGAATTTCAATCACAGATAAACGTAAGAAAGTTATTGATTTCTCTGAACCTTATTACATCAACTCTTTTTATCTGGTCAGTATGGCCAATCATAAAATAACGCTCAATAACCTCAATGAATTAAATAAATATTCTATTGGATACCCTCGAGGAATGGCTTACTCCGACCTTATCAAAAACGATCTGGAGCCCAAAGGATACTACTCGTTAAGTAAAGTAAAATTGTATCCAACCTATAATGAGACGATGGCTGATCTAAAAAATGGCAATCTTGATCTGGCTTTTATAGAAGAGCCGGTTTATTTTACCTTCAAAAATAAGAAAAAGATGCCGATAGAAAGCCGTTATGTTTTCAAGAATGTTGATCAGCTTGGCATTGCCTTTAAGAAAGGCTCTCCCGTGCGCGATGATTTCAACTTATGGCTTAAAGAGCAAGGGCCACAAAAAATATCTGGCATTGTCGATAGCTGGATGAAATAGTAAGCTATGTCATCAGGTAATATGCTGGCTATCTTTTATTTCCTATTGGAAGGGATTGGTAATACGCTGCTTGTAACATTTACCTGTTTTCTCTCAGCGTTTTTGACCGGGCTTACAGTCGCCGTATTACGGCGACTATCCCCTCTTCCACTACAGAAGATACTCGACGTACTGGTCTTTATTCTTCGGGGAATTCCAATACTTATTGCTGTTTTTCTTGTTTATTTTGGATTGCCATCGATTGGCATATATGTTTCACCACTGGTGGCCATGAACCTCAGCGTCGGCTTAATCAGCGGGAGTTATCTTGCCGAGGTGTTCAGAGGGGCGCTTAAATTAGTTGAGCCATTCGAAATAACGGTAGCGAAAGTGGCAGGAATGCGTCAATTACAGGTTATAATAAATATTGAACTGCCACAGATGTTGCGATTTTCTGTGCCCGGTATTATCAATGAGTTTTCTTCTGTATTAAAAGCGACGCCCTTTGCTTATACTGTAGGCATCGCTGAAATAACGAAGCAGGCAATGTCACTGACAGCCATCACGCTGAACGGGTTACAGATTTATACTCTTGCCGGGGTATTATATTTCATTATTTATAAAGTATTTACTCTTCTGGCCGGAGTGTTTGAGAAAAAATATCGCATCAGTTGAAGCATAAAAATAGAGGTGATACTCATGGCTTTACTGGAACTAAAAGAGATAAGTAAGGAATATTCAGGAAAAAAGGTTCTTGATACGGTTAGTCTAAAAATTCAATCGGGAGACATGAAAGTAGTCATGGGGCCATCAGGTTGTGGAAAAACGACGCTTTTACGCTGTCTGCTTCGATTGGAAGAACCTGATTATGGCGATATTTATTTTCACGGGAGAAATATTTATGACAAAGAATTTACTGTTCTTGAGTTCAGAAAAAAAGTCGGTTGTGTCTTCCAGAATTACGCTTTGTATCGCCATCTTAACGTTATGGATAACATTACCCTTGCCCTATGTAAAGTGTTTGGCATGCCGGGACAACTAGCCCGGGAGAAAGCCTTACATGTGCTACAAAAACTTGATATGGCCTCGCATAGCGCGAAATACCCTTCGCAATTATCGGGCGGCCAGCAACAGCGCGTCGCCCTGGCCCGAACAATGGTCACCGACCCAGAACTCATTATTTTTGATGAGCCGACGTCTGCGCTTGATCCGCTCATGACTCGTGAAGTCGGAATGTTGATCAAGCAACTTCACGACAATGGCGTCACTATATTATGCGTCACTCATGATATTCGCCTCGCCAGATTACTAAGCGATAACGTAACGTTTCTTAATCATGGCAAAATTCGTGCAGAAGGCGCTTTTACCGATCTTGCCTTACGAGAAACGGATCCAGATATCCACTGTTTTTTTAGCGAGGCACAACGATGATCGCTGGCTGGTCTCTCTTCTTTAATGACCTGACTGAACAACTGCCACTTGTTGTGGACGGTATTAAAGAAACCTGTAAACTTGCGCTGATTGTTTCCATCACCGGTTTTTTGTGGGGAATTATTATTTTCTTTCTGAGCCTGAGCCATCGCCCCGTGGTAAAAGCCATAACTCGACTGTACATGGATTTCTTTATCGGTACGCCACTCATTCTTATTCTGTTTGTTATCTATTATGGTTTACCTCAATCTGGCATTCACCTGTCCTCTTTTACCGTGGCGGTTACAGGTTTTACCTTGAATGTCGGCGCATATAATGCCGCGTACATGACAACGGCCTATAACGCATTGAATAAGTATGAAACGGAGGCAGCAGTCGTTCAGGGGTTGAACAAACGGCAGATCTTTTTGTGGATTATACTGCCTCAGGTATTGCTGTCTTCCATTCCAGCCTTAACGAATCAGGTGATTAATAACCTTAAAGACAGCACCATCGTTTTTCTTATCCAATATACTGAGTTTTTCGCGCGAATTCAGGAGGTTGCTGCAACCAGCTTTAAATTCTTCCATGCTTACCTTTTTGCCGCCATAGTGTACCTTATTGGCGTTACCTTTATTGTCGGTTTGACCCGGTTTTTAGAGCATAGACTGCTTCGCCATTACGGTCAGGATTACTGAGTTGTACTGCACTATTCTGATTAATTCACCGCTGACATTATCAAAGTTATTTTTATTTAGTGTTGGTTAAGATTTTAACCTTCATTATTGCGTTAGGTGTCCATTCTGGTCTAAGTCTTACTCCATTGAGGATATTATGGCGCTACCACAACTATCCATATGGCAGCCCGGCGATGGGTTAAGAAAAATAAAGTATAAATATCATGTTTGTCTCATTGTCATATTCTCCGTCCTTATACGGTTGCTGTTTTTAACTGACCGCTACCTTTGGTGTGACGAAGCGTCCAGCGTGCTGATTAGTCGACATAGCGTAGATAATCTGCTCTTCCATGCCGCTTTTGACGTGCATCCCCCGCTTTATTATCTGTTACTGCATGACTGGATCATATTATTGGGTGATAGCATTGCAGCAGTACGCTCTCTCAGTCTACTCTTTGGGATCCTGACAGTTGTGCTGGTTATCGCGCTTACGCGATGGCTGGCAAATGAACGTACAGCCTTATTGGCGGGATGGTTCGCCGCCCTGATGCCGATGGCAGTTCATTACAGTCAAGAAACGCGCATGTACGCGTTAATGGGAATGCTAACGCTCGCTGCCGCGTTAGCATTGATGATGTGGATAAAACCCCCCCCATAATCGCTATCTTGTCGCGTATGCTTTACTTATGACGTTCAGCTTTTACACCCATTATTTCACCCTATTTACACTTATTGCCCACTGGATCGCAGTAACAATATTATCCTGCCAAAGCCATAAAACGGCCTGCTACCTTAAACTTCCTGGCTGGTGGTTTGCTAACCTGGCGATTGCTGTCGCTTATCTCCCCTGGTTGCCCGTATTGTTTAATTTACTGACTCATCTGGCGCAGTTGAGAGCCGGTAATGATATCGGTTGGATTCCCCCCGTAACATGGCGTGACCTGCCTGCGATGTATTGGCATTTTTTTACCGGAAACAACGGACAGGGTTTTCCGTCGTTCATTCTGTGGCTGGCTGTGGGAGGTTTTATCGGTACTGTGGGGCTAATATCTTTATGCAACGGAGAATATGAAAGATATCAGCTGATATTATTTTGTAATCTGGTCATCCCTGTAATGCTGGTCTTCATCATTTCCTGGTGGATGCCGTTATTTATCGATCGTTATTTCTTCTTCTCATCGCTGAGCATTCCTCCCCTGCTCGCGGTATTACTTACCCGCGCAAAAAAAGCGGTTTGTGGCTTCTGGTTTATCTTATTCACCTTATTATTCGGCTATGGTTCATATCATAATAACCCTGAGCACATAGACGAGTTTAAACCACTGGTAAACTATATTAATACCCGTCACCAGCCTAATGATGCCGTGGTAGTCAGTAAAATGTTCGATTATTTAAGTTATGTGTATTATAATAAGCGAGATTATCGTACTTTTCTTTATACACCGCCTAACGCTCATGGAACATCAGGCAGACCGAATGCCTATGGCTTTGGTTCACTGTTTTATGCGCAAGCCGATCAGACATATATTGATACTCTGACAACGCTTTCAAAAAGTTACCATCGTGTCTGGTTGGTAAGCGGCGGTAACTTTAGTCAGGATTATCCCTTGCCGTCAGAATGGCAAAATATCGCAAACTTCAGAAGTGGTAGATTTCAGGTACAGTTATTTGTAATACCGACTCAACAGGCGCGTCAAATGCAATGATTACCGTTTTTTATCCAGTGCAGTGATAAACAGTACTGCCACTGCCAGACCGCCTAAAAGTAAGGTCCAGCCAAACGCTTCAAAAACCTCAATCATATCGCCTCCAGGTAGGTGATATTAAATAAAGATGGCTATCTCAGCGTAACATTTAAAATATCAATTAATGTGCAATAATCGCTTTATGTGTTTGAATAAATATTGTTCTTCCTGCATTTAATTGCATTGTTATTATCAAAGGGCTTAATACGCGTACATCAACGATTATTAATTATCAGCTTATAATAATATGACTGTTCAATTCATTTATCAGCTATTATTATCCTCTATATTCTTTAAGATAACCGCTTAATTCATAATATCGCCTTTATTCGTCGCATTAAATTACTCACTCACCTGATTAATGCTTGCCTAACGATTGCTTCGTTGTTTTAATTCCAGCGCGAAATTATTTAGTGAGAGAACAATGAAGCATACACAACAATCAGGCGCAAAAGTCTATAACCCATTCACGCTTAGCTTATATGACTGGTGGGTACTCAATATCTCAAACAAATATGCCTGGAAGTGTCCTACTGATACGCGACTACTTCCTTTCTTCCTGCATCACATGGGCGAGACTCACCTGGATATTGGCGTAGGTACAGGTTATTACCTGAAACATGCACCTGCGACTCATGCCATTTCGCTGATGGATTTAAATCCGGATAGCCTGAAAATAGCCGCCAGCCGAGTGGGTAATACAAAAATCCGCGCCACACTACAACACGATGTTTTCGACACGTTCCCGGCAGACTGGCACGGGCGCTTCGATTCCGTTTCGATGTACTATCTTCTGCACTGCTTACCTGGTGAGATGACAACAAAAGCGAAGGCAATTAAAAATGCCGGTATGGCGCTTAAACCCGGCGGCACACTTTTTGGCGCCACGATTCTGGGCAAAGAGGTTCCTCACAATGCTTTTGGTAAGAAATTAATGGCTGTTTATAACAAGAAAGGAATATTCAGTAATACCAATGATTCAGCCGATACGTTACGCAGCGTGTTGGACGAACATTTCGCTAAGGTGACTTTGGAGCAACATGGCGCCGTTGCGCTATTTTCCGCCACTATGCCACGTTCATTGTAAGTGTAGGCACTTCCGGGCGGTCGGCAGCGCGATCATGTGGGTTTAACCCGTTGATTAAACATTGGATTACGGAATAGTAATTGTTTATTTTATTTGTCATACAAATAAGTATAATACCCGCTTCCGATGTAGACCCGTCCTCCTTCGCCTGCGTCACGGGTCCTGGTTAGACGCAGGCGTTTTCTGTATGGAATACGCCATCCCCTCTGATAGATGCCTTGTTTGCCTAAAGTAGTTAACCCCGCCTGTAGCAAACGTCATACAGGACGGTCAGTTACGCTTACGCGGCATCATCCGTAACAGCGTATTGTCTTTCCAGAAATAGTGATGCATCAAAGCAGCGATGGCATGAAGTCCAATAACAAAATAGCCCAGATTCGCCAGCGTGACGTGCCAGGATTTCAGCATATCTACGCGTTCAAAGTTAGCTTCGGCGGCATGCGGCATAGTAATGCCAAATGCGACCCAGGGATTGCCGCGGTTATACATCATGACCAGACCAATAACAGGCAGCACGATAAATAACAGGTAAATCACCAGATGTCCTAAATGCGCCATTCCGGTCATCATCGGTTTTGGACGAGGAACAATGGGCGGCGTGGGATATTTCAGCTGAATAATCAAGCGCGCCACCATTAAAAGCAAAATAGTGATACCACATGAAACATGCGTCATATTAAACTAGGGCCGATAACTACGCGGCGCAAAACCGCGTAGTTCCATCGCGGCGTAAGCCACAATAACCAGAAAAAAGACTAACCAGTGAATACCAATTTGCAGGCCGGAATACTTATTGCCCATAGCGCGTCCTGAATGAAAACCGTAAAGCGACAACATAACCAGCTTTTATAAATAATTCATTAAATTTATGAGATGGTGGTCGCACTTGCCCGTTCACCCTCGCAAACGGGCGATTTTTAGCGTAACGCTCTCTGTTCTAACGCACTGCGCAGCGTCGTATCTGCCTGCAATACCTGCCATGCGTTTTCAATATCGCGTGGGATATCAACGTGAATGATAAAATCTTTACCGCGCGGTCCATACCCTGTTTCATCGTCACGCAAACGTGGCAGCTCGCCGGCAATCAGAGACAGATAACGCTCCACCGTCCAGATGCCCTCTTCAACATTGGCAAAACGTGTACCGCCGTTAAGGTGGCGCAGTACCGGAACAAAACCAGGAAAACTCAGCCAGCGCGGCGCATCGGTGTCGTCGTTTGTCACGCGCCGGAATGCCGCGATAGTGCGCCGCTGCATGGTGGGGTCTTGCACAACGATAGCCGTGTTAATGTTTTCTTTCGCCTGACGGATCAGTGCGCAGGAGAAACGGGCATTTTCGCCGCAATTAGTTGACCGATCTTCCAGCCAAATTTTCTCAGCCGGAATATGCCAGAACTGGTTCGCGATATCCGCGAGGATCGCGGCTTCAGCGCGTCCGGTTGTGCGAATAGTGTGGTAGCGCGGATGCCGGGCAATCACGGCGTACAAAAACGGCGTCGAATGACCTATACCGCCGCTAATCAGTAAAGGAACGCCTTGCGCTTTGGCGATGCGACAGGCCGCGTCGATAGTGGGGATCACCGCATTGCCCGCCAGGACGACGCAATCCGATGAATAAGGTTGTTCGCCGGAAAAATCATTTTGCGCCAGCCACTGTCCGACGGTATTCACCGCCAGCAATGTTTCCGCAGAGAGCGCCGGAAATGGCGTTGTATTCATAATTCCTCCTTTTTGTTCCGAACTTGTACCGGATCTCTTTGAAAGACATCGTCGCCTGGCTTTTTAGGCCGTAATCTGATCCATGGCCTGTAAAATACGCTTATCGGAAATAGGATAAGGCGTACCGAGCTGTTGGGCGAAATAACTGACACGCAGTTCTTCAATCATCCAACGGATCTCTTTAACATCATCATCTTCGCGACGCGCTGGAGGCAGTTTATTTATCCATTGTTGCCACGCCTGCTGGACGCTTTCGACTTTCAGCATTTGCGCCCGATCGCGGTGCGGATCGACAGCCAGTTTCTCCAGCCGCTTTTCAATTGCCTGCAGATAACGCAGCGTATCGCCGAGACGTTTAAAGCCGTTGCCAGTCACAAAACCACGGTATACCAGACCGCTCATCTGCGCCTTGATATCGGAAAGCCCCAACGCCATGCTCATATCCACCCGCCTTTTCAGACGCTTATTGATATTGAATACGGTCGTCAGGATGCGCTCAACCTGCTTCGCGATATCCACCACAGTATCATTCAGCTCGGCGCGTACCTTTTCGTGCAGCGTGGTGAAACCTGCTTCGCTCCACACCGGTCCGCCGTTGGCATCTATCAGCTTATCTACCCCGCAGGCGATACAGTCATCAATCAACTCCAGTACTTTGCCGTACGGGTTAAAGTACAGCCCCAGCTTGGCTTTATTCGGCAATTTCTCATGCAGATACTTAATCGGTGAAGGAATATTGAGCAACAGCAGACGGCGTAAACCGCACCACATCGCCTGTTGTTGTTCCAGCGGATTATCAAACAATTTGATAGCGACGCTGTCACGCTCATCCACTAACGCCGGCCACGCCTTCACTTTATAATTACCGCGTTTCTGTTCGTAGCTTTCCGGCAGCTCGCCGAAACTCCAGATATGCAGCCCGCTCTGCTCGATGCCGTCATCCGCCACCGCCGAGAGCGTCTCCTGCACTTTGCCTTTCAGCGCATTTTTAAGCTCGGCGAGCGAACGCCCTTCCTGCAGTTTCTTGTTTTTGTCATTCACCACGCGAAACGTGATTTTCAGATGCTCGGGCACCTGATCCCAATGCCAGTCTTCCCGATCGACCGTGACGCCGGTCATCCGGCGCAGTTCACGCTCCAGAGCGTCCAGCAGCGGCAGCTCCAGCGGCGTTACGCGACCTAAAAACGCTTCAGCATAGTTTGGCGCCGGAACAAAGTTGCGACGTACCGGTTTTGGCAACGATTTAATCAGCGCAATAACTAATTCACGGCGCAGCCCCGGGATCTGCCATTCAAAACCGCTCTCGTCAACCTGGTTAAGTAGCGGCAACGGAATATGGACGGTCACGCCGTCAGCATCCGCGCCCGGTTCAAACTGATAGCTCAAACGCAGCTTGAGATTGCCCTGGTGCCAGAAATTCGGGTAATCCAGTTTGCTGATTTTTTCCGCGCCTTCTTTAATCAACATACTTTTTTCAAAGTTGAGCAGATCCGGCGTCTCGCGGCTGATTTTTTTCCACCAACTATCAAAGTGGCGGGCGGAAATAACGTCATGGCTAATACGCTGGTCATAAAACTCAAACAGGGTATCGTCATCCACCAGGATATCGCGGCGGCGAGATTTGTGCTCAAGCTCCTCGACTTCCGCACGCAATTTTAGATTCTCACGGAAGAAGGCGTGACGGGTTTGCCAGTCCCCCTCCACCAGCGCATGGCGGATAAACAACTCGCGACACAACGCCGGGTCAATCTGGCTGTAATTCACTTTGCGCGCGGCGACAATCGGCAGACCGTAGACAGTAACCTTTTCCGTCGCCATCACCGCGCCTTGCGCCCGCTCCCAGTGCGGTTCGCTATATGAACGTTTAATCAGGTGCTGGGCTACCGGTTCCACCCATTCTGGCTCAATGCGGGCAGCGATGCGCCCCCACAGGCGGCTGGTCTCCACCAGTTCTGCGACCATTGTCCATTTCGGCAGTTTTTTGAATAAACCGGAACCGGGGAAAATAGAGAATCGGGCGTTACGCGCGCCGGTGTACTCTTGTTTATCGGCATCTTTCATCCCGATATGCGACAACAGCCCCGTTAACAACGCAACGTGAATTTCCCGGTATTCTGCGGGTTCGCTGTTTACCGGAATCCCCAGTTCTTTTACCACCTGACGCAGTTGGGTATAGATATCCTGCCACTCACGCACGCGTAAATAGTTCAGATAGTCGGTGCGACACAGACGGCGGAATTGATTCGACGACAGGGCCTTTTGTTGCTCGCCGAGGTAATTCCACAGGTTAACAAACGCCAGAAAATCGGATTCCTTATCATGGAAACGCCGGTGTTTCTCATCGGAAGCCTGCTGCTTATCCACTGGGCGCTCGCGCGGATCCTGAATAGAGAGTGCGGAAGTAATGATCATCGCTTCGCGCACACAGCCATGTTTTTGCGCTTCCAGAACCATACGCGCCAGGCGCGGGTCGACCGGCAGCTGAGATAATTGTCGGCCCAGCGGCGTCAGCTTATATGCCGTTTGCTGTTCGTCGGCGGTAATCGCCCCCAGCTCTTCCAACAAACGCACGCCATCCTGAATATTGCGCTTATCCGGCGCTTCGACAAACGGGAAGGCGGCGATGTCACCCAGCCCCAGGGCGGTCATCTGCAAAATAACCGACGCCAGGTTGGTACGTAGAATTTCCGGGTCGGTAAATTCCGGACGTGACAAAAAGTCATATTCCGAATACAGACGAATGCAAATCCCTTCCGATACGCGTCCGCAACGCCCTTTACGCTGGTTGGCGGAAGCCTGTGAGATCGGTTCAATCGGCAGGCGCTGCACTTTAGTGCGGTAGCTGTAGCGGCTGATGCGCGCAGTGCCAGGATCGATCACATATTTGATACCCGGCACCGTCAGCGAGGTTTCCGCCACGTTAGTCGCCAGCACGATACGGCGTTCGCTGTGCGACTGGAAAACACGGTTCTGTTCGCTGTTCGACAAGCGTGCATACAGCGGCAACACTTCGGTATGCCGTAAGTTCAGCTTGTTCAGGGCGTCGGCGGTATCGCGGATTTCCCGCTCTCCGCTCATAAAAATCAGGATATCGCCGGGACTTTCACGCCCCAGTTCATCAACAGCGTCGAAAATTGCCTGTAGCTGATCGCGTTCAGTGTCGTCAGCCTCTTCCACGATGGGGCGATAACGAACCTCTACGGGATACGTTCGGCCAGAGACTTCAATAATCGGCGCGTTATCAAAGTGGCGCGAGAAGCGTTCCGGGTCGATGGTCGCAGAGGTAATAATCACTTTCAGATCGGGGCGACGCGGCAGAAGCTCTTTCAGATAGCCGAGCAAGAAGTCAATATTCAGGCTGCGTTCATGCGCTTCATCAATAATGATGGTGTCATACTGCATCAATAGTCTGTCCTGCTGGATTTCCGCCAGCAGGATACCGTCCGTCATCAGTTTGACCATGGTGTTGCTACTGACATGATCGCTGAAACGAACTTTATAGCCGATGCAGCCGCCTGGCTCCGTTTGCAACTCTTCGGCAATGCGGTTAGCGACGGTGCGCGCCGCCAGGCGACGCGGCTGAGTATGTCCAATAAGTCCTTTAATCCCGCGTCCCAGCTCCATACAAATTTTCGGCAACTGGGTGGTTTTACCGGAACCGGTTTCCCCTGCTACGATCACCACCTGATGATCGCGGATCGCTTCCAGAATGTCCTGTTTCTTCTGGCTAACAGGCAAATTTTGCGGATAAGTGATTGAGGGGCGCGCCGCTTCGCGGAGGGCGACTTGCGCCGCAGCCTGTTCAATTTCTTTCGCCATCGTCTGGAAAATGGCCTGTTGCGCATCAGGATTTTTTACTTTCTTTACGCCATGCAGGCGGCGCGCAAAGCGCTGTTTGTCGCGCAGCATCAGTGCATCCAGCCGCTGCTGTAACACCTGAAGCGTCAACGTAGATTGTTCAGTCATAAAGCTCTTGGGCAGCATTCTGCCTGTTTAAAATCGTTTTAAATGATAGGTATAGAGTACCACATTGGGGCTTTTTTTGTGTTGTTCAATAATTTCGAACAAAGGGTTCGATATATTGCGCTATCCCTGCGACATATTTGTGAATAAAGTGTCAACAAGCAACGGGGCACGCCCCTTCAAACACATAAAAGGAAACACCCATGAGCAAGGTATTAGTTCTTAAATCCAGTATTCTGGCAGGGTACTCTCAGTCTGGTCAGTTGACTGACTATTTTATTGAACAATGGCGCGAAAAACACGTCGCAGATGAAATTACTGTCCGCGATCTGGCGGCCACCCCTGTTCCGGTGCTGGATGGCGAGCTGGTGGGCGCGATGCGTCCGGGCGATGCGCCTTTAACGCCACGTCAACAGGACGCTCTGGCGCTGTCTGATGAACTCATTGCTGAACTGAAAGCCCACGACGTCATCGTTATTGCGGCACCGATGTACAATTTCAATATCCCGACGCAGCTGAAAAACTACTTTGATCTGATTGCCCGCGCTGGTATCACTTTCCGCTATACCGAAAAAGGCCCGGAAGGTCTGGTAACCGGCAAACGCGCGGTGGTTCTCTCCAGCCGCGGCGGTATCCATAAAGACACCCCGACGGATTTGATTGCGCCTTACCTGAAAGTGTTCCTTGGTTTTATCGGTATCACCGACGTGAATTTTGTCTTTGCCGAAGGCATCGCCTACGGGCCGGAAGTGGCGGCTAAAGCTCAGGCCGATGCAAAAGCCGCGATTGACAGCGTAGTGGCCGCTTAAATATTTTTGCCTCCCGTTTCGACGGGAGGTGACTTCTTAGGTTCGTAGCGCAAATATCCTACCACGCCGCTACTGCCGCCATCGCTGGGATGCGTTACCCCATCATTGACTTCAACGCAGGCGAAATCAAAAGGCGACATATTTTCGATGCACGCCACATTGACCCCATATTGATCGGGATTGGATCGACGCTGATGAAAAGTATATATCCCGCATACCGAACAGAAAAAATGCACCGCCTTGCCCGTATTGAAGCGATATTCGGTAAGCTTATCCTGCCCTTTTAGCACTTTAATACCCGACAGCGGCGCAGACACTGCCACTGCTCCGCGCATCCTGCAAAAGGAACAGTTGCAGCGCCTGGCGGTATGAAAGCCATCGCTAAGTTGAACGGTAAACACGACGCTGCCACAATGGCAGGCAGCAGATAATTTTTCAGACGTCATACCTGGTTACTCTCGCGAATAGTGATACCAGCCAACAGTATAGAAATAGCCTTCCAGTTCGCCTAATGTAAATACGACCTTCGTATTCAGAAATTACCCATATAAAAATGCATTTTGCGGTAAAAAAATTGTCGGGAAGCGGTTATTTACGCATCCATTTGCCATTAATTCCCTGGACATATTCTCCCGGTCTGGCGCGCTCAACCAGTTTTTGCCCTGCCATCTTCGCCACCTCGTCCACGGGAAGATGATTGCTATCCGCTAACTGCTGATAACTGGCGCGGCGGGCATGATTAATATCAAGCACCAGTTTCTGGGTTTCGGCATCATTCTTTAAGGCCACCAGATAGCCATTCAGCGTTTCCCCGACCCGGCCCTGCGTGCGCGCTTCGTCCAGGGTTAAGGCCCACACAGAAGGTGTGAGCAAGCTCAGCGTCAGCACCCATAGCATTAAATACTTTTTCATTATGGCCTCAGAATAGATCGCTGCGTGATTTCAGGAGTTCTTCAACATCTTTATCGACTTTGATATGTATTTCATGCTCGATCTTTACATTCATGTTGATGGTAATCGGCTGTTCCGGCGCGGCGACTTCAATACGTGGCGTGCAGCCCACCACGATAAATGACGCAAGCGCTGACAGCATGGCAATACTCATTTTCATTATTTATCCTCACAGTCCTTGTCTTTCCGGCAAGGAGGTTGCGGCAATGCTGTATTTTGTTCAAGCCATGCCTGTAAATTGTCGCCAAAACGCAAACTGCGCCACAGCGTAAACACATTTTCTTCATGGGTATAGTTCAAGTTAACGATCGCGGTTTTACCATCTACCCGGCTTTTGCCGGTAATGGCCGCCTGCATCGTTAGTACGCCCAGGTTATCAACGTTAATTTTCGTCCACGAATGCGTAATCTCCATATAACGTAGCCAGTTGATCGCCGAGCCTGCCGTAACATTATCCTTCACCACCGCATCCGCAGTATCTTTATCGATACGCAACGTCATTGGCCCGGGATTCGTAAGCCAGCCATCTTTGATTATCCATTTTTCATTGTTCAGCCACAGCGGCAGCGCGCCGCTAACCGGACCAGACATGGCGAATTGCTTTGGACTTATGGCGCTAATCAATTCGCTGGATGAAATATTTTGCACCCGTAACAGCGCCGGGTCGTGCTGCGGCATTCGCAACTGTTTCATAATGATTTGACCGCCCAGCACGTCTACGCTGACATCGCTTAGCAGTAATGGATTCGACTCGCTCCAGGGATAACCGCCCTGTAAATCAGCGGTGATATTTTTCGCCGTGACCTGGTTAACTATCCCGGCGATACGCAGCGAGACGGGCCCGCGCGTCCCCAATTGCCACGCGCCGTTGTGGAAGCGAAATGGCAGAATGAAATCGACGCCGTTGATTTTGTTATCCGGCATCCAGGCGCTACCGCCCTTTAACACGCCGTGTCCACCTGCTTCAAATCCCTGCCCCTGCGCAGCGGAAAAAGCCACCTGCGCATACAGTGAGCCTTCGCGCAGCGTCATTTTCCAGTCCGGTGGAAGCAACGGCTGGAAAACGATAAGCGACTGCTTCGGCCACCAGGCCTGTCCGCGAAGGCGTTCGCCATCCCAGCGCCCGTTCAGCCGTACCGGCCCTATCGCCCCCGCCCGAAGGTCGCCTTTAAACTGGAACAGGGTTGGCTCGCGCCCTTCAACGCTAAAATTAATGGTAGAAGGTGGCAGCACGCTCCCGCTGGTAAATACGGTTTTTCCCGCCTCCAGAGACAGCGCGCCCTGTAGCGACGGCGTTGTGGCGTCGCGAACCCAGACAATAGGTTTATTCAGCGCCAGTCTTGGCGATGTGACGGTCATTGCGCCATAGTGCAACTGATCAAAACCGGTGGACAAACTGGTCAACCTGATGGTGTTATCATGCCATTCGCCCTGTCCGGCAATATCCCAGTGGGCGCGCATTGGCGTAAAGCTTCCTTGCCCCCAATAGCGCCACCGCCAGCGACCAGCATCAGGGAGAAAATCATTCGCCAGGCCATCAAGATGAAGAACGAAATCGCCCATCTCATTTTCGTGCGCCCGTAAAATAGCCTGTAATCGGCCATCAACGCCGCGCGGCGTCACCTTAACGCCCGCCAGCGGCCAACGAATTTCATCAATATCTAACGCATCAATCACCCGTCCGCGCGAGCGTAGCAATGCGCCAGGTGCAAAGGTGAGCTGCGGATCGGCCAGACTGCCGCGGAACATAGCGGGCAATACGGCATAAAAGATTAAATCCTTCTGTTTAGCCTCGCCGGTAAGCTGTAGAGGCATCTCACTGCTATCCATGCTGAGTTTTCCCGGGCCGATAGTCAGTACAGCGTTCGCTTTACCGGCATCGCCCTGGGTCAGAATATTCAGGCGTCCGCTGACTCGCGCATTATCCGGCCCGGCTTGCCAGTTATCGATATTAAAAGCCAGACGTCCGCTCAAGGGGAATCCCTGATATGGCCAGTTCCAGCGGCCATCGCTGATGGTAAGCCGCTGACGCGTTACCGCCCAGGGGAGATCGAGAATAGGGTCAGGATTACCTCGCGCCATCACGATGAGCTGTCCGGCGTTATCACGCCACTCCAGTTCCGCATCCACCAGCGACGGTTCCTGCGGCAGACGCAAGGTCGCTGCCGCATGACCGCTGACCGGCAGGCCATCCGGTACCAGCGGCAACATAAACTCCCCCGCCAGGCTAACGGGAGGCTGGTTGGCCAGCGCGGCGATCTCCAGTTGGCTCACCGTCAATGCCTGACCGCGTAGCTGCCCTTGAAATTTTACTTTTTCGCCCTGATAACGTATCTGCTGAATGACCGGCGTCATGGAGATCGCCAGCTTGCCCTGCCATTCCGGCCAGGGCGCGAGAATGACATTATCGATGTTAATCCAGGTATTGGGCAGCATTGACTGCCACTGCGCCAGCGTACGCGGCGCGGCGGGAGAAGCTTCCGAAGCCGGCAGTTTCGCCAGGCATGCGGTATCCAGTTTGAGGCTTTTAATATTCAGCAACCAACGGCTGGGATGCGTCAGTTCCGCCTGGGTAATATGCGCTAACGAACAATCATTGACCAGATAGCGAAGATCGGGAATCACTAACCCATGACGTGTCAGGCGTGGACTTTGTTCCAGAGCGATACGGGTACCGACGGGTAGCCAAATTCCCGCCAGAGTGGGAACCCACAGCCCGAGGGTCATCAGTAGCGTCAGAGGGACAAGAATCAGCAGTAACAGTAGCGCAAGGGCGGCTTTATATTTACCCTTCATGGGCCATTAATTTCCTGATTTAACGAAAAATTCAGTCGGCTATCTCTTTATTTTGGCATGATTGCCCGTACATAGCCTAATAGTTCATGTTGCAAACGGGTGATACGTTATGCGTGTTGCAGGGCCGCCCTCCGACTATTTGAGGCGTTGTGGAGAATGATAACCTAAAATTATTCATTATATGTATGACTATCAATTATTTTTGATTTTTTGTAAGATAATTTTAAGCATATTTGTGTGATTCAAACATCACTGGAGAAGGTCATATGAAACTCGCCGTCTATAGTACCAAACAGTATGACAAGAAATATCTACAGCAAGTGAACGAAGCGTTCGGTTTTGAACTGGAGTTTTTTGATTTTCTGCTAACCGAGAAAACGGCGAAAACCGCCAATGGATGTGAAGCAGTTTGTATCTTCGTGAATGACGACGGGAGCCGACCGGTACTGGAAGAGCTGAAAAAACACGGCGTGAAATACATCGCGCTGCGTTGCGCCGGATTTAATAATGTCGACCTGGATGCCGCTAAAGAGCTCGGTTTGCAGGTGGTCCGCGTGCCGGCTTATTCTCCGGAAGCCGTCGCTGAACATGCGATTGGCATGATGATGACATTGAACCGCCGTATTCACCGCGCTTATCAACGCACCCGCGACGCTAACTTTTCCCTTGAGGGACTGACCGGCTTTACCATGCACGGAAAAACCGCTGGCGTCATTGGTACCGGTAAAATCGGCGTCGCCGCGCTGCGTATCCTGAAAGGCTTTGGAATGCGTTTACTGGCGTTTGATCCCTATCCCAGCACCGCCGCGCTTGATCTCGGCGTCGAGTATGTGGATCTGCAAACGTTGTTTGCCGAATCGGATGTCATTTCCCTGCACTGCCCGCTCACGCCGGAAAACTACCATTTACTGAACCATGCGGCATTCGACCAAATGAAAAATGGCGTTATGGTCATTAATACCAGTCGTGGCGCGCTGATTGATTCCCAGGCGGCTATCGAAGCTCTGAAGAATCAGAAAATCGGCTCGCTGGGGATGGATGTGTATGAAAACGAACGCGACCTGTTCTTTGAAGATAAGTCAAACGATGTTATCCAGGATGATGTTTTCCGCCGTCTGTCGGCCTGCCATAACGTACTGTTTACGGGGCACCAGGCATTCCTGACCGCAGAAGCGCTGATCAGCATCTCTGAAACCACGTTACAAAACTTAAGCCAGCTTGAGAAGGGCGAAGCCTGCCCGAACGCGCTGTTCTAATCCTGTCGCTCCCCTGCGCTCAGGGGAGCATTTTCGGATAACCCCTGAAGATCTATCCGGTCATATCATTACTATAGTCAGTGTTAACTATCAGATTACAGAGAATATCAATGAAGAAAAGCGTCACGCTGGTCGCCCTGAGCATCATAATGACAGGGTGTGTGAGCAGTGGAAAAGTGTCCGTCAAACGCGAGCAACTGGAGCACCACCGCTTTGTTCTGGAAAGCGTAAACGGTAAAACGGTCACCGGCCCGGAGCTCAGCTTTGGCGAGGACATGACGGTATCCGGCAAAATGTGCCATCAATTCACCGGCGAAGGAAAACTGTCGGACGGCGAATTAAAAGTGAAAAATTTAGCGATGACCCGAATGATGTGCGCCGATCCACAGCTTAACGCGCTGGACGGCACCCTCAGCGAGCTCTTCAGCAAGGGCGCACAGGTCGATTTAACCGCGAACCAATTAACGCTGGCGACGGCAGAAACAACGCTAATGTATAAACTGGCGGATTTAGCGCACTAAGCCATTAAGTGAAAAGTTATACGCGTCAGGCGAAACGCCGCGCTTAATAACTCCCGCAGCTTCCGGCGGCAAGCGACTGTTCGCTACAACGTTTGCCGTTGGGTAGCGCGCACATACCAATTACTGAACCATCAAGCTGCCGGGCCGCTGAAAGCGAACCGCCAATCATAGCGCAATTCGCTTCGCCGGCGCTGGACATCGCCGCTTTCATCCCTGGCGAAACATGTGCCGCAGTTGCCTGCTGAACAGGTTCGCTACTGCAAGCCGACAATAATAACGCGGCACATCCCACCCAAAACGCTGCGCGCATTTCTCTCCCCTCTGTTTATTCATCCAAACGACACCGCCCTAAATAATAGGCAGCAGAAACTAACGCGTCGAGAGGCAAAGCGCGCATTTATGCGCTTCATTAACATTTATTGGCAATTTTTTACGTCTTTTCGGCAAGAAATCGCCATTCTCCTCCCGCCAGGGACACAAAAGCGAAAATGGGGCTTGAAGGGCTTTGCTAAAATAAAAGGATAACTACAGGATGCGCTCACGATTATGCGTGTCCCTCTTTTTTGCGCAATGTAAGGGTGTCATATGCAAACAATTGACGGTAATGGCGCGGTAGCGTCGGTGGCGTTCCGTACCAGCGAGGTTATCGCCATTTACCCGATTACGCCCAGTTCAACAATGGCTGAACAAGCGGATGCTTGGGCCGGTAATGGGCTTAAAAATGTCTGGGGCGATACGCCGCGTGTGGTAGAGATGCAGTCGGAAGGCGGCGCGATCGCCGCCGTTCACGGTGCGTTACAAACCGGTTCGCTTTCTACGTCATTTACATCATCGCAGGGGCTGCTGCTGATGATTCCAACACTGTATAAACTGGCGGGGCAGCTCACGCCGTTTGTACTGCACGTTGCCGCGCGCACCGTCGCCACACACGCGCTTTCTATTTTTGGCGACCATTCCGATGTGATGGCGGTCCGCCAGACAGGCTGCGCGATGTTATGCGCCGCCAGCGTTCAGGAAGCGCAGGATTTTGCGCTGATCGCGCACAGGGCTACGCTGAAAAGCCGCGTTCCGTTTATTCATTTTTTTGATGGCTTCCGTACATCGCATGAAATCAACAAAATTATACCGCTAACGGATGAAACCATTCTGAACCTGATGCCGCAGGCGGAGATCGACGCTCACCGCGCCCGCGCGCTGAATCCGGAACATCCGGTGATTCGTGGAACTTCTGCGAATCCGGACACCTACTTCCAGTCTCGCGAAGCGACCAACCCGTGGTACAACGCCGTTTATGATCATGTTGAAGAGGCGATGAAGGCATTTGGCGATGCTACAGGCCGTCAGTACCAGCCATTTGAATATTATGGCCATCCCCAGGCTGAACGGGTCATTATTATGATGGGCTCCGCCCTCGGCACCTGCGAAGAGGTCGTGGACGAGCTACTGATACGCGGAGAAAAGGTTGGCGTTCTGAAAGTCCGTCTGTTCCGTCCCTTCTCCGCCAAACATTTGTTACAGGCATTACCGGAAACCGTTCGCGCTATCGCCGTGCTGGATCGCACCAAAGAGCCTGGCGCGCAGGCCGAGCCGCTTTATCTGGACGTGATGACCGCACTGGCGGAAGCCTTTAATAATGGCGAGCGCGAAACGTTGCCGCGCACCATTGGCGGCCGTTATGGGCTATCATCCAAAGAGTTCGGCCCGGCGTGCGTACTGGCGATCTTTAATGAACTCGGCCGCGCAAAACCCAAACCACGGTTTACGGTGGGCATTTATGATGACGTCACTAATCTCTCGCTGCCATTACCGGAAAATACCCTGCCCGGCAGCGCTAAACTGGAAGCGTTATTTTACGGTCTGGGAAGCGACGGTAGCGTATCCGCCACGAAAAATAATATTAAAATTATCGGTAATTCTACGCCGTGGTATGCGCAAGGTTATTTCGTTTATGACTCTAAAAAAGCTGGCGGGCTCACGGTATCGCACCTGCGCGTCAGCGAAAAACCCATTCGTTCCGCTTACTTAATTGCTCAGGCGGATTTTGTCGGCTGCCATCAATTACAGTTTATCGATAAATATCAGATGGCGGAGCGTCTGAAGCCCGGCGGTATCTTTCTGCTTAATACGCCGTACAGCGCCGACGAGGTCTGGTCGCGTCTGCCGCAAGAAGCTCAGGCGGTGTTGAAACAGAAAAAGGCGCGTTTTTACGTGGTTAACGCGGCGAAAATCGCCCGCGAATGTGGACTTGGCGCCCGCATCAATACCGTCATGCAAATGGCTTTCTTCCACCTGACGCATATTCTTCCGGGCGATAGCGCCCTGGTTGAGTTGCAGGGCGCGATTGCCAAAAGCTATAGCAGCAAAGGTCAGGATCTGGTTGAGCGTAACTGGCAGGCATTGGCTCTGGCGCAGGAATCGCTGGCGGAAGTACCGTTGCAGGCGGTTAATCCGCACAGCGCGCATCGCCCGCCGGTCGTCTCCGACGCCGCGCCGGATTTCGTGAAAACCGTTACCGCCGCCATGTTGGCGGGCCTCGGCGACGCACTGCCTGTTTCCGCCCTGCCGCCGGACGGAACATGGCCAATGGGCACCACCCGCTGGGAAAAACGCAATATCGCCGAAGAGATTCCTGTCTGGAAAGAGGAACTGTGTACACAATGTAATCACTGCGTCGCTGCCTGCCCTCACTCGGCAATTCGTGCGAAAGTCGTTTCCCCGCAGGCGATGGAGAACGCGCCAGCCAGTCTGCATTCGCTGGACGTGAAGTCCCGCGATATGCGCGGCCAGAAATATGTGCTGCAGGTCGCGCCGGAAGACTGTACTGGCTGTAATTTATGCGTAGAGGTCTGCCCGGCTAAAGATCGGCAAAATCCACAGATCAAGGCGATTAACATGATGTCGCGCCTTGAGCATGTGGAAGAAGAGAAAGTGAATTATGACTTCTTCCTCGACTTGCCGGAAATCGATCGCAGCAAACTGGAACGAATTGATATCCGCACATCGCAGCTTATTACGCCGCTGTTTGAGTATTCCGGCGCCTGTTCCGGCTGTGGTGAAACGCCGTATATTAAACTGCTGACTCAGTTATATGGCGACAGAATGTTAATCGCTAACGCCACGGGGTGTTCCTCTATTTACGGCGGTAACTTACCCTCTACGCCTTATACCACCGATGCCAACGGACGCGGCCCGGCGTGGGCGAATTCGCTATTTGAAGATAACGCGGAATTTGGCCTCGGTTTCCGTCTGAGTGTGGATCAGCACCGGGCGCGCGTCATGCGTTTACTGGCGCAATTCGCCGATCGCATTCCGGCGGAATTAAACGATGCGCTGCATGCCGAAGCAACGCCTGACGTTCGGCGTGAACAGGTCGCCGCATTACGCCAACATCTGAAATCGGTTGCGGGCGCAGAGGAACTGTTAAAGGATGCTGATGCGCTGGTAGAAAAATCAATCTGGCTGATTGGCGGCGATGGTTGGGCATACGACATCGGCTTTGGCGGTTTAGACCATGTGTTAAGCCTGACGGAGAATGTCAATATTCTGGTTCTGGATACGCAGTGTTATTCCAATACTGGCGGCCAGGCGTCGAAGGCGACGCCGCTTGGCGCCGTCACTAAGTTTGGCGAACATGGCAAGCGTAAAGCCCGTAAAGATCTTGGCGTCAGCATGATGATGTATGGTCATGTTTATGTCGCGCAAATTTCGCTGGGCGCGCAGTTAAACCAGACGGTGAAAGCCATCCAGGAGGCCGAAGCCTGGCCAGGACCGTCGCTGATCATTGCCTATAGCCCCTGTGAGGAACATGGTTACGATCTGGCGCTAAGCCATGACCAGATGCGCCAGTTAACGGCGACCGGTTTCTGGCCGTTATACCGCTTTGATCCCCGCCGTGCGGATGAAGGCAAGCCGCCGTTGGCGCTGGACTCTCGGCCACCGTCTGATGCCCTGGCGGAAACGTTGCTTAATGAACAGCGTTTCCGTCGCCTGAATGCGCAACAGCCTGAAGTAGCTGAACAATTATGGCGAGATGCCGCATTGGATTTGCAAAAACGCTATGACTTTCTTGCCTTGCTGGCAGGAAAAGCGGAAAAAACCGGCGCAGATTAAAAAATATTCTAAGGATTAACCTGGAAACAAAAAAAGCCCGAACATCCGTTCGGGCTTGTCAATTTATACGCTGGAAAGCAAAGGTTAACGCAATGGCCCAGCGACAAAATGAATATGTGACAATAAAGGCATATAACAGGCGTAGAATATCGTAACCGAATGATATTGTATAATTTTTATTTCGTATAATACCCCCAAAAGCATTCGTATAAATTATATCTATTTCACTGCGAATTATTTCATTAATTATTGAATTAAACGGTAACATCTCTTTTTAGGTCTTTCCTGACAAGGCAGAAATAACGTTTTAACGTCAACTCGCTGATTATTTACGTGGAATACGCGTAATATTACGTCGCCCTCCCCTGTAGGCAGTCCCCGCAGAGTATCGTGGAGCAGCACCTAAAATGTGACGTATGTCATTGTACATAAAGTTCCTTTAGGGAGTAGAATTTCAGTGGATACTTAAACAGGAGGTTTTATGAACAGAACGATTCTTGTACCCATCGATATTTCAGATTCAGAATTAACTCAACGCGTAATTTCGCATGTTGAAGCTGAAGCAAAGATTGACGACGCTAAAGTGCACTTTTTGACTGTAATCCCGTCTTTGCCCTATTACGCTTCACTGGGACTGGCTTATTCAGCAGAGCTTCCCGCAATGGACGATTTGAAAGCCGAAGCCAAATCTCAACTGGAAGCGATTATCAAGAAATTCAACCTTCCCGCGGACCGCGTGCAGGCGCACGTTGCAGAAGGCTCTCCTAAAGATAAGATTCTGGAAATGGCAAAAAAATTACCGGCCGATATGGTGATTATCGCCTCGCATCGCCCGGATATTACTACCTATCTGTTGGGTTCCAACGCCGCAGCCGTTGTGCGTCATGCGGAATGCTCCGTACTGGTGGTACGCTAAATACCCGAGCCCGCATAAGAGAGTGCGGGCTCAAATCAATCATCATCGCCTAGTGACTGACACTTTTTGAAAACAGATTGATTACGATTACGCCGCAGATGATAAGCAACATGCCAATAATAGCCGGCATATCCAGTTTTTGGCCGAGAAATAACCATCCTATCAATCCAATAAGAACAATCCCTACCCCAGACCAAATAGCATAAATGATACCCGCAGGGATGGTTCGCATTGGGATGGTAAGACACCAGAACGCAATACAATATCCGATGATAGTAACGAGGCTCGGTACCAGACGCGTAAAACTATCTGATAATTTTAATGAGATCGTGGCGATAACTTCTACCACGATGGCGATAAATAGAAAGATTACAGCTTCTTTAGTCATACATCTCTTCGTTCCAATATTTTTCGGGTCGTGATGATATCTTAAGTAATACGGATGACAGAATAAAGACGCTTTTGAACCATTGCGTATCTTGCCATAAAAACGTGCTGGCATTCGTCGCCGTAATCCGTACCATACGCGACATACTTTTGCCTGCTGGCTGTTGACGGCAGGAGCGAACCCGGCATTTATCGCCAGCCAAATGGGGCATGAAACTGCGCAGATGGTGTATGAAATTTACGGTATGTGGATTGATGACATGAACGACGAACAAGTAGCGATGTTGAATGCGCGGTTATCGTAATTGCAAAGTTTGCCCCCAATTTGCCCCATTTAGTACCAGAGAACTGAAATAATGCAAGAAATTCAAAAGAATACAAAGAAAGAGCAATACAACCTCAACAAGTTGCAAAAGCGCCTGCGCCGTAACGTTGGCGAAGCGATTGCCGATTTTAATATGATTGAAGAAGGCGATCGCATTATGGTTTGCCTTTCTGGCGGCAAAGATAGCTATACGATGCTGGAAATTTTACGTAATTTGCAGCAAAGCGCCCCGATCAATTTTTCACTGGTCGCCGTCAACCTCGATCAAAAGCAGCCAGGTTTCCCGGAACATATCCTGCCAGCCTACCTTGAGCCGCTGGGCGTAGAATATAAAATCGTCGAAGAAAACACCTACGGCATTGTGAAAGAGAAGATTCCGGAAGGAAAAACCACCTGCTCGCTGTGCTCGCGTTTGCGTCGGGGTATCCTGTATCGTACGGCGACTGAACTGGGCGCGACCAAAATCGCCCTGGGCCACCACCGCGACGATATTCTGCAAACCCTGTTTCTGAATATGTTCTATGGCGGAAAAATGAAAGGGATGCCGCCGAAGCTGATGAGCGATGACGGCAAACATATCGTGATTCGCCCGCTGGCTTACTGCCGCGAGAAAGATATTGTCCGTTTTGCTGAGGCCAAAGCCTTCCCTATCATTCCTTGTAATCTGTGCGGTTCGCAACCCAACCTGCAACGCCAGGTGATTGCCGACATGCTACGCGACTGGGATAAGCGCTATCCAGGACGGATCGAAACGATGTTTAGCGCCATGCAGAATGTCGTGCCGTCTCACCTTTGTGACACTAACCTGTTCGATTTCAAAGGAATCACTCACGGTTCCGAGGTCGTCGACGGCGGCGATTTAGCGTTCGATCGTGAAGAGATTCCCTTGCAGCCCGCTGGCTGGCAGCCGGAAGAAGATGACACCTCCTTAGAGGCGTTGCGGCTTGATGTTATCGAAGTGAAATAATCTGCAGGCGTCTCAGCACTCCGCTGAGACGCCATGCTATCGATCATTTTAATAGCCGTACCCGGCATGACTTGCCTTTGATCTTCCCGTTTTGCAACTGCTTCCAGGCTTTTTGCGCTACTGCTTGACGTACGGCGACGTAAACGTGCATTGGATGCACATTAATTTTGCCGATATCCGCCCCGTCTAATCCAATATCGCCGGTCAGCGCGCCTAAAATATCTCCCGGACGCATTTTCGCTTTTTTGCCGCCGTCAATACATAGGGTAGCCATCTCTGCGGCCAGAGGAAGCAACGACTGCCGGGCGGGCGCATTCAGCCAGTTCAGTTTGAGTTGCAGCATTTCTGAAAGAATATTTGCCCGCTGCGCCTCTTCCGGCGCGCAGAAACTGATCGCCAGACCGCTACTTCCCGCGCGCGCCGTACGGCCAATACGGTGGACATGCACCTCCGGGTCCCAGGCCAGTTCATAGTTAACCACCAGTTCGAGCGATTTAATGTCTAATCCTCGCGCGGCAACGTCGGTGGCAACCAGAATGCGCGCGCTACCATTTGCAAAACGCACCAACGTCTGGTCGCGGTCGCGTTGTTCCAGATCGCCGTGGAGCGCCAACGCGCTTTGTCCTACCGCATTAAGCGCATCACAAACGGCCTGACAATCTTTTTTGGTATTGCAAAATACCACGCAGGACGCTGGCTGATGCTGGCTAAGCAACGTTTGTAGCAGCGAAATTTTTTCATGCGCAGACGTTTCGAAGAACTGTTGTTCGATAGCCGGTAGCGCATCTACCGTATCGATTTCAATACGTATTGGCTGCTGCTGTACACGACCGCTAATCGCCGCAATGGCCTCAGGCCAGGTTGCTGAAAACAACAACGTCTGGCGCGTCGCAGGCGCAAAGCGGATCACCTCATCAATGGCGTCACTGAATCCCATGTCCAGCATTCGGTCTGCTTCATCCATTACCAGAATGTGCAGCGCATCCAGCGATACGGTTTCTTTTTGTAAATGATCCAGCAGGCGCCCCGGCGTCGCGACAATGATATGCGGAGCGTGCTGAAGCGAGTCGCGCTGTGCGCCAAAGGGCTGCCCGCCACACAAGGTCAGAATTTTGGTATTTGGCAGAAAACGGGCCAGGCGACGTAACTCCCCGGCTACCTGATCCGCCAGCTCCCGCGTCGGGCACAGCACTAATGCCTGTGTCTGGAACAGAGTGACATCAATTCGATGCAAGAGCCCAAGACCAAACGCCGCCGTTTTACCGCTACCGGTCCTGGCCTGCACACGCACATCATTACCCGCCAGAATGACGGGTAATGCTGCGGCCTGAACAGGCGTCATCTCAAGATAGCCCAGCTCAGTAAGGTTATTGAGCTGTGCGGCGGGCAAAACATTCAGGGTTGAAAAAGCGGTCACAATTTACTCTCGCGGTAACGACTCATAGTCAGCAGGCGCGTATCCTCGCAGATCCGGACGTTTGATGCGACATTTTAATCGGTTCTTCGTCCGGCGGCGGGTCGGGCATCGGCTGAGGACGGGGAAGCGGCTCAGGAATGGGAACAGGGTCAGTGGGAATCGGGTCCGACAAGGACGAGTGTAGATATAATAAGGTCAAAAGACAGCTCATATTACCCTCCAGAATGTCATTCAGACTCTTAAAGGGTAGACGCTGATATCCTACAGGCAAAAAAAAAGCCGACTAATCTAAGCCGGCGTCGTACGAATCAATTGTGCTATGCAGTAATTCAAAAAAGGAAGTAAGACAATATGGAGCACAACGCCCATCGCTTGACGTTGCATTCACCTGCGAGAGAGATATTGCCCCGAATAGGTAGATGGTTTATTGACTTCGCTCAAATTTCTCGGCGTTTTTTCATTCGAAATGGTCTGAAAAGCGCTTTTGTTACAACCATTTACTGCGATGCAACCATAAAGTAACACCACCGATCAGGACAACTAACAGAATACAAAACAGAGAAAAGCCGAACCGCCATCCGCCGCCAGGAATACCGCCCAGGTTAACGCCAAATAACCCTGTTAAAAAGGTGCTGGGCAGAAAAACCATCGCCATAAGCGACATGGTATAAGTTCTGCGCGCCAGAGACTCCTGCATTACCTGGGCAATTTCATCCGCCATGATGCCAGTACGCGCGATACAAGCGTCAATTTCATCCAACCCCCTTCCCAGCCTGTCGGCGATATCCTGCATTCTTCGCCGGTGATCGTCGCTCATCCACGGCAGCCGTTCACTCGCAAGCCGGGCATAGACGTCGCGCTGCGGCGCCATATAGCGGCGCATAACAATTAGCTGTTTACGTAGCAATGCGAGGAAACCGCGCGGTGGGATTTGCTGGTCGAGAAGATTATCTTCCAGATCGATAATTTTATCGTGTAGCTCTTCAATAAATTCACTGGCGTGATCGGTTAACGCATCGCACACATCTACTAACCAGCCGCCGCAATCTACGGGCCCGGTGCCCTCCTGCAAATCACTGACCACATCGTCGAGCGCCAGAACCTTTCGCTGACGGGTAGACACAATGAATCGCTCGTCCATATATAAACGCATTGCCACTAATTGATCCGGGCGTTCGTCAGTACTGCCATTAATACAGCGCAGCGTAATGAGCGTCCCTTCCCCCATACGACTTACGCGCGGGCGCGAGCTTTCACCAGCCAGCGCATCACGCACGTTATTGGGGAGTAAAGGCGTTGAAGCCAACCAGCGGGCGCTGTCCGGGTGGGTATAATTAAGATGTAGCCAACAGGGATGCTGACTATCGATCACATCATTATCTTCGAGCGGTTTTACTCCACCATGACCATCCAGTAGCCATGCGAAAACGGCATCCGGCACGTTCACATCCGATCCCTTAATGGCTTCCACAGCGCCTCCACGTTACAACTCTGATGCCGTTAGTCTAGCTTTCGGGAAAGGTTAAGCAATCTCTCATTTTCTCATTGCGCAAAAAGAATTACGGGAACCTGCGAAAAAAGCGCCTTAGCAACAGGCGCTTACCAAACATGTATTATCAGGCCTAGCCGCGCCTGGTGATGGTCGAAAGAGGTGATACATGAGAGCGCGACAGCGCATGTTCACTGTAACCCGGCTAGCTTAAACGAAATTTGTCGGTTTTAGTCTGTAACTCGATCACCTGCGCCTTTAAAACATCCGAAGAAGCAGATAGCGCTTCAACCATTAAGACATTGCTATGGGTTGTGCTTTCCAGATCGCTCAACGCCAGTGTTATCTGGTTAATGCCTTTTTCCTGCTCCCGCGTGGTGGTGGAAATTTCACTCATCAGCACGTTTAATTGCCCGGAACCGCCAACAATCTCCTGCATATTTTTTTCAGCCTCCTGCACTATGGCGGCCCCCTGCCGCACATTGTCATGCGTAACGTCGATCAGCGCCTTGATATTTTTTGCCGCCTCGGCGCTACGATGCGCCAGATTACGCACTTCCCCAGCCACCACGGAGAAACCTTTTCCATGATCGCCCGCCCGCGCAGCCTCTACCGCCGCGTTAAGCGCCAGAATATTAGTCTGGAATGCGATACCGTCAATCAATGATATAATCTCCGTCATCTGCGAGGCACAGTCGGTAATAGAACGCATATTTTCTGTAACCCGCACCATTAATTCACCGCCTTTACGGGCGCATTGGGTTGCACAATCCGCCTGTATGCTCGCCATTCGGGTATTATCCGCATTGTTTTTGGTACTCGCCGCCATTTCATCCATACTGGCGGCAGTTTGAATTAACGAGGCCGACTGCTGTTCCGTCTTTACGGATAGCGACAGACTGCGCGCCGCCAGTTGTTCGGAAAGGGTCATTGCCGTTTGCGAAGAGGATCTGATTTCACGTACCAGCGCGGAAATATTCTCCGACAGGCTATTAATCCCGGGGATGAGTCGCCCGGCGCAATTATTGCCAAATTCGGAGATATGAATAGACAAGTTTCCTGCTGCGACCTCTTCAATACTTTTCTTCACGGTATTAATCGGCACAACCAGATAGCAGGTCATATACCACCAAAGCAGTAATGACGAGATCAGATAAATAATATTACACGTAATTAAAATAGGGAGATCGTGCAGAAAAGCTATTTGTAAAGTATCCACCAAAAGAAACGTACATACCATGAATAGAATAATGCATGTCCTGACGCTGATATTTCTCAACATTTTTGACGGCCTACAACCAGGATAGGAGACAGGTTTTATTTTTATAGCATTTCAGATATCTATTGCCATTCGTTTCTTTGACATTCTCCATATTCAATACCAGACCATCGCCATTTCCCTTAGTGCAACAGATAAAATCACCTATATTCGCTATGCCAGAATATTCATCCATCCATATTGACAAGTGATGTACTTATCACCATTTTCTGCTTAATAGTTAAGTCGAAAGCCAGTATATTTTAATAGACGCTTAAATAAGCGAATGACTGTTTCTCCGTGTTATTACCGCGGACAGCGTTATCGCCCGTACTTTTGCAGAATCCTGAGCATCAGGCATAAAATCGGGTTCGCGCGAGCTTGCGCTGGCGGTCCTGTCCGCCAGCGGCAACGATTTACCGACTACGCTTCGCATGGCGCTCCCAGTTATCCTGTTTAGCCTGCACCGTTTTACGTAACGCAACATAACATGCCCCGCCGCCGCCATGGTGCGGCAGCGCCGAACAATAAGCCTGTACATCCTCAAACTCTGTCAACCAGCGGGCCACATAGCTTCGGACGATATTGGCATGCGACTTCGCCTCTCGCCCTTTACCATGAATGATCAGGACATTACGCAACCCCTCTTTCTGCGCCTCCAGGATAAAACGAAACAGCATTTTTCGGCACGTTTCGACCGGCTGGCGTAACAAATTGAGGCTGGCCTGCTGAGGGTATTTCCCACTGCGTAACTTGTCGATGACACCCTGCTGCAATCCTTCCCGACGAAATTCCAGCGGTTCATTCAGCGGCAGAATATCCAGAAAGCCCGTCGTCAGGAAATTATCAAGTTGAAGCGTGTCGATACGCTGGGGCGTTTTAAGATTACGCGTTGGCTGCCAGTGTACATCAGTATGGCGTTTCAGCGGCTGGACATCCTCCATGGCGTCAAGAAACAGCGCTTTATCGTCAAGGTTCATGGTTCATCCTCCAGCGTTTTTGCGACTGCCGTTATCATAACCGCGCCCTGTTATAGCGACAACGGTTTACAGTTATTTCCAATAACAGCGACAATGTCAGGCAATTAACCGCCTCGCCCGGCTCTCTTTTTCTCCGCCAACGATATTACTGTCGCTAAATGTGTTATCCCTGACTATCTTTTAAGGAGTATGGTTGCGGGTATTCCTGGCATGATATCTTGTCTCTTACGTTAGATTAAGACGATGTGAGAGAACGGATGCTGAGATTACTTGAAGAGAAGATAGCCACGCCATTAGGTCCGTTATGGGTGGTTTGCGATGAGCAGTTTCAACTGCGGGCCATTGAGTGGGAACAGTACCGCGATCGTATGGAACAACTGCTAAATATCCACTACCGTCACGAAGGCTATGAACGCGTTTCTGCGACTAACCCCGGTGGACTCAGCGATAAGCTTGCAGATTATTTTGCAGGCAATCTCGCCGTAATTGATACCCTGGAAACCGCCACGGGGGGCACACCTTTTCAACGGGAAGTATGGCAGGCGTTGCGCGCTATCCCCTGCGGGCAGGTGATGCACTATGGTCAGCTGGCGGCGCAACTGGGACGACCGGGCGCCGCACGCGCAGTCGGTGCTGCGAATGGCGCTAACCCCATCAGTATTGTTGTTCCCTGCCATCGCGTCATTGGGCGTAACGGCACTCTGACCGGATACGCAGGCGGCGTGCAGCGAAAAGAGTGGCTATTACGCCATGAAGGCTATCTTTTATTATGAAAATACAGGCAAAAAGTGCCTTATCGGTCACACTTTTATGTAAAGCAACAACAAATAAATTACGTGTTTTCAAATAGATAAAAGTATTCATCAAACTTATACTTGAATTATTCCTTCTCCGGGATAGCTCAGACTTACGCGCTCACCAAAAAGATGTTAAAATTGACAAATATCAATTACGGCTTGAGCAGACCTATGATCCCGGAAAAGCGAATTATACGGCGCATTCAGTCTGGCGGTTGTGCTATCCATTGCCAGGATTGCAGTATCAGCCAGCTTTGCATCCCGTTCACACTTAACGAGCATGAGCTTGATCAGCTTGATAATATCATCGAGCGCAAAAAGCCCATTCAGAAAGGGCAAACTCTGTTTAAAGCAGGTGATGAATTGAAATCGCTCTATGCTATCCGCTCCGGAACGATTAAGAGCTACACCATTACCGAGCAAGGCGATGAGCAGATTACTGGATTCCATTTAGCAGGCGACCTGGTGGGTTTTGACGCCATTGGCAGCGGTCATCATCCGAGCTTTGCACAGGCGCTGGAAACCTCAATGGTATGTGAAATACCCTTTGAGACACTGGATGACCTGTCCGGCAAAATGCCTAACCTGCGTCAGCAAATGATGCGTCTGATGAGCGGTGAAATTAAAGGCGATCAGGATATGATTCTGTTATTGTCGAAGAAAAACGCCGAAGAACGTCTGGCTGCGTTTATTTACAACCTGTCCCGCCGCTTTGCGCAGCGTGGTTTTTCACCGCGTGAATTCCGCCTGACGATGACCCGTGGCGATATCGGCAACTATCTGGGCTTAACGGTCGAAACCATTAGCCGTCTGCTGGGGCGTTTCCAGAAAAGCGGTATGCTGGCGGTGAAAGGTAAGTATATTACTATTGAAAACAGCGATGCGCTGGCGGCCCTCGCCGGTCATACCCGCAACGTCGCTTAAACGTCAGCCAAACCATTGATGTTATCTTCTGCCATATCGTTAAATTTTTCTCATTTATTGATCTGGCAGAAGCGCTTCCTCTGTTTCATTCACCATATTTGAGTTACTCTTTAGTTACAAACTGCGATGACAGTTGTAAGGAGACCCTGTATGGCTATGTATCAAAATATGCTGGTGGTCATCGATCCCAATCAGGACGACCAACCCGCATTACGGCGAGCAGTTTATTTGCATCAACGGATTGGCGGCAAAATTAAAGCTTTCCTGCCTATTTACGATTTCTCGTATGAGATGACCACCCTGCTTTCTCCTGACGAACGCACCGCAATGCGTCAGGGCGTAATAAGTCAACGCACAGCCTGGATACGTGAGCAGGCGAAATATTATCTTGAAGCCGGTGTCCCCATTGAAATTAAAGTGGTCTGGCACAATCGTCCCTTTGAGGCCATCATCCAGGAGGTTATCGCCGGCAGTCACGATCTGGTGTTGAAAATGGCGCATCAGCACGATCGACTGGAAGCGGTCATTTTTACCCCTACCGACTGGCATTTGCTGCGTAAATGCCCAAGCCCCGTGTGGATGGTCAAAGATCAGCCGTGGCCAGAAGGCGGCAAAGCCCTGGTCGCCGTGAACCTGGCAAGCGAAGAGCCCTATCACAATGCTCTCAACGAAAAGCTGGTAAAAGAGACCTTACAATTGGCGGAGCAGGTTAATCATACCGAAGTACACCTGGTCGGCGCCTACCCCGTTACGCCAATCAATATCGCCATTGAGCTGCCGGAATTTGATCCCAGCGTGTATAACGACGCCATCAGAGGCCAGCATTTACTGGCGATGAAAGCGCTGCGCCAGAAATTCAGCATCGATGAAAAAGTTACGCATGTAGGAAAAGGTTTGCCGGAAGAAGTTATCCCGGATCTTGCCGAACATCTCCAGGCGGGGATCGTTGTGCTTGGCACCGTTGGACGTACCGGACTCTCGGCCGCGTTTTTGGGGAACACGGCCGAACAGGTCATTGACCATCTGCGCTGCGACCTGTTAGTCATTAAGCCTGATGAGTATCAAACACCGGTTGAACTGGACGACGAGGACGATTAATCCCTCTTGCGTCCTGCCGGATGGCGCTGCCATCCGGCCAATACCCTATTCCTGTTACTCATCTCCGCCGAGGAAATAGATCCCCAAAGGAATCGCCAGCAGAATAGTGAACACCAGACTGTAAACGAAAATCATTGCCGACTGAATGGCATACATAGAGCTTGTCCACTCGGACAGTGGAATATGATACTGCTCAATCACACCGCCGATAGTCGCGCGCGTTACCACCGATGCCGCAACGATAAACACTGCCAGCAGGCATAACAGAAATTTTTTCCCCTTCGCCGATTTCAGCTTCATCATGATCATAGTATTGTCCTTTACAGATGACTTTTTTACCTGATAGCAACAATACCATGACAATCGCGCGATGTCTGCTCTATAAAACGTGACATTGTATTTACATAAAAAGTAAACCGCTGAGATTAAAGCTGATAGCACTATTTCTTCTTTTTACTTATCGATGATCTACGCGTTTATCCTGGGTAAAATACCTGTTAATCAGGTCATTCTGAGCTGTTATCGTAGGAAGGAGCGGAAAACAATAATGTTCACTGAATTTTTTCTCAAAAACGCATTTAATCTGGCGATACTTTTCAGTTGCGGTATGGCGTTGCTGGTCGTGAGATTTTGGCTCAGCCGTAACGTACAGTGGAAGAAAGGATTCACGTTCCATGCGGCACAGTTTTTTATTTACGCGATTATTATTGGGACCATCGGGAGCATACTGAATAATGCTATTGAAGATTATAATTTGCGTTTTATCTCTTCCGGGGTCATTGATTTTATCTGCACCTCGCTCATTGCGCTTATTCTGACGATAAAACTTTTCCTGATTATTAACCAATTTGAAAAAGCACAGGTCAATAAAGGTAGAGATGTCACCAGTACACGTATTCTGGCACGGGTCATAAAAATAACCATTATTGTCGCGATTGTCTTACTGTATGGCGAACATTTTGGCATGAGTCTGTCCGGTCTGCTGACCTTTGGCGGTATCGGCGGTATCGCTGTTGGTATGGCGGGCAAAGATGTCCTGAGCAATTTTTTCTCCGGTATTATGCTCTATTTCGATCGCCCCTTCAGTATCGGAGACTGGATTCGTTCTCCTGACAGAAATATCGAAGGTACGGTCGCCGAAATCGGCTGGCGAATTACACGAATTAACACATTCGACCACCGCCCGTTGTACGTGCCTAATTCCGTCTTTTCATCCATTAGCGTTGAGAATCCGGGACGGATGACCAACCGTCGAATAAAAACGGTTATTGGATTACGTTACGAAGATGCCGACAAAATTGGCCTCATTGTTGACGCTATCAGAAACATGCTGCAGGCGCACAGCGATATCGATCAGAAACAGACGCTGTTGGTCTATTTTAATGAATTCGCCGACTCTTCGCTGAATATTATGGTGTATTGCTTTACCAAAACAACAGTATGGCAGGAATGGCTTGCCGTACAGCAGGATGTTTACCTGAAAATTATTGCGATTGTCCAGGAAAACGGCGCTGACTTCGCCTTCCCAAGCCAGACGCTCTATATCGATGACCCGGAGGCCGCGCCTGCGACAAAATAAAAGATAGCCGGTGCCCGATAAGTGTTATCGGGGCACCGAGGCTTCCCTGTCCGGATGGCGGGTTGTTAGCGCCTTACGGTGATCAACGGCTCTTTTCATTCACCGTCATGGTAAATTCAAGCACCTCATTAGTGTCGTTAACGTAGGCATGAGGCATGTCGGTTCTGGCTACAGCGGAGCAGCCCTCCCGAATAATAAAGCGTCTACCGTCGACTGTTAATGTCAGTGTTCCCTGATTAACAAACAGTAATTCACAGGTGTCTGCCGGATGCCCTGCCGATTCAAACTGTTCACCAGGATGCATTATCCATTGCCAGAGTTCCAGCATATCTGGCCCGCTGGTTCCCGCCATCAGTTTTGCGCTGCCGCCTTTCTCGCCGCGCCACAACACCGGAGTAGCATCCCGGTCGATAAGATGGACCATCGGCTCGCTGGCGACGTTGACAAAATCCGCCACGGACACTCCCATTGCCGCCGCGATCTTACATAACAGCGCAATGCTTGGATTGGCTTTACAGCCTTCAATTTCCACCAGCATTCCTTTACTGACGCCGGAACGCCGCGCAAGCTCATCCAGCGACATCTTTTTTTGGCTACGAAATTGTTTGATACGTTGGGAAACAGCTTCATTTATTGTGCTGACGTCGGCGCCCGCCGTGGTCGATAAGTTGACTTTTTTGGTCATTGGTCGATATCATAGAAGAAAATAGTCATTACAGGATTATGCGATGTCTTCTATGTTACCGTCAATCAGCCCGGAACTGGCCCGTATCGCTCCCGGCTTTCGTGCATTAAGTATTAATGTTATTGCCGCTCCGATTCGCGATGCGCAGGTCGGAGAAATCGCGCTAAAAGAGGCCTGTCAGGCCGTAATTAACGGCCAACCGACGTGGGCCCAGGCGCATATAGACGCCTGGAATGCGGTGTTTAAAGCATTCGGCGCAAAACCAAAGCGCACCCCCTGCTCGGCTGAAGCGCTACGAAAACGCGTGTTGAAGGATGGAACAATGGCGGCGCTGGACCCGGTCGTGGATCTTTATAACGCCGTGAGCCTGCGCTATGCCGTACCGGTAGGCGGCGAAAATAGCGCGGCTTATTGTGGATCGCCGCGGCTGGTTTTCGCAGACGGTAGTGAAACATTTGATACCCTGAAAGAAGGACAACCCGTCACCGAGTCGCCAGAACCGGGCGAAGTTATCTGGCGCGATGACAGAGGCGTCACCTGTCGGCGCTGGAACTGGCGTCAGGGAGTACGTACCCGACTAAGCGCTTCAGATAAAGCGATGTGGTTTATCCTTGAAAGCTTGCCGGAAATGCCGGTTGATGAATTGTACGCGGCAGGAAACATGCTGACTGACGGCCTTGAAAAAATGTTGCCAGGTTTACGTTTTGAATCCACGTTGATAGGTGTTTGATTGATATTGCGTAACAGGAGAAATACCATGTCGCTGTTTCTGACAAGTTTTATTTTCGAAAAAAAAGAGTACGACGAAGAATTTTATCAACTGGATGGCTGGATTGAGCGCTATACACAGACTATTGATGGCTATATTGGGATGGAAAGCTATACCGATGCCGCCAGCGGAAGAATGGTTAATAATTATTACTGGCAGACCCGCGAATCAATGGAGCTATTGATAAATAATTTACAGCACCAGCAGGCCAAATCACAAAGTCATAAGTGGCTTTCCGGTTACCAGACGATTATTGCAGAAATTCAGGGGTGCCATAACGTTAACCTGCCCCATCCGCTGGCATCATTTTCAGTTCCTTATGCGTGATGCAATAGTATATGTGTTAAATGTGGGGGCACTACAGGAGGATGCCTGCGCCCCTGCATTGCCGGTTATTCGGTTCTCTGTGCAGGGACGGTGCTGATATAAGTGATTAGTAAACAGGAAGATGAGTGATATCTCGTGGTACAATAACACGCGTAACCACATTATTTTCATCGCACTCTATCAACGCTCTGGCAAAAATACTGAGCTCATTAATTTTCAGCCCGGAATTATCCAAAAACTGGCGGCAAGCGTAGTCAGAAACAAAGGTTATGCCGGGATGAATATCATGTTCCCGAATAAAACGGGCCTGAGCAAATGGCGTATCCATACTCAGCACATATACCGCCCGGTTTGAGTGGCTACCCGCTGATTTAAGGCGGTCACTATAGTCTTATACCTGCCATTCACAAACCGGCGTATCCAGTGACGGGACGACAATAATCCGCTTTTTTATCCCCGGGATACAGTAACCCGGTAATAAATTATGGCTCACCAGCCCCTTTGTGCAGGGTAATGGTTCGCCTTCAGCCAGTATACCGGGTTTGAGGGTCAGCTGCGTTTTGCCAAAGGTGACAGCGTGTTCCTGACCCAATGAGATATAATCTTGTGTTGTTGCTGATGTCATAAAAACTTCTCCTTTTAACGTTTGTATTATTTTAGCCATAATAATTATTTAGCAATCCGCTAAAAAACCAAGTGAACATCCATAATAATATGATGGTGATAAAAAGAATTATATTAGTCATAATGATTAATATCGTTTTATAGTCTTCCTCTGATGGAAATTTCTTTCGTGAAACTCATTGCATATTTAAAAGATATGTCAATACGTTCATTACTATGCCCACGATAGGTTATAACTTGTGTATATTTACCTGGAACATTTTCTTTCTTAAGAGGGCCATAATCCCATAAGCCTTTTAAATTTTCACGCGCTACAGTCTTATTAATGTGAACTTCATTTACAGGATTCCCGTCGATATCCTTAACAATAGTTGTGATGGTGGCACTTTCACCCGGCGATAATACAGACTTATCTATACTCATAACTGTTAAATCTGGGCTTGGCGTATTAGATATAGTTTCTGTTTCAATATACTGGAACTCAGATACCGATGGCACAGGCGTGTACCCTGACGCTGAAGCCATATCCGTTTCATTATAAATTTCTAGTTTAATCTTTGAACCCCGATGTTCCTTTTGGATGTTAAATTTATGCTCACATGGCTTTTCACGTGTAAGTATATGCTGAGAGTTATCTTTATTGATCTGATAATACGTACATACTGTAGTAAAAGTTTCCGCAGACTGATAGTTATTATCCGGATCTCTGATGCCTACATTTCTGGCATTCCTCGCAATAGTCATTCCCGGAAAAGGTGTATACTTTTCAATAGAAAAGCCAAGTCCATTAAACTGCAATTCGTAGGTATCACGAGGTGTTCCAGGCCTGTGCCCAACGCTCGGCGCCGTAGGAGGAGAAAACATCCCGACGGTTGCCGCGGACGTTGTCGACGAATCCGCCGAGACGCTTATCGGCACAGCCGCCAGAAGCAGGCTATAGATAATAAGATTATGTTTCGACATACGCACTGTTGATCCTTTTTAAAACATTAATTCGCATCAGATGCTGCGGTAGAACTCTTGGCATTTTCTTTATCAGAAATAATTCTGACGCGGATATATTTATTCTGTAGCGATTCCCCGTTAAGGCTATAAGGGATAAGCCAGGTGGCCTTTGTCGCCCCCGGTACGGATTGCCAGGATTTCATTTCATCGGAGATTTCCCACTGATAATTAAACGCATCAGTACAGTCCGTGTTATTTACACAAAGCGTTCTGGCTCGCATTTCCGTTCCGACGACTGGCGCAGTAACGCTTCCGTTGGCTTCTTCAGTACCCGGCGTAAAAAGCACCTCCACAGAAGTGACCTTCTGCGCAATACTGTCTGGCTGCGCTTGCAGCAGTACGGTCCCCTTCACCGGATGTTTATCGTCTGGTCCGCTTGCTTCAATATGTAATTTGAGCGAGCGGGCATCATCGCCGATATGGGTCACCAGAACCCGTTCAACCCAATGGCCGTCACGCTCTGTACCACCGAGCGCTTTAAATGCCAGACCCGGCATATCTGATTGATACTTAATATGACGTGGTTTGAGCGACGCCCACTCCTCTTCAGAACGCTCGCGCACGTAGTGCCACTCAATAACCTTCCCCTCTTCTACGGCAGGAAGCGGCGTACTGATAACAAAGTTGCCGTCCTCAACCTGAACATCGCCATTGATAACATTTATCCAGGAACGGAAACTGGTCTCATCCTGTGTCACCCTTACCGGGATACGCTCGGAGGTCACGCGAGTCCCCCGGCTGTCAGTCACCGTTAAATAAAGGCTATACTCCTGACCGTCGGTCGCCGTCAGCGGAAGTTGTGGAAGGATAAGGCCGCTGCCCAGACTCCCCTGAAGCTGGAGTCCGGCGAGAAGCTCCGCATCACCCGACCACTCAACCTTCTCAACCGGGTAACGGCTATCTACCGTCGCCATTAATGTCACCAGCGTCCCGGACAGGCCTGACACCGGCATTGCCGTAATGCGGATTTTGCTGGCCTGCTCCCGATACGCCATGACGATATCGTAATTACGATCAACAAAGGCACGCCGGTTAGTCGTATTCGACGGCGCCCCAACGTTGCGGTAATCAAGCTGTTCATGTAACGGCGTACCGAAGGAATAATTGACTCTCAGACCGCCCTCTGCCTGCGAGCCGCCGTTACCGGCGTCCCGATATCCTGCTCTGACCTCAAGTAAGGGGACGGGATTCCAGACCAGAGCCGCACCTGCGGCGCGGGGATTCCGGCTTAATGTACCGTTACCCAATAGATCAACTTTATCCCCGTAATACTGTTCATATGTCAGCTCGCCACTGAACCAGGGAAAATCGGGAAGCGTGCCTTTTGTTCGCAGATCAAAGCCATATGCCGGACGCTCATCATGTAATTCATGAACTGCTGACGTTTTCCAGCCGGTGAGAGGGAAATAATAGTTGCCGGAAAAGGCCAGACTGTCTTTATAGACTTCCCCGCCAATGCCGCCACGTAAGTGGGAATAACGGATGTCGGCATCCAGAAACGTATTGACGCCGAGCAGCCATCCATTGACCTCCTGGCGATAACCCACACCAACGTTAACATAGGTGCGGCCATCGAAACTGCTGCTGTCGTGGTCGCGAAAGCCAAGCTGGCCAAAGAGTAAAGACGATGTTGTTTCCTCGACAGGAATAAACATATCGAACTCTGATGAGCGATATTTCGCGCCATCTTCAAGATTGACGCCACCACGGAAAATAATCTCCGGAAAAGCGCTCTTCATCCCTTCGTTCACCAGATAATTAGCGGCTTGCCCTGGTAACGCCTTTATTTTTCCTTTGGCATAATCCTCCAGCGTCCCCTCCTGCAGATGCGGAGAAATAGACGATGCCGTCCCCGCAATCCACGACTGAATTTCACTATCGCTATCAGCAATGACCGGCAGTGAAATCTGACTGGTAACAATGGCCCAGGTTATATATTTAGTAATGGGTTTTTTAGAAAAAACCACTGTATTGTCTCCTGCTATATCCCCCTGCCTGGCAGGGGGAGTATTTAAATAAGATGTTTATTTAGCGATAACCATCAGCGACGGATAGCGCGTTTATTCTCCGGCGTGGCTTTCGTCGTTTTAGGCGTGACGTGAACACGGAACAATTTATTCTGCTCAGTTCCCTTAATAATATATTTATGTTTTTCAGCGTTGGTATTATTCAGATCGGTGAACTTATCTGGTGTCCCGGCATCCGCCATCTGCCAGGTAAAGTTATAATTACTGACCTCACACTCAGCTGCCGCTGTGGCGGCACATTCCAGTACCGCTTCAAGGGTGCCGCCCACCACTGGGGTGTTGGCGTCATTG
Organism: Salmonella sp. SAL00653; assembly: GCF_046552515.1. Lineage (NCBI taxonomy): Bacteria > Pseudomonadati > Pseudomonadota > Gammaproteobacteria > Enterobacterales > Enterobacteriaceae > Salmonella > Salmonella sp. SAL00653. The sequence goes on from NZ_JBGDTY010000001.1 coordinate 307,273, forward strand.
GTACCGTTGAGTTCATCAGTTGGTTTACCACTTTCATTCACCACATTGATAGTGACAGAACGTAGCTTATTAGAAATCGTACCGTCTGCGGCGGAGTCGCCGCCCACCCCAGAAGATGCAGAAGTTAATAAGACAGTGGCAGGTAAGAATGCACTATCCGGCGTCCCCGTTGCCGTCTTAATTCGGTAAACGATTTTAATTTTTTTACCGCCTGCATCAGCAGGAATGGTAAAAGCCGTCCCGGTTGCCGCCGGGGTTCCAGAAGGATCGGCGGCCTCATTATCCACCAGATACCATTTAATATCGTCGGCATTATTCATTTTATCCAGCGATAAGGGATCCCCATCCTCATCCCTAATAAAAACATCCGCTATCTGGAGGGTTGAACCGGTCGTCAGTTCCCCAGACACTTCTATTTTTTTTGCATTAGTAGTTGCCACAGGACGGTGACCAACAGAAGCAGGTGTAGCAGAAGAAGCCATATCATTGGCTCTGGTATTCGCCACCGCCTCTACTGAGACCACGGATGCACAAATTGCTAACGTTAATAAAGATCTTTTGAAGTACAAAACAATTCCCTTTTATTAAATCATTAGAAATAATTACGAGATTTATAATCTCACGGGCTAAAAATTCAGGGTTATTCAATCATTTTAACCGCCTGTGAAATTATGCCCTTCGCCATGCTAATTACTTAGCTTTACTGGCAAAATCCGATCTCCAAGTGTAAAGTTTATTCAGAAACGTCAAGCAATTTAAATCTTTCTTGTTTTGCCAGAAAAGCTAACAACCACCCACCAGTTTAATAACACAGTATGTCAAACACCTTAAATGTTTATATTTTCGGCTTCAATAAAGAGGAATGATGATGAAAAAAGCCATAATAATCTCAGTATTAGAGCAAATAGAAAAAAATCTTGAAGAGAGGATTGATATTGAAAAGCTGGTTGTTATAACAGGTTATTCGCGAAGGAGTTTGCAGGATTTTTTTAAAGAAAAGTGTGGCGTCTCTATCGGAAAATATATCAGACAACGCAAGTTGAGCAGAAGCGCCACTCTGCTAAAGCTGACCTCTCAGTCGGTCACAGATATCGCGTTCAGAATGGGGTTTGATTCAGTGCAGTCCTATAGTCGAGAGTTCAAAAAAACATTTGGCGTCAATCCCAATAACTATCGCAAGGCTGATTTCTGGGATCTCAGAAACCTACGGCCTCCCTACTGGCTTGACTGTGATGAGCATTATCAGTTCGAAATTTGTCAGCTTACGTCAAAAGAAATTTTCGGATTTCAAACATCTCATCAGATCGCAACAAATGACCTTCCTAAAAAAGCGTCGCCTATAAAATGGAAAATCATTCATGAGACGCTCAGAACGTGGGGCGAAAATGTGTATTGTCTCTCGTCTTTTAAGCCGGATAATACCAAAGACCAGGTCATCGCCGTAAGCAGTTTTTTTGGTATGGAACATAATTCCGTCGATGGAGGAAAAATACCCATGTCGAGGGTAATAAAATGTGGTAAATATGCAAAATTCCATTTCGTTGGTCATAAGGAACAATATCAACAATTTTCCAATACAATATATATGTGTATATTGCCAAAACTGAATCTTATCAGGAGAGAAGGAGAAGATATTGAATACTTCCATTTGGCATCCGTCCAAAAGCAACAGAGTAATGAATCCATTGTCGATCTTTATTATTACATCCCTGTACTGTAATGACTTCGTACCATCCACGCATTTCATCTGAAAAGTCTTCTCTTTTCAGAACGGTAATAAAACTCTCAGTATTGATTCTGGTAAAATAAGTGACTATTAAATATAGTTAACGTTTTGAAAGAATTTAAAAAAAATAAATTGCGTGCACGCGGCACCGGGGACAGATTTCTGACAGTACTGTACGGTGTAGTGATCAGGTAATATTGGCTACAGTTTACGGTAAAAGCAAAGTCCATACTTTAACTATTAATGGGAGTATGCTGGCCGGGCGGCTTGCGGGGCCTTCATGCTCCCACATCTATAATGTTGGTATGATTACATTCTCTCTATACTTTCCCGTGCTAACCTTTTATCTCGTTGAGATAACGTTTAATTAAAATGCTCTCTTTTTGATGTACATTATAAGAGGAGACATTATTCATATTTTCGAAATCAGGGCAGACGATATGTATACAACCATCAGAAACACAGCGCTAGCAATGGTAGCTTGTTTTTCGTATATCGCACATGCCAGTACCTACCCTCCTCTTATTATCACCAGGGGAGCCGGAGGAGACGCCTCCGGAGCCACAGTCATTCATGATAATTGGCGGCATGGCACTCCTGACCTAGTCAATCTTACCGATATCCCCATAGATAAAATCAGACCAGAAAAATACCGTTGCGTACTGATTATTGGGCAAGGAGCTATAAAAGAGATGCTTCTTGCGAACAATGCCTCAGCAATACTTTCCGGAAAAACGGTTGGTCTGTATAGTCATCTGATCGATCAGAACACGCTCAGATTACTTCGGCAATTGCAGAACAAAGTGAGATTCAATCTCTTTTTTACCCGCTCGCAGATAACTCTGCTAAAACTAAGGAACATTTCAGAATATAATTTTTTGAGTTCTAAAGTAAATAATGTCTGGGGACAAGACTCACTAGCAATTGAAACAGTGGCACCTGACAGGGGTAATATACCGGAAAAAGCGCTTCCCCTCAAAACAACAGATTATGTGATCTGGCTGGGTGGAAACTATACTACCTCTTCTGGTACGCAGCGTATCTTCACAAACGATCAGATTGTTGTAGCCCTGAAACCACTACATAATGTTATTTCACCAAATGCATCGATTGCTATTATGCTTTCACCACGTTTTTTTGATAATAGCATGAGTAAAGAAGCAAAAGTTAAACGACTGAAAGCAGTGCTTAACACCTTTTCGCGAAACAGGGTCACATTTTATATGAGTAAGGAGATGCTTGCTAATCTGAAAGAATTTGATTTGCCAGTTCAACTATCCCCTTCTTACGCAGAGCTGATGCGAATGCCCTGGGCCAGCGCTACCCGGCATTTTGCCTCTGTGGATCAATATAACCTGTTTGCTGATCTCATACCTAAAGTTACGCCGTTTCTTCTTGAACCGAATGATGCCGATCAAGCTCTCTATGCGACGGATTATCTTAATACCCGGCGTGTAAGTCTGACCCAAAATATTCTTAACCACGGTTGTGACTAAATAAAACGCGCAGAATCCGGGATAGTTAGCAATCCAAAACAGACCGTTAGCCATGAGTACTGTTTATCTTCACTATACAGGGAACAACCAAATAACTGACAACACAAATCAAGCCGAGACCCGGAATTCGGCTATACAGGCGCTCTATTCAATTCAGGCCCAGAAACAGTCCGGTACCCATACTGGACACGGCCTCCCAACTGCTTTAGCGCATTACCAGTCCAGCTTCGATGCGCCTTCTGTCGTCTGCACTATTTCACTGGTTTTAATAACGCGATGATAACCATAAACATCAGCGTATTTCGTCATTCCGGTTGCGGTGTCAACCTCCGGCTTACCCTGCGTTTCAATAATCTCTCCCGTCCGGGTCGTCATGGTATAGGTCGTTGTACATCCGGCTAGCATCAACACTGATAAGCTAAGTACCGTAATAAGACTACATTTTTGCATTTCTCGTTTCCCTGGCACCTCTATTTTTGATGTACTTTACCGAATACCGCGACGGTAAGATGGATGATTAGGGCTATTGCTCCCTGTTTGTCCGTATCTGACTGGCTCAGGTTTTTTGATGCGCTGCGTTAATCCGGCAGTAATCGCTCCAGCACATCCCCAGCCAGAAGCACGCTCTCCTGAAGACGCTCCAGGCCATACCCCGCTCGCGCCTTGGCGGAAAGCCCCGCCATTAGCGTCCCCATAAAGTCCGTCGTCCGGTCAGCCTCTTGCGGATACCGCATGGCGACATAAGTGCGAATCAGGTTTTCAGCAGCGATGTAAAACTCGCAGGCGGCCTCTCGTGCCGGTTTATCGTTACAATGAGCGCCCTCCAGAACCAGACATCCAGTGGCATCAGGATCGGCAGCGTAACGTCTTGCCGCGTCCATCAGCACATCGATAAGGCACTTCGCGGTCGGGCGATCGTGACGCAGAAGCGCCCCGAGCGGAATCGCGTCGGTCATCCTGTAACGCTTTAATACGCGAGTATACAGCCCCAGCTTGCTGCCAAACGCCGCATAGAAACTGGGAGGATTGATCCCGAACGCTTTTGTCAGATCCGCTACGCTCACCGCGTCGTATCCGCGCGAATGAAATAAGTGTTGAGCGGTTTCAATGGCTTGCTCCGGATCGAACTGGCGAGGGCGACCCGGCGTTCGGCTATGTTTTGTAGTCATTACTACATAACTCCTTGACGGCATGATTTCATTACGCATATTGTAGTGACTACTACAATATCATAAAGGACATCCTGATGATGCTATTTCGCAACAAATCTGTACTGGTTTTAGGGGGAAGTCGTGGTATCGGCGCGGCTATTGTACGACGCTTTAGCGCTGACGGCGCATCGGTCGTTTTCAGCTACGCCGGATCGCGTGAAGCCGCCGAAAAACTGGCAGCGGAAACCGGAAGCACCGCCATCCAGACGGATAGCGCCGATCGTGATGCCGTCATCAGCCTCGTGCGTGAGTACGGACAGCTGGATATTCTGGTCGTCAATGCGGGCGTGGCTCTCTTCGGCGATGCGCTGGAACAAGATAGCGATGCGATAGATCGTTTGTTCCGCATTAATATCCATGCGCCTTACCATGCGTCAGTCGAAGCAGCCCGCAACATGCCGGAAGGTGGACGCATTATTATTATCGGTTCCGTGAATGGCGATCGGATGCCCGTACCGGGAATGGCCGCGTACGCCGCCAGTAAATCAGCCCTACAAGGGCTGGCGCGCGGCCTGGCCCGTGATTTTGGCCCCCGCGGGATTACGATAAATGTAGTGCAGCCAGGCCCCATTGATACCGACATCAATCCGGAAAATGGCCCAATGAAAGAGCTGATGCACAGTTTCATGGCGATCAAACGACACGGAAGACCTGAAGAAGTGGCTGGAATGGTGGCATGGCTTGCCGGCCCGGAAGCCTCTTTCGTCACCGGCGCGATGCACACCATCGATGGTGCCTTCGGCGCCTGACGGCTAGGCGAATATCACACGGTTGCCGTCTACGCTCCGGCAACCGTGTTAGAAGCTGTTCATGTGAGAAAACACCCGCAAGCGCCGGGATCAATCGTGGATTTTAACGCCAAGACAACCGCGAACAAATTCAGGATTAAAATGCTTCACCGCTTCGCCAACGTAGCCTAAATCAAGGGCGTTGATTTGAGCCATTTCGTTACCCGTTAGTGAGAAATCCCAGATAGCAAAGTTCTCTTCAATACGTTCCTGTCGAGTGGATTTAGGAATAACCGTGACGCCACGCTGCACGTTCCAACGCAGGACAACCTGCGCGATGGTTTTTTGATGGGCATCGGCAATCCCTTGAAGCATGACATTTTCATACGGTTTATGTCTCCCGCCGCCTAACGGCGCCCACGCTTCAGGCTGAACGTTATAATGCTTCATGGTTTCCAGCGCGGCGGGTTGTGCAAAGTATGGATGCAATTCGACCTGGTTTACCATTGGCGTAATTCTGACGGTTTCACAGAAGTTGGCTAACACATGCGCATAGAAGTTGGACACGCCAATGGCTTTTAGTTTACCGGCTTCATAAGCGTCCTCCAGCGCGCGCCACGTGCTAAAATAATCGCCCATTGCCTGATGCAATAAATAGAGATCAAAATAATCTAACCCGGATTTTTTCAGCGACGCTTCAATACCTGCTTTGGCCAGATCGTAGTTAGCCATATCTTGCACCCACAGTTTAGAAGTAATAAATAACTCCTCACGGGTACACAGACCTGTCGCGATGGCTTCACGAACAGCGTCACCAACGGCATCTTCATTGCCGTATACCGCAGCGGTATCGATAAGACGATAACCGCTGCGAATAGCGCTTAACACTGACTGCTGACATTCTTCTTTGTCGGTTACCTTAAAAACGCCAAAACCCACCATAGGCATTTTAAGGTTGTTACTTAATATTGAATATTCCACGCTAAAGCACCCTTTCGTCGTAAAGACGCCATGATAAGAGCAAAATACAGGTACAATGAGTATTGTTAAATCCGATTATATTTATACAAAAAGTTCATTAATAACAGTTGTACAGATTTTTTATTGCATCCAAACGTTCAGTGCTTGCTATATCCTCGCCGTGTAGCACCTGTTTGATAATGCCTTTTACTTATGCGTCAAAAACCAGTACCGTCATTTTGACCGTCTGTGAAAAAGTTTTCTGAACAGGCAATGCGATATCCGGAATAATATTTTTTAGCGAAGAGGCTCTGGCTGGCTCAGCGCCGTTTTGCACCAGTCATAAAAAGCGCGTACCGCAGGCGGCAGAAACCTGTTTTGCGGATAGACCAGCCATTGGCGTCCACAATGAGCGTCGCCTCCGGCACCGCCGAGCGTATCGCCACCATACGTTCGCTAATCAGACGAGCATCAAGTTTGATTTTCAGCAACGTCGCCCCTTTTTCCCATAGTGCCGCCGCACTGGCAGCCATCTGTTCCGGCGTGCCTATCACTACCGTTTGCGCGGTAGTAAAAACCGGGGCCAGCGTCACGCCGAGCAGCCCGGCAAGGCTTTGCTGCCGCTGGCGGGCTTGCAAATCCCATAAGGCGCTATCCACCGCGTTGCGCGCCGCGCCTGCCGGCAACAGTTTCTGCAATGCTTCGCGAGTCAGCCCGTTTTCCAACTGAGGCACAATACTCATGATTTGCGCCATGACCGAGGCATCACTTTCACCATAACGTGGATATGGCGTACATTCCCCGATGCCTTTTACGCCCTCTTCTTCCAGTTCGACAACGACAACATGCGCTTCGCTTCGGCTACCACGCGCAATAACAAAAGGCGTATGTAACGGCCAGGTTTCCTCATATACCTTAACAGATCTCATCTCTTCCCCTCTGATAGCGCCGGACGCGGCTTGCTACAAATAGTATTTGCTGTGTTAATGAATAATGACTTAAACTGGATTTCGACGTTAACTATAAGTAAATAGGAACATAATTATGTCACAGACTGTACATTTCCAGGGTAACCCGGTCACCGTTGCCAACGTTATTCCGCAGGCTGGTAGCAAAGCACAGGCTTTTACTCTTGTCGCAAAAGATTTGTCTGACGTTTCCCTCAGCCAATATGCAGGCAAACGCAAAGTGCTGAATATTTTCCCAAGCATTGATACTGGCGTATGCGCCGCATCAGTTCGTAAGTTTAATCAACTGGCCACAGAAGTGGAGAATACCGTCGTATTGTGCGTTTCTGCTGACCTGCCTTTTGCACAGTCGCGTTTTTGCGGCGCGGAAGGCTTGAGCAACGTTATTACGCTTTCCACTCTGCGTAATAACGAGTTTCTAAAAAACTACGGCGTCGAAATCGTTGACGGCCCGCTGAAAGATTTGGCGGCGCGCGCAGTCATCGTGCTTGACGAAAACGACAACGTTATTTTCAGCCAGTTGGTGGATGAAATCACCCACGAGCCGGATTACGACGCCGCGCTTAATGTCCTGAAGGCATAAGCCAGCGCCTGCTGGCGCTACGTTTGTCAGTGCTACAGGCGGTGCTCTTTTGTCACAAGAAGGCCTCTATCCGGAGGCCTTCTTTTTTCTACTCTTCACCCTTCTTCTGGCTCAGACCATATTCACGCAGCTTATTGGCAATCGCGGTATGCGATACCCCCAACCGTTTCGCCAGTTTACGCGTACTCGGATAGCTACGATAAAGCTGGGTCAGGACAGAACGTTCAAAACGACTGGTAATGTCATCCAGCGAGCCTTCCATCGCATCCTCGCCGACTGCCACCGTCGCGGCATCGTAGTCAGGCAGCAGGATATCCTGCGGACGCAGCTCATACCCTTCCAGTTGCGTCAGCGCCCGGTAAATCGCATTTTTAAGCTGGCGAACGTTACCCGGCCAGCCGTAACGAGTGAGGACCGTACTCAGATCGGCAGACAGTTTCGGTCGCGGAACGCCCTGTTCGTCGGCAAAACGCGCCACGAACAGTTCGGTCAACGGCATAATATCCTGCGGACAATCGCGCAACGGCGGCAAATTAAGCGTCAGAACGTTAAGTCGATAATAGAGATCTTCGCGGAACAGTCCTTTTTGCACCAGCTCCACCAGATTTTTCTGCGTGGCGCAGATAACGCGGACATCAACATGAATTTCGTGATCTTCGCCGACGCGACGGAACGTACCATCATTGAGAAAACGTAGCAGCTTCGCCTGCATACGCGGCGACATTTCGCCAATTTCATCCAGCAGCACCGAACCGCCATTCGCCTGTTCAAAAAAGCCTTTTTTACCTTCCGGCGCATGGCCAAATAGTTCGCTTTCTACCGCATCTTCCGGGATTGAAGCGCAGTTGAGCGCCAGATACGGTTTCGCTGAACGAGGGCTTGCCTGGTGACAGGCATAGGCGAAAAGATCTTTGCCGGTTCCCGTATCGCCGGTAATCAGCAGCGGCGCGCTGAGCATCGCCAGTTTGCGCGCCTGCTCAACGACGTGCTTCATCTTTGCGCTCACGGCAATAATCTGACTAAACGCGCTCAGATCCTGCGTGGACAAATTCTGTAGCTGCTGCCCCATACGAATCGTGGAACGCAACATCACGACCGCCCCGGTCAACACGTATTCGTCATTTTCGTTTTGTAAATGTACCGGCGTAATCTCCATCAGGAAGTTTTGCCCGTTGATCACGACATGTTCGTTATGGGAGCTTTGCGGGTTACCGTCCAGCCAGCGCTGAAAATTGAAGCCGTTGATTAATTGTGCGGCGGTATGGTGCCGCATTCGCTCCTGGTTCTGGGCAAAAAGCTGACAACTCGCCGGGTTCGCCATCTCCACTTTACTCTTCATATCCAATGAGAGCACCGGCTCCGGCAACGCCTCAAGCAGCGCGCTCAGGGCCAGATGTTCACGTTCGGACGGCATCCAGGGAACGGTACGGACATCCGTTACGCCGGAAATACGGCGGATTTCGGCCATCAGGCTGCTGAAGTCGGTGAATTCCAGCTCAGCAAAATTAAGATAAATTCGCCCAATGGGATCAATCTCGATTCCGCGTAAATCAATGCTACGTAACACCAGTAAATCAAGTAATTCGCGGGTCAGACCAAGTCGGTCTTCACAAAAGACTTCCAGACGCATGGGAACCTTCACCTGAATAATGAACCATTAAATAGATGATAAGCCACTATTCGGCTGGCAGGAAGGATTCTGTCAACAAATATTGACAGCATGACGGAAAAACGGGCGCTGCGGCGTAAAGCCAGGCAATCAGCGCCCTGTGGAAGGTCATTTCTCAGGCGACGACTTACTCTTTTGCAGCGTCTCTTTTAGCTGACCGATAAGCTGACGACGAAAATCACCGAGACGTGGTTTATCGTTATCGATCCACGGCAATGGTCGACATAGCTCCATCGCTTTTATTCCCAGTCGAGCGGTAAGGAGACCTGCGCCAATCCCCTGCGCCGCGCGCGTAGACAGGCGTGCGGCCAGATCCTGAGACATCCAGTCCATACCGACCTCACGCACCAGCTCACTGGCCCCCTCGAACGCGATATTTAGCAACACCAGACGGAACAGACGAAGGCGGCTGTAATAACCAAGTTCAATGCCATACAGCGTTGCGATGCGGTTAATCAGGCGTAAATTACGCCAGGCAATAAACGCCATATCCACCAACGCTAACGGGCTGACGGCGATCATCAGAGTCGATTCCGCGGCGAAACGGCTAATCTCACGTCGCGCCTGCGCGTCAAGTACCGGCTGTACCAGATGCGCATACAAACCGACGACTTCCCTGTCGTTTTGCGTTTCGTGAATAGCGGCATACCAACGTTGTAATGCCGGATGTGATTGATCAATCCCCGCCTGCTGCGCCAGTTTTTCGCAAAATGCGCGACCTTTCCCGACGCTATGGCTATGTAACAGTTCACGCGCCTCATCGCGCTCATGCGCCCGCTGGCGCAAGCGCCATAATCGCCGCCACTCCGTGACCACCGATCCCACGCCAGCGCCAATGATCAGCGCGCCTGCGGCACAGCCGCCTAAAGCGACCCAGTCCTGAGTTTGCCAGGCATTCATTGTCCACTGTAGGCCTTGCCCGACCACGCTCGCGCCAAACAGCGCCAGCCCTCCCATCACCATTTTACGCCACAGACTGCGTTTGGGGCGCAGCGCGGCATCGACCGCCGCTTCTGCCACGCCTTCGTCTTCCGGGCGCTCATCGATAGCTGCAGGCGCAAATGTACGCGACTCCGCTTCGCTGAAAGTTTGCTGCGCTTTGAAGGCCGACGTAGGTTCCTCCTTTAGCGGTTCTGCAAAATCAATACGCGGTTTTAACGGTTCGCTCATCGCAGCTTATCTCCTATTAAAAACTCCAGCGCAGCGTCCAGACGAATATGTGGTAACGGTTTATCAACATCCATCACCTGCGGACGAAAGGCTTCGAACTGAAAACCCTGACTATCCCAAAACGCTTGTCCCGGCAAACGCGAAGGCACTTCGCCGGGGTACACGGTTAACGGCGCGCCGTCACTCAAACGGTTTCCACGTAAAGCCGGGATTTTTTCACCGTTGACCTCAATCACGCCGCTGGTGGTCGCCTGTACCGACGCCAGCCCCAGGCAATCCATACTAATGCCTTCAAACGCGGCATTTTGCCAGGCATCCTGAATAAGCTGCTGGAGCAAGGCCACCATATTGGCATGTTGGTCGAGGGTGACATGGTCGGCTTTCGTCGCGGCAAACAGCAATTTATCAATCACCGGCGAAAACAAGCGGCGAAACAGAGTCCGCTGGCCATAGTGAAAACTTTGCATCAACTGCGTTAAGGCGAGACGCATATCATTAAACGCCTGCGGCCCGCTATTAAGCGGTTGCAGACAGTCGACCAGTACAATCTGGCGATCAAAGCGTAGAAAATGATTTTTATAGAACCCTTTGACCACTTTTTCGCAATAGTAGTTAAAGCGTTCGCGCAGCATTCCAGCGTTGGTCTGTTTATCCGCCTGCGCCAGTTTTGACTCGCCGAAGGCGTCCACATCCGGCCACGGGAAAAACTGCAACGCTGGCGCACCCGCCATATCGCCCGGCAAAACAAACCGTCCAGGTTGAATAAAATGCAATCCCTGCGATTTACACTGATGCAAATAATCCGTCCAGGCGGCGGCAATCTCCGCCAGCCGGTTTTCATCGGCGGGTGCCAGCGGATCGAGCCCGTCGCAAAGTTGCCGCCATTTTGCGGCCCACTCAGCACGTTGTCCTTGTAACAAGCCGTTCATCTGACGGGACCAGCTTAAATAATCCTGAGCCAGCATGGGCAGATCGAGTAACCATTCCCCTGGATAGTCCACAATCTCCAGATACAATGTCGAGGTATCTTTAAAATGGCGCAGCAGCGAGTCGTTTGAGCGATAGCGCAACGCCAGCCGAATCTCACTGACGCCGCGCGTCGGTGTGGGCCAGGCGGGAGGATTGCCATAAAGCTGAAGTATCCCCTCGTCGTAGGTAAAACGGGGAATACCAAAATCACGTTGAGGCACGCGCTTTACGCCAAGCAGGCGTTCTTCGCGTACCGCGCTGAGCAACGGTAAGCGCGCGCCCGCGTGGACATTAAGCAACTGGTTAACCATCGCCGTGATAAACGCTGTTTTACCGCTGCGGCTCAACCCGGTTACGGCAAGACGCAAATGCCTGTCTACCCCACGATTGACCAGCGCGTTGAGTTCAGTTTTAAGTCGCTTCATTGACATCCTGTTGAGCCTGAAGAGAAGAAAAAATAATAACGAGCCTGCGTTATAGATATGTGCAAAAACGTTATTATCAACTACCCGGAGAGATCAACAACGGCGCATTAAGCGCCGCGGTTAGTATGAGTATTGAGCAATAAATTATCTATTTTTTTACTTTCGGCATATCAAGACGACTGATGCCGCCCATATTCATCGCGTGCGTATACCCCATATCAAGCAACATTTGTTTTGCCATGCCCGACTGTCGTCCGGAGTTGCAATATAACTTTACCGTATCGTTCCTGTCTGGAACTACCGTTTCGATATGAGATTTAATCTCCTTCAATGGGATATTAATCGCGCCCTGAATATGCTCACGCTGATATTGTTCCGGAATGCGGACATCTATCCAGTATTCTGCGGCATAAAGCGGCATGGCTATGAATAACGCTAACGCAAATATTCCTTTTTTCAACATACTTCCGTCCTGACACGTAATGTATTTCGCACACACTATACGCCAGAGCTTAACGAAATATTATGACCAGACTCGCTATTTGTAACGCTGCGAAATTTTATTCGCCGCCTTACGAAGTACTGGCTCCAGCGCAAACGCCAGCAACATTTTTAGCGGACGACGGGCGACGGATTTTACCGCCCATCCCGCCACGCCGGCAGGCCCGTAGCGTAACGCGGTCAACAGAACCAGCTTACCTGCTATTTTGAAGCCGGGCTTCACCTTCTGCCCGGCGCGTTGCCAGCGAGTATTCATCTTCACCTTCCCGATATATCACTTACAGTTGACGGAAACGACTACGCAATGTGAACGTATCTGACGTGACGTAGCGTTCCATTTCTCGCAAACGCTTTTCGCCTGCGGCAAGCTCTCTGTCTACGGTATCCAGCAGTTCGCCGCTGGTCGGCTGCGGTTTGCCTGCGGCCAGATTATCCGGCATAGGGTCCAGTACAAAAGACAGAACGATATAGGCCACTACGGTAAAAAACGCCAGCCCAAAGAAAATCGACAGCACGACCAGAATACGCACCAGTTTTACCGGTACATCAAGGTAGTCGGCGATCCCGGCACAAACGCCACGCACCATGCCCTTTTGCGGCATACGCCATAGTTTTTTATTCAGATTGATTCCACCCATTAGCGCTCTCTCCAGTTCGGATGCTCTGCATCAAGAATGTCTTCCAGCGCCTGAATGCGCTCGCGCATACGTTGCGCGTCGTCTGTGAGTTGCAGTAAGCGTTGCTGCTCGCTTTGCGACAGTTCTCCCCGACCGGCGCGGTTGCTGTAATGCAGCCACAGCCAAATCGGTAACACAAACAACACAAAAATGGTTAACGGGATGGCCAGAAATAGCGCGCTCATGCGTTCTCCTTACACCTAAAGCTGATGAGCGACGGCGCGTACCGGCGCCGCCATTGTCATTATTGATTATCTTGCTTCATTTTGGCTTTCAACTGCGCCAGCTGCTCGCTGATTTCATCATCGGCTTTCAGGTTGGCAAACTGTTGGTCCAGCGATTGCTGCTTACCAAAACGATGGCTTTCCGCTTCCGCTTCCATTTGATCGATACGACGTTCAAAGGATTCAAACCGCGCCATGGCTTCATCCAGTTTGCCGCTGTCAAGCTGACGACGGACATCGCGGGAAGAACTTGCCGCCTGATGGCGCAGCATCAGCGCCTGCTGGCGAGCGCGTGTTTCGCTGAGTTTGTTTTCCAGCTCGCCAATCTCTTTCTTCATGCGCGCCAGCGTGTCATCCACCAGCGTGACTTCCTGTTCAAGCGTAGCAATTAAATCGGTCAGCTTTTGTTTTTCAATCAATGCGGCGCGCGCCAGATCGTCTTTATCTTTGCGCAGAGCCAGTTCCGCTTTTTCCTGCCACTCGGTCTGCTGAGTCGTGGCCTGTTCAATACGACGGGATAACTGTTTCTTTTCCGCTAAAGCACGCGCGGAGTTCGAGCGAACCTCCACCAGCGTATCTTCCATCTCCTGAATCATCAGGCGCACCAGCTTCTGCGGATCTTCCGCTTTTTCCAACAACGCATTGATATTGGCGTTCACGATGTCGGCAAAACGAGAAAAAATACCCATAATTCAATCCTCACATAATGTTCTGATAACGGGCGATGCCCTGCTACATGAATAATACAATTTGCGTGCCAACTTTTCATCACACTGATAATAAAGAAATTATTTCGTTTTACCTCGCCAGAAAAAAAGGCTAAAGTGGTGAAAAACACTAACAAGTGGCGATTTTCATCATGACTGAATTTAAAGATAACCTGCTCGGCGAGGCAAACCGTTTTCTTGAAGTACTGGAACAAGTCTCCCGGCTCGCGCCGCTGGATAAGCCAGTGCTGATTATTGGCGAACGCGGGACGGGTAAAGAACTTATCGCCAATCGCCTGCACTATCTCTCTTCACGCTGGCAGGGGCCGCTTATCTCGCTTAACTGCGCGGCGCTTAACGAAAACCTGCTGGACTCCGAATTGTTTGGTCATGAAGCGGGCGCTTTTACCGGGGCGCAAAAACGTCATCCCGGTCGCTTTGAACGCGCCGATGGCGGCACGCTGTTTTTGGATGAACTGGCGACAGCGCCGATGCTGGTACAGGAAAAGCTACTGCGGGTGATTGAATATGGCGAGCTAGAGCGCGTCGGCGGCAGCCAACCGTTACAGGTTAATGTGCGATTAGTATGCGCCACAAATGCCGATTTACCCGCCATGGTGAAGGAAGGGACATTTCGTGCCGATCTGCTCGACAGGCTGGCTTTTGACGTTGTACAACTGCCGCCGCTGCGCGAACGCCAGAGCGATATTATGCTGATGGCGGAGCACTTTGCTATTCAGATGTGTCGTGAGCTACGTCTGCCCTTATTTCCCGGTTTTACCGATCGGGCAAAAGAAACGTTGTTGCATTACGCCTGGCCGGGTAATGTCCGCGAGCTAAAAAACGTAGTCGAACGTTCAGTGTATCGCCACGGCAGCAGTGAACATCCTTTGGATGAAATTGTTATCGATCCTTTTCAACGCCATCCCGCCGAACCGCCCGCGCCCGCCCTGCCAGCGGCATCCGCCACGCCTGACCTGCCGCTCAAATTACGTGAGTTTCAACTGCAACAGGAAAAAGCGCTGCTGCAACGTAGCTTACAGCAGGCGAAATTTAACCAGAAACGAGCCGCCGATTTGCTGGCGCTCACCTACCACCAGTTTCGCGCCTTGCTTAAAAAGCATCAGCTTTAGCTATTTCTCCGGCTAATTGACGACATTTACGCCAGTTATCCACCGACATTTTTACGTGGCGGGCCGAAGTGCGATACACTTTGCAAATTGAACTTCAAAAACTTAACTATTATGCGCCTGGTTTTATCGTCTCTGATCGTGATAGCGGGTCTACTGAGTAGTCAGGCTACGGCTGCGGCTGCGCCCGAACAAACTGCGAGTGCAGATATTCGCGATAGCGGCTTTGTGTATTGTGTCAGCGGGCAGGTCAACACCTTTAATCCGCAAAAAGCGAGCAGCGGCCTCATCGTCGATACCCTGGCCGCCCAGTTATATGACCGCCTGTTGGATGTCGATCCCTATACTTATCGTTTAGTCCCAGAGCTGGCAGAAAGCTGGGAAGTGCTGGATAACGGGGCAACGTACCGTTTTCACCTGCGCCGCGACGTTTCCTTTCAAAAAACAGCCTGGTTTACGCCGACCCGAAAACTCAATGCTGATGATGTCGTCTTTACCTTTCAGCGGATTTTCGATCGTCGGCATCCGTGGCATAACATCAACGGCAGTAGCTTCCCCTACTTTGATAGCCTACAGTTCGCCGACAATGTAAAAAGCGTGCGTAAGCTGGACAATAACACCGTTGAGTTTCGCCTGACGCAGCCAGACGCCTCCTTTTTATGGCATCTGGCCACACACTACGCTTCCGTCATGTCCGCTGAGTACGCCGCGCAGCTTAGCCGAAAAGATCGTCAGGAACTGCTAGACCGCCAACCGGTCGGCACCGGGCCTTTCCAGCTTTCGGAGTACCGTGCCGGGCAGTTTATTCGTCTCCAGCGCCACGATGGGTTTTGGCGCGGCAAACCGCTGATGCCGCAAGTGGTGGTGGATTTAGGCTCCGGCGGTACCGGGCGTTTATCGAAATTACTGACCGGTGAATGCGATGTTCTGGCCTGGCCCGCCGCCAGCCAGCTAACTATTTTACGCGACGATCCGCGTTTACGTCTGACGTTGCGCCCGGGGATGAATATCGCCTATCTGGCCTTTAACACCGATAAGCCGCCGTTGAATAATCCCGCAGTGCGCCATGCGCTGGCCTTATCGATCAACAACCAGCGTCTGATGCAGTCGATTTATTACGGCACGGCGGAAACCGCAGCCTCCATTTTACCGAGAGCCTCATGGGCTTACGATAACGATGCCAAAATTACGGAGTACAATCCGGAAAAATCGCGCGAACAGCTAAAAGCGCTGGGCATTGAGAATCTTACGCTGCATCTCTGGGTGCCGACCAGTTCTCAGGCCTGGAACCCAAGTCCGCTAAAAACGGCGGAGCTTATTCAGGCGGATATGGCGCAGGTTGGCGTAAAAGTGGTCATTGTGCCGGTTGAAGGTCGTTTTCAGGAGGCGCGCCTGATGGATATGAATCACGATCTGACCTTATCCGGCTGGGCCACGGACAGCAACGATCCGGATAGCTTTTTCAGACCACTGTTAAGCTGTGCGGCTATCAATTCGCAAACCAATTTCGCCCACTGGTGTAACCCTGAATTTGACAGTGTGCTGCGTAAGGCACTGTCGTCGCAGCAGTTGGCTTCGCGCATAGAAGCGTATGAGGAAGCGCAGAATATCCTGGAGAAAGAGCTGCCGATACTGCCGCTGGCATCATCACTACGCCTGCAGGCATACCGCTACGATATTAAAGGGCTGGTGTTAAGCCCGTTCGGCAATGCGTCTTTTGCCGGCGTCTCCCGCGAAAAACACGAAGAGGTGAAAAAACCATGATTATCTTCACCCTGCGTCGGTTATTGCTGTTGCTGGTGACGCTCTTCTTTCTGACCTTTATCGGCTTTAGCCTGAGCTATTTTACGCCGCACGCGCCGCTACAAGGCGCATCATTATGGAATGCCTGGGTTTTCTGGTTCAACGGTCTGCTGCACTGGGACTTTGGCGTGTCCAGCATTAACGGCCAGCTGATCTCCGAGCAGCTTAAAGAGGTGTTTCCCGCCACGATGGAGCTGTGCATTCTCGCCTTTGGTTTTGCGCTGATGGTCGGCATCCCGGTCGGGATGCTGGCTGGCGTGACGCGTAGCAAATGGCCGGATCGTTTTATCAGCGCACTGGCGCTATTAGGTTTCTCAATTCCGGTTTTCTGGCTGGCCCTTCTGCTCACACTATTCTTTTCGCTCACGCTGGGGTGGCTGCCGGTATCCGGGCGATTTGACCTGCTTTATGAAGTTAAACCGGTTACCGGTTTCGCCATCATTGACGCCTGGATTTCAGATTCGCCGTGGCGTGATGAAATGGTGATGAGCGCCATACGGCATATGGTTTTACCGGTGCTCACGCTTTCCGTCGCGCCGACCACAGAAGTGATCCGCCTGATGCGAATCAGCACTATTGAGGTCTACGATCAGAACTACGTTAAAGCGGCGGCCACGCGCGGCTTGTCGCGCTTTACGATTTTACGTCGTCACGTGTTGCATAATGCGCTGCCGCCGGTCATTCCCCGTCTTGGTCTGCAGTTTTCAACCATGTTAACGCTGGCGATGATTACCGAAATGGTTTTCAGCTGGCCTGGGCTGGGACGATGGTTAATTCACGCCATTCGTCAGCAGGACTATGCCGCTATTTCCGCTGGCGTGATGGTCATTGGGTCGCTGGTTATTGTGGTCAATGTGATTTCCGATATTTTGGGTGCTATGGCTAACCCTCTGAAACATAAGGAATGGTATGCCTTACGATAGCGTATACAGCGAAAAGCGCCCGCCAGGCACCCTGCGCACTGCCTGGCGTAAATTTTATAGCGACGCGCCTGCGATGGTGGGTCTGTATGGATGCGCCGGTCTGGCGTTGCTGTGTATTTTTGGCGGCTGGATCGCGCCCTATGGTATCGATCAGCAATTTCTGGGCTATCAGCTACTGCCACCCTCCTGGTCACGCTATGGCGAAGTCTCCTTTTTTCTGGGGACTGACGATCTGGGGCGCGATGTGCTGAGCCGCCTGTTAAGCGGCGCGGCGCCCACGGTCGGCGGCGCGTTTATCGTAACGCTGGCGGCTACGCTATGTGGATTAGTCCTCGGCGTAGTGGCAGGCGCGACGCACGGTTTACGCTCTGCCGTGCTGAACCATATTCTGGACACGCTGCTTTCCATCCCTTCGCTCTTGCTGGCGATTATCGTCGTGGCATTTGCCGGCCCACATCTGTCACACGCGATGTTTGCCGTCTGGCTGGCCCTGTTGCCGCGAATGGTACGTTCCGTCTACAGCATGGTGCATGATGAACTGGAAAAAGAGTACGTCATTGCCGCCCGTCTGGATGGCGCGACAACGCTGAATATTCTGTGGTTCGCCATTTTACCGAATATTACCGCCGGTCTGGTCACCGAAATTACCCGGGCGCTGTCGATGGCGATTCTGGACATCGCCGCGCTGGGATTTTTAGATCTCGGCGCGCAGCTTCCCTCTCCTGAATGGGGCGCCATGTTGGGGGATGCGCTGGAGCTAATCTATGTCGCGCCGTGGACCGTTATGCTACCCGGCGCGGCGATAACGCTCAGTGTTTTACTGGTAAACCTGCTCGGAGATGGGATTCGTCGTGCGATTATTGCGGGGGTGGAATAATGCCGTTACTGGATATCCGCAATCTCACCATTGAATTTAAAACCAGCGAAGGTTGGGTAAAAGCGGTCGATCGCGTCAGTATGACATTAAGCGAAGGTGAAATTCGCGGCCTGGTAGGTGAATCGGGTTCCGGAAAGAGCTTGATTGCTAAAGCTATTTGCGGCGTCGCGAAAGACAACTGGCGAGTCACTGCCGACCGTATGCGTTTTGATGATATCGATCTGCTGCGCCTCTCCTCACGTGAACGGCGTAAGCTGGTCGGACATAATGTGTCGATGATCTTCCAGGAGCCGCAGTCGTGCCTTGATCCTTCCGAACGCGTCGGCCGCCAGTTAATGCAAAATATTCCCGCCTGGACCTATAAAGGCCGCTGGTGGCAGCGTTTAGGCTGGCGTAAACGGCGTGCAATTGAATTACTGCACCGGGTGGGAATTAAAGATCATAAAGACGCGATGCGCAGTTTTCCCTATGAACTGACCGATGGCGAGTGTCAGAAAGTTATGATCGCTATCGCGCTGGCGAATCAACCGCGACTCCTGATCGCTGATGAACCCACCAACTCAATGGAGCCGACGACGCAGGCGCAAATTTTTCGCCTGTTGACGCGACTGAATCAAAACAGTAATACCACCATTCTGTTGATTAGCCACGACCTGCAAATGCTGAGTCAGTGGGCTGACAAAATCAACGTTTTATACTGCGGCCAGACGGTAGAAACCGCGCCAAGTAAAGATCTGGTGACGACGCCACATCATCCTTATACGCAGGCGCTTATCCGTGCGATTCCGGATTTTGGCAGCGCGACGCCGCATAAAAGCCGTCTCAATACGCTGCCGGGCGCGATCCCGCTACTGGAGCAGTTACCGATAGGTTGTCGTCTGGGGCCGCGCTGCCCTTACGCGCAACGAGAATGCATTATCACGCCACGCTTAACCGGCGCGAAAAATCATCTCTATGCCTGTCATTTTCCGCTGAATATGGAGAGAGAGTGATATGGTGGAAACTCTGCTTGAAGTGCGCAACCTGAGTAAAACCTTTCGCTACCGGACAGGATGGTTTCGTCGCCAGACCGTCGACGCCGTGAAACCATTAAGCTTTACGCTTCGTGAGCGTCAGACCCTGGCCATTATCGGCGAAAACGGTTCCGGCAAATCCACGCTGGCGAAGATGCTGGCCGGCATGATTGAACCCACCAGCGGCGAGCTTCTTATTGACGATCATCCCCTGCATTACGGCGACTATTCGTTTCGAAGCCAACGTATTCGAATGATTTTTCAGGACCCTTCAACGTCACTGAATCCACGTCAACGTATTTCACAGATTCTTGACTTCCCCCTGCGCCTTAATACCGATCTGGAGCCGGAACAGCGGCGCAAACAGATTGTCGAGACGATGCGTATGGTGGGGCTATTGCCCGATCACGTGAGCTACTACCCGCATATGCTGGCGCCGGGGCAGAAACAGCGTCTGGGCCTGGCCCGCGCGCTGATTTTACGCCCTAAAGTCATTATCGCGGACGAAGCGCTGGCTTCGCTTGATATGTCCATGCGCTCGCAGCTCATCAATCTGATGCTTGAATTGCAGGAAAAGCAAGGCATCTCCTATATCTATGTCACGCAGCATATCGGCATGATGAAACATATTAGCGATCAGGTATTAGTGATGCATCAGGGGGAAGTGGTTGAACGCGGCAGCACCGCCGATGTGCTCGCCTCTCCGCTACATGAGCTTACCCGCCGTTTAATCGCAGGCCATTTTGGCGAGGCGCTGACCGCTGACGCATGGCGAAAGGATCGCTAAGCGACACAAATACCCTCAGTTCAATTCTCTGAGGGTGTTCATGCGACTGCCCAACAGCAATGTTTCAACCTCTTATAACGCAACGGAAGGAAATAACGAGCCCTGGGTTGCCCAAATGCCTGCCGTTTTTAACACCGGCAAATAGCGTGTGTTTTCCTGGCCCCCCACCACGATCTTGTCACAATAACGCCGGATATGTTTGACAAGCAGCGGAAACGTCATTTTTTCAATTTGTGAGACAAAAAAGCTGCGATCAAGTTTTACGCCGCTAAAACACCCGCAAACTAATGGCGCAGCAGTTGCATTCCCTACGCCCAGGTCGCCCAGCCATAATGGATTAGGTTGCTTATGAAGCGCGTGTATTAAAGGATCAATTAAGGCGTTATCTTGACATGAAAAATGTTCAGCGACCTGCAGCTCCACAAATAGCATGGCGTGTAGTAATGCGCGAATATCTTTATCCTGAAGGACAAGCTGCGCCATACCCCGATCAATATTTACGATACAGAATAGGCCGTGGCGTAGAAACCAGCCATGTTTGGCCGCGATTGTCCGCAACAGATCAAGCAGAAAACGGCGCTTCTGCGAATTGTCCCATGACGAGATAACAAACTCAGGGTGTAGCGGACGAGCGGGCGACGATGCAAAATGGGTAGTGATTTCGACACCCAGTAAATCCCCCTCCATTGCCCTTATCGGCTCTGCCATAAAAAAATAGCGCATGTGACCACTCCACTTGATCTTAACTCCCTGATAATGCGCTTTTAACGCAAATCAATCAATAAAAACGATCAATATATAAAAAATGATCGAAAAAAAACAATATATGTTAACTTCATGATAACTTGCTAATTTTATGTTTTGAGAATGTTCTTCTATTGCTATAAGGAAATTTACATACTACGCCGAACAACGCTAATACGACGGCATGAGACCATCCGTAAAGCCAGGTTTTTCTTGTCAGGCAGAGGGGAAAAATCAAGGCGAGTTAATGTTGTTACACCATTGCGAGGCATTTCACCCACTATGGCAGCGCGGCATCGCCAACCCTAATGGCGAGTTGCATCTCCGCTGCAGGCTGTCCAGATCCCCTGAACGACCTTTAAACGAATAGCAACTCTCAATAATTGATCGGTAAATCTGTAGCGAATGAGCCCCGGCGATTCGCAGAAAAGAACGGAACTAAATGCTATTTTTTTAATTCATTCTTTAATACTTTAGCCACAAGAGTCCCCTCCTCAGGCGCGGCTAGTTTAAAACGTCTTCCTGGCGCAGGTGTCTGTTCTTCCTCTCCGATTAACGCATCAAGATCCGTAATAAGTGACTTATAATATTCAACATCTTCAGTATTTCCTTCGGTCTCGGCCCGCTTTAATTTTATCATGTGATGGGCCTTAATTTGCTCTTCCAGTTGCCTTGTTGCAAGAGAAACGCTTCGCTGTTGCCGTGATTCTTGTGACAACACGATTTGATCGCCATCCACAAAGAAAAGAACCCCCTCTTTAACCAGAATATTACCTAAGATATTTATATCATGCATATAAACCCCCCGGGATTTAAGAAGCGCCTCCGCCATTCGATAGTTATCTTCATCTTCAACATCGAACTCCTGACCTTGAATATATTTTGAAACTAAAACCGTAACGTCTTTACCATTAATATTCATGATGGCCGAACGAGAAAAATTCTTGTCGCCATTGGCCATATTCAAATACTTACTGACACGCTCAGGATGACAATTACGATGTTCCTGAGAGTTAACATCCACTTTTATTCCCCGCTCATTAACTGGAATCTTAACAACAAAGTCATCATGTAACCGATAGACTGTCCCATAACTTCCGCTACCTATTTTATTTTTTTCAATATCACGCATGCGAATATTTTTCTGAAACTCCGGCGAGTTAATAAACGCCTCTATTGCCGCTGGTTGTGATGCATCCGTCTGATCAATAGCGCCGCTCTCATCACCAGACGCCGTGGCGGGCGTGGTCAGGAAGTCTATCAAACGTTGCTCAAAAGCCTCATAGATTCCATTACTACCTGCCTCGCTCGGCGGTAGATTATCATTACCCAAAGCGGCAAGCGTAATTTCCCCGTTATTATAATTAAACATCGTTTCTTTTAAAAAATCGACGCAACGTTCAGAACACTCCGTCTCGGTCACTAATACTCCATCGTAAAACATCTGTAGTAGTAACATATTTTCTTGATGTGCTAATACCTCTACAGTGTATTTATCTATTGTTTCAGGTCTGGAGGCATCAATAAGTTTAATATATCCAAGAAGGGGGCGCCATCGTGTACAGTCTTCATCTCGCTTCGAAAATGGTCCTGGAGAGAAAGGCCCTTTAATATCGGGATGCTCTTTTTTTTGGCACAGTAGATTATAGATTTCTCTATAATCAGAAATTAAACTTCGCCTGGTAAATATATTCCTGAAAAAATCTATAAATTTCTCACACGTTGAAAAAACATGCTCTCTTTTATTATCGATGATATCTCTTAAATACCTTTCTTATATCTGGCAACTATGATTTCCGATCTGAAATGTAAACGGCATATGTCTCATCCTCTGAAAATTTATTATAATACACATGCAAACATATAAAAACCTGATTTGTAACTACTGTAATCACCTGATTTCCAAAATTTTTCATATTCAGTATTACTCTGCATCAATAAATAGAGAAAACCTTCAGCGCTTAAAAAAGAAATTATTTTTGTTAAGCATTTGCTGGTTAAAATTACATGTCCATAACATCGCTAATAGGTGAGGTAAACCATTTGGATGAATATTCAGGCTTCCTACAGAACCTTTATTTGTCTGGTGGAAAGCGCATCGCTATCGTACTTGCTATCCGTCCCGGTGTCTCTGGTTGGATGAGGCGAACCTTACACCAGCTGGTATACTGCACCGTAGGGCCTGTCCCATTAGACTCTTTGATTTGCCAGTTTGGCCCTGGGGAGTGCTCAAAATACTCAGGGACTTCGTTACCGTGTGGTTTTAGAACGTCACCTGCCGGAGATAGCGGCGGAAAAATAGCGTGACACACGGGGCCAGGAGTGGGATATAATTTCAGACTAATTTCGAATAATGTTGAAAAGTTGCTGTTAACCATTGTTCGTAAAAGCAAAAAATAAGCAATGACTATAAGGATTAAAGCTATGGGTTTTCTTTCCGGTAAGCGCATTCTGGTCACTGGCGTGGCCAGTAAACTGTCCATCGCCTACGGTATCGCACAGGCGATGCACCGCGAAGGAGCTGAACTGGCGTTCACCTACCAGAACGACAAACTGAAAGGCCGCGTAGAAGAATTTGCTGCCCAGCTGGGTTCCAGCATCGTTTTACCGTGTGATGTCGCTGAAGATGCCAGCATTGACGCTATGTTTGCGGAGCTGGGTAACGTTTGGCCGAAATTTGACGGTTTTGTACACTCGATCGGTTTCGCGCCTGGCGATCAGCTGGACGGCGATTATGTTAATGCGGTTACCCGCGAAGGCTTTAAAATCGCTCACGATATTAGCTCTTACAGCTTTGTTGCCATGGCGAAAGCCTGCCGCACCATGCTGAATCCGGGTTCTGCGCTGTTGACCTTGTCTTATCTGGGAGCGGAGCGCGCCATCCCGAACTACAATGTCATGGGTCTGGCGAAAGCCTCTCTGGAAGCCAACGTGCGTTATATGGCAAATGCAATGGGGCCGGAAGGCGTTCGCGTCAACGCCATCTCTGCGGGTCCAATCCGCACGCTGGCGGCGTCCGGTATTAAAGACTTCCGTAAAATGCTGGCGCATTGTGAAGCCGTTACGCCAATTCGTCGCACCGTGACCATTGAAGATGTGGGTAACTCAGCGGCGTTTCTGTGTTCCGATCTCTCGGCAGGCATTTCTGGCGAAGTCGTCCATGTTGACGGCGGGTTCAGCATTGCGGCAATGAATGAACTGGAACTGAAGTAAGCGCATTAAGTTTATTAGCGGGCGGCACGGCTGTGCTGCCCCATTCCCCTCACTCACCACTCATCTCGTTATATAGCGTTCTGATATTTGTTATCACCTAACAATCTTTCATCCCTTTCCCGCATACGCCAGGATAATCCAGCATAAACGATCCGACGCCTAATCATTATCGATCGCCATTTCATCCTCGGGAAACCCTATGGAACAATGCCGAAAAGCGGGTAAAAGCCACTGGTATCATGAAACACAATCCACTATGTCGTCACAAACCCCGCTTTCGCTGATGCCGGAAGCCGCGTATGTTAACGATCGATTTTTACTGGATTTAGCGGTAGCAGAAACCGCGTTGACGCCTTTTGAATCATGGTTAAAGCCCGCTCGCCAGTTGGCGGATGTCTTATTTCCCCGCACGGTTCTCAACGACCGGCTTCATACATTTAGCGCCTATGAACGTATGAGCACCGCGCTGACCGCCGCTCAGGTATTTGGGGTTCAGCGTTTGTGCCGCTATTATGCCGCGCGTCTGGCGCCGCTACCTGGCCCTGATGCCTCAAGAGAGAGCAATCAACGGCTGGCGCAAATTACGCAATACGCTCGTCAGCTTGCCGGCTCCCCCTCCGTTATCAATACGCGAGCCCGCGAACAGCTTGCAGAGGTGGGATTAACCGCCCGGGATACCGTACTCATCAATCAGATCATTGGGTTTATCGGTTTTCAGGCGCGAGTAGCGGCGATATTTCAGGCGTTTTGCCGTCTGCCCGTGCGCGAGCTGCCCGGCCAGGAGATGCAGCGCTTTGCCAGGGCCGCGCGGTTTCAAAACCCCCAGACAACATGGCGGCCCGCCGCCAGTCTGGTAGAATATTCTCCCGCCCATACCAAAGTTCGGCGGCAATATTCGTCTTCACAATGCCAAATAATGGCGCCGGTACTCATGCGCGATCCGTCTTCATTCGCGTTACTCGAACGCATACTGACCAGCACATTACACACTGCGTCGCTCCCTTCTTTACTTCCACTTATCACGCTCCTCACATCACGTATCAACGGCAGCGCCGCCTGCTTTAACGAACAGGCAACCCAACCTGGCACGTGGCGTCGCGCTGTCATCACGTTACGCCAGGAAGACGACGACATCGCTCGTTGGGAACTTGAGCCTGCGCTGACACAGGCGATACAATGGCTCACCAGAGCGCCCGATCGCTTTAGCGCCGCGCATTTTTTCCCGCTACTCACCAGGGGATTTTCATCGGAGCAGGCCATTAATATGTTAGGCTGGTGCGGCGTGTGCGGATGGTTAAATCGTTTAAAAATCGCGTTGGGCGAAACCTATTAACTCATCCATTACTGAAAGAGCGCTTGCTGCGCCAGGCAGAATCGCGTAAAACTGTCAGCCGCTCTTTTGGCTACGAAAATAGACGAATATGTTTCAGGACAACCCGCTGCTAGCGCAGCTTAAACAGCAACTGCATTCCCAGACGCCGCGCGCTGAAGGGGTCGTAAAAGCCACGGAAAAAGGCTTTGGCTTCCTTGAGGTTGACGCGCAAAAAAGCTACTTCATTCCTCCGCCGCAGATGAAAAAAGTGATGCATGGCGATCGTATCGTCGCGGTCATCCACACGGAAAAAGAACGTGAGTCTGCCGAGCCGGAAGAACTGATCGAACCGTTCCTGACGCGTTTTGTGGGAAAAGTTCAGGGTAAAAATGACCGCCTGTCCATCGTGCCGGATCATCCGTTGCTGAAAGACGCGATTCCCTGCCGCGCCGCGCGCGGCGTTCAGCATGAGTTCAAAGAAGGTGACTGGGCGGTTGCCGAAATGCGCCGCCATCCGCTTAAAGGCGACCGTTCGTTTTACGCCGATTTAACGCAGTACATCACCTTTGCCGACGATCACTTTGTTCCCTGGTGGGTTACGCTTGCCCGCCATAACCTGGAAAAAGAAGCGCCGAACGGCGTAGCGACGGAGATGCTGGACGAAGGGCTGGAGCGCCAGGATCTTACCGCGCTGAATTTCGTCACTATCGATAGCGCCAGCACTGAAGATATGGATGACGCGCTTTATGCTGAGGAATTAGCGGACGGCAGACTCCAGCTTACGGTGGCTATCGCCGATCCTACCGCCTGGATTGCCGAAGGCAGTAAGCTGGATAACACAGCGAAAATTCGCGCCTTCACCAACTACCTGCCGGGCTTCAATATTCCTATGCTGCCACGTGAGCTGTCTGACGATCTGTGCTCACTGCGCGCCAACGAAGTGCGTCCGGCGCTCGCCTGTCGCATGATCATCGCCGCAGACGGCACCATTGACGATGATATCGCCTTTTTTGCGGCCACCATCGAATCGAAGGCCAAGCTGGCGTACGACAATGTCTCCGACTGGCTGGAAAATAACGGCACCTGGCAGCCGGATAACGAAGGCATTGCCCAGCAGATTCGTCTGTTGCACCGTATTTGTCTAAGCCGCAGTGAGTGGCGTCATCATCATGCGTTAGTCTTTAAAGACCGCCCGGATTACCGCTTTGTGCTTGGCGAAAAAGGCGAAGTACTGGATATTGTGGCGGAACCGCGCCGTATCGCTAACCGTATCGTAGAAGAGTCGATGATCGCCGCTAACCTTTGCGCCGCGCGCGTACTGCGCGATAAGCTCGGTTTCGGTATTTACAACGTACATACGGGCTTCGATCCCGCGAATGCCGACGCGCTGGCCGCGCTGCTGAAAACGCATGGTCTGCATGTCGATGCCGAAGAGGTGCTGACGCTGGAAGGCTTCTGTAAACTGCGTCGCGAACTGGATGCGCAGCCCTCCGGTTTCCTTGACAGCCGCATTCGTCGCTTCCAGTCTTTTGCGGAAATCAGCACCGAGCCGGGGCCGCATTTCGGTCTTGGTCTTGAGGCTTATGCCACCTGGACCTCTCCCATCCGTAAGTATGGCGATATGATTAACCATCGCCTGCTGAAAGCGGTCATCAAGGGGGAGGCTATTGCGCGTCCGCAGGAAGATATCACCCAGCAAATGGCGGAACGCCGTCGCCTGAACCGCATGGCGGAGCGCGATGTCGGCGACTGGTTATATGCACGCTTCCTTAACGATAAGGCGGGGACAAATACCCGTTTCGCGGCAGAAATTATTGACGTCAGCCGCGGTGGTATGCGTGTGCGACTGGTCGATAACGGCGCTATCGCCTTTATCCCTGCCCCGTTCCTGCACGCCGTTCGCGATGCACTGGTATGCAGCCAGGAAAACGGTACGGTACAGATTAAAGGTGAGACGGTTTATAAAGTGACGGATGTCATTGATGTCACTATTGCGGAAGTTCGCATGGAAACCCGCAGCATTATTGCCCGACCGGCAGCGTAACCACGCTTAGCTCGCTCAACGGCCTTTGCTGAGAAGGCAAAGGCCGTTTCTTTTCTTCTTCTCCCTTCCGTCATGCTCTAAGTTTAATCTTATTCAAGCGCCCCATTTCTTGTTATTTTTAGCTGGCGACTATGCTTTTTCCAGAATCTGGATTACATATGAATACATAGATAAAACAATACGTTCAGCCATAATTACCCTTATTTATAACATGGCTAACCTTTCTTTTCGGGCACCTGGCGCTTAAATGGGATGGTACGCATGATGAAACAGATTCAGGAACAAACGGCGCTAAATCCCCTTCACTCTCACTGGCGTCTGGCTGATGACCGCAACGTGCTGTATCTCTCCCCGACAGGTGAAACGGATGCAGAAAAAACGGTTGAGCTATCGCCGGAGCAAGCCGGGCGTATCCGGGAAATAACGGCGATTACGTCCAGTCTGCTGATAACGTTGTTGATAGAAAAACAGGTTACCGCTGTGCACCTGGTAGGCCGTAAGATTAATAACCGTGAATGGGCTGGCAGCCTGGCAACCTGGCCTGATACGCCTGCCGTCGCGCCAACGCAGGCGCAGGAACTCTCT
Source organism: Salmonella sp. SAL00653 (assembly GCF_046552515.1). NCBI lineage: Bacteria > Pseudomonadati > Pseudomonadota > Gammaproteobacteria > Enterobacterales > Enterobacteriaceae > Salmonella > Salmonella sp. SAL00653. The sequence continues at coordinate 335,718 of NZ_JBGDTY010000001.1, forward strand.
TTTGCCGAGCAAATCGTATCAGAAGCAAACTCAGTCATTGCGATACTGGATAGTCGGGGAAAAATCTGTCGATTTAATCGGTTATGCGAAGAGTACACGGGCTTAAAAGAGCGAGATGTAATTGGTCAAAGCGTCTTTAAATTATTTATGAGTCGCCGGGAGGCGGTTGCCTCCCGGCACTACATTGAGAATTTTTTTCGCAATGGCAATGCCTATGAAATCGAACGCTGGATAAAGACCCGTAAAGGCCAACGCCTGTTCTTATTTCGTAATAAATTTGTCCATAACGGTAGCGGAAAAAACGAAATTTTCCTGATCTGCGCAGGCACGGATATCACCGAAGAAAGGCGGGCTCAGGAGCGTTTACGCATACTGGCGAATACAGACACCGTCACCGGCCTGCCCAATCGCAATGCTATCCATGAATTTATTAATCATGCTATTGCCTCGGCTGGCGAGTCGCAGGTGGGTATCGTTTATCTCGATCTGGATAACTTCAAGAAAATTAATGACGCCTATGGGCATATGTTTGGCGATCAGCTCTTACAGGCCGTTTCGCTGGCGCTGTTGAGTTGTCTGGAGGAAGATCAATTGCTGGCCAGACTGGGGGGAGATGAATTCATTGTCCTCGCTGCCCATACGTCTCAGGCCGCGCTGGAAGCAGTAGCCTCACGAATCCTTACCCGTCTGCGGCAACCGTTTCGTATTGGACTCATTGAAGTTTACACGGGATGCGCCATTGGCATTTCGTTGGCCCCCCGGCACGGACAGGACAGCGACAGTCTCATTCGCACTGCCGACACCGCAATGTATAACGCCAAAGAAGGCGGCCGCGGTCAGTTCTGCGTTTTTTCGCCGGAAATGAATCAGCGCGTATTTGACTATCACTGGCTGGATACAAACCTGCGAAAAGCGCTGGAAAACGACCAGTTACTTATTCACTATCAGCCCAAAATTACCTGGCGCGGCGAAGTACGTAGCCTGGAAGCGCTGGTACGCTGGCAATCGCCGGAACGCGGATTAATTCCGCCGCTGGAGTTCATCTCATACGCCGAAGAGTCAGGACTCATCGTCCCGCTGGGCCGCTGGGTGATTCTGGATGTAGTTCGCCAGATTGCGAAATGGCGCGATAAGGGGATTAACTTGCGCGTAGCCGTTAACTTTTCGGCGCGACAACTGGCCGACCAGACGCTTTTTACTGCGCTTAAACAGGCTTTGTACGATCTGAATTTTGAGTATTGCCCGATCGATGTCGAGCTAACGGAAAGCTGCCTGATCGAAAATGACACGCTGGCGCTATCGGTTATCCAGCAATTTAGTCAGCTCGGCGCCCAGATTCATCTGGATGATTTTGGCACCGGGTATTCTTCGCTTTCTCAACTCGCCCGGTTCCCTATTGATGCCGTTAAACTGGATCAGGCTTTCGTCAGAGATATCCATAAGCAACCGCTGTCGCAATCTCTGGTTCGGGCGATTGTCGCGGTGGCTCAGGCGCTAAATTTACAAGTGATTGCCGAAGGCGTAGAAAATGCTAAAGAAGATGCCTTCCTGACAAAAAACGGTGTCAATGAACGACAGGGCTTTTTATTCGCTAAACCTATGCCCGCCGTTTCTTTTGAACGCTGGTACAAACGTTATCAGACGAAAAAAATGCGTTAATGGCGGCGATAATAGGGAGAACAGCCTGTGCAGACAGGCATAGCCCTATTTTTCCCTTCTCTTTTCAGATTAATTTCTGCATCATGAATTGAAACCTTTTCTGACATTAAGGATGACAAACATGTCTGATATCGAAGCACAACGAATTGCCGCACGCATTGATACCGTGCTGGATATCCTTGTTGCTGGCGATTACCACTCGGCCATCAATAACCTTGAAATATTGAGAGCAGAGCTGTTAGATCAGGTTAAAGACGGTATCTCGCCATCCCAGGCTCCCGGGTCGCCCTGGGAAATCTGATAGCGATTATTTGTCCGGGATGGCCGTTAGCCCTTCCCGGCTCTCTGACTGTCTGTTGACTCCTCTTAACGAATAAAATTAATACTATGAACTCCCGACAACAATCAATTTTGCAAATGGTGGTTGATAAAGGCCAGATGAGCGTTGCTGAACTGGCGAAAATTACCGGCGTATCTGAAGTCACGATTCGTCAGGATCTGAATACCCTGGAAAAGCAGAGCTATTTACGCCGTGCGCACGGTTTCGCCGTTTCGCTTGAGAGCGATGACGTAGAGACTCGCATGATGACGAACTACACGCTAAAACGCCGACTGGCGGAGTTCGCCGCCTCGCTGGTCAGTCCAGGGGAATCCGTTTTTATTGAAAATGGCAGCAGCAATGCGCTATTGGCCCGGACGCTGGCGGAACAAAAAGATGTCACGATCATCACCGTGAGCAGTTATATCGCGCATCTGCTCAAAGAAACCCCTTGCGAAGTCATTCTCCTCGGTGGAATCTATCAGAAAAAAAGTGAAAGCATGGTAGGGCCGTTGACGCGACAGTTTATCCATCAAGTGCATTTCAGCAAAGCATTTATCGGTATTGATGGCTGGCAGGCTGATACCGGCTTTACCGGACGCGATATGATGCGATCGGATGTGGTTAACGCTGTTCTGGAAAAAGGCTCAGAAGCGATTGTCCTCACCGACAGCTCCAAATTTGGCTGTGTGCATCCCTATCCCCTGGGCCCGCTCTCTCGCCTCCATCGTGTCATTACGGATTCCAAAATTTCCGCCAGCGATCAAATGCAGTTAGAGCATGCAGGGCTGCTAGTCAATGTTATTGGCTCATCCGTTTAAAATATTTCCCGATGGTTTGCCCTATGGCAAATCATCCTCTCTCTAAGACTTTTCTGACATCCCAATTAAGACTATTTACCTGTTGTAACGAGCGTAACGTCGTAAAATTAATATTAGCGAAATAACAGGAAGTGACTATCACCTGCGTGATATACCCCTGCGCAATCAGGTTTTACGGAAAATCTCTTAACATGTTTTATTTTAACTATAGTTATAGTGAGCTTAATTCCGTGAATCGTTAATTCAGGAGAGAGTATTATGTTTATGACGAGCAAAAAAATGGCCGCTGCTGTGCTGGCAATCACCGTAGCAATGTCTCTGAGCGCCTGCTCAAACTGGTCCAAGCGCGATCGCAACACGGCTATTGGCGCAGGTGCGGGGGCGTTAGGCGGCGCAGTGTTAACGGACGGCAGTACATTAGGCACCCTGGGCGGCGCGGCGGTCGGCGGCGTGATTGGTCACCAGGTCGGAAAATAATCCAGACGTTTAAATATTGAACGGCTCAAAATAATACGTTTATTCTTTTCAGGTCCGGATTACAAAAATAGACAAAGTTGACTTTTACGCCACGGTAATTTACAACCGTGGCGTTTTCATTAGCCGCCAGCTAATTTTACTTTCATTCCTTTAGCTTCCAGCAATGATTTTATCAAGTCGCGTTTATCACCCTGAATTTCAATAATCCCTTCTTTTACTGCCCCGCCACAGCCGCATTTTTTCTTCAGTTCAGCCGCCAGTTTGGTTAATTCCGCATCATTCATCTCGATACCGGTAATCAAACATACGCCTTTACCCTTACGGCCACTGGTTTGACGCTGAATGCGAACGATACCATCCCCTTTGGGACGAACCGGCGCCGTTTTAGGTTCTTCAATGCGCCCCGTCTGTGTTGAATAAACCAGACGACTATTGGAATCGCTCATTATGCCTCCCGTTTCAGTGACGCGTTAATATCCTTCAGCGTTTGCGCCGGATCTACCGATTGCGTAACCGGGCGGCCAATCACCATATAGTCGACGCCAGCGGATAATGCCTGTTCGGGCGTCATAATGCGTCGCTGGTCGCCTGCCTCGCTGCCTGCGGGCCGAATGCCCGGCGTCACCAGCTTAAATGCAGCGCCAAAGACCTGTTTAAATCTGACCGCTTCCTGAGCGGAACAGACCACGCCATCCAGCCCGCATTGCTGCGTCAGGCGCACCAACCGCTCCGCATGTTCCGCCGGTGACAACGTCACGCCCAGATCGCGCAGATCGCTGGTTTCCATACTGGTCAACACGGTCACGGCAATGAGCAACGGCGCATCTTTACCGAATGGCGCCAGCGCGTCGCGCGCTGCGGCCATCATTCTCGCCCCGCCAGACGCATGAACGTTTACCATCCAGACGCCCAGGTCTGCCGCTGCAGCGACCGCCCGGGCTGTGGTGTTGGGAATATCATGAAATTTTAGATCAAGAAAGACATCAAACCCACGCTGCTGGAGATCCCGAACGAGTTGTGGACCAAACAGCGTGAACATCTCTTTGCCCACTTTTAAGCGACAATCGCGAGGATCGATTTTATCGACAAACGCCAGGGCTTTATCGCGTTCATGGTAATCCAACGCCACAACGACAGGCGATTCAGTAATAGCGCAGGAAGAAGATGAAGCAGTAAACGTCATGACCAGACCTTCTTGATGATGGGCACCGGAAGTGGCGCAAATTGGATAAACGGCGTGCATTCTACCTGCGGCGCAGGGAAATTAACAGGTTCGATTGACAACCTGATAAGCCCTGGTCGCCGATGCTAGCGTCGTTTCTTGTTTTATGTCATTAAGTATGTTGTAACTAAAGCGAGGCTTTTTTATATACTACTGCCCATCAAGTCCGCGAATAGGTTTAATGGTCGACCATGCCCGGCAGGACGGACAGTGCCAGTACAAGGTATAGGCGGTAAAACCGCATTTCTGACAACGATACCGCGGTTTACTGCGCACCTGCTCGCCAACCATATCACGCAGTACCATCAGGCTTTCTTTCGCTCGCCCTTCTTCCGCCTCGTTGAGATGGTAATCCATCAGCTTATGGAACACCCGCATGGTAGGATGTCGCTGTAGCTGACGCGTGATATAGACTTGAGCAGCGTCACTACCTTCACGCGCTTCCAGAATATCGGCAAGCATTAACTCAGCGCCAGCACCGGTATTCTCCTCAACGGCGCGGCGTAAAAACTCCGCCCACTCGGCATTTTTACCGAGCTGTTGATAACAGGTTTGCAGCATCTCCAGCGTTTCGCTGACCAGCTCTTTATCCTGAACGATCACACGTTGCAAGCTTTCGACCGCTTTGGCGTAATCCCCTCTCGCCATATAAACGCGACCCATCATGATAGACACCCGGGCGCTATTTTTATCTGCGGCGGCACCTTTTTTCAGCAACGCCATCGCGCGATCCATGTCGTCGTTGCCCATCTGCTGTAACGCTAACTCACAGTAAAAGTGGGCGATTTCGATACGCTGTTTATCTTTACCCAGTTTCACCAGCCGTTCTGCTACTTCGATCGCCTTTTGCCAGTCGCTGGTTAGCTGATAGATTTGCAAGAGCTGCTGTAACGCGCCTACGCGAAATTCCGTTTCGTCGGTAAGTTGGTTAAACATATCTTCCGCGCGGTCATATAAACCGGCGGCCATATAGTCGCGCCCCAGTTGCTGAACAGCCAGTAAACGCTGTTCATAGGTCAATGAAGCGCTTTCCATGAGCGTTTGATGAATACGAATGGCGCGATCGACTTCGCCGCGTGAGCGAAACAGATTACCGAGAGTGAGATGAGCCTCAACGGTGCCGGTATCCTCTTTAAGCATATCGAGGAACAGATCCACCGCTTTATCTTGTTGGTTACTCAGCAGGAAGTTAACCCCTGCGACATAATCGCGCGACAGGCGGTTAGCTTCATCCTGTTTTGTTTGTTGCGCACTTCTGCGACCCATATACCACCCATAGGCAGCGGCTACAGGCAACAGCAGAAATAACAACTCCAACATAAATGATTATTCCTTAACAACCGACGAATCGGCAGGGACCGCAACGTCGGTTGCTGGCGAAAGCTTGTTTTCCAGTCGTTTAATTTTACGTTCAGCGCGGGCAAGGGAAACGCGGACCCGCAGCCAGAACAGGCCGCAAATCAGCCAGCCAATCGCAAAACCGACGGCGAACAGCACAGCAAGCAACGTGGAGATACGATACTCCCCTTGCGCCAGCAGGTAGTTAAACGTCACCTGTTGATCATTCTGCGCGCCCAGCGTCACCGAAATAACAAAAATCGCCAATACCAGTAAGAAAATGAGTAAATATTTCACATTACTTCCCGTTATGTGGTTTGCGCGAATAAATCGTGTCCAACTTACCGCATCCAGCCTTCTAAATTACCATTTTCCCGCCTCGCGCGAAATGGAAATGCGCCCGCCATCAGATGATTTAAGGGCAATAGTCAGAAAATCAACCGTTGTCAGCTTTCCTGCTCGCGTTCAGCAATTTCTTGCGCTTCTTCACGAGGCGGCATAAGCGGCCCGCAAATTCGCTGCGCCAGCCATGTCGCCAGGGTAACTAATAGCCAGGAGATGAGCGTGGCGACCACTAAATCTCGCGGCCAGTGCATTCCCAGAAGCAAACGGCTGCCCATTACGCCGGTCGCCCAGACTAACAAAAACGCGATGGTGAAAGTCCGTCTGCGCGGCCATAACAGACCCACGGCCAAAAGCGCCCAGCTCGCTGCAAACATGGTGTGTCCGGAGGGAAACGCAAAGCCCGTCTCTTTTTGCCAGTGCTGACGCAGGAAAACGGGGATGTTCTGTTGCCCGGCCAACTGCTCTTTCACTAAATGTCCGCGTTCTGTACGCTTTAAAGTGTAGAACTCATCGACGGGAATATGGTGCGTTTTTTCAAGCCAGACCACAAATGGCCGCGGCTCCTGTACGCGCTCCTTTACCCATGACTTCACACCCTGCCCGACGATAATCGCCCCGCCGAGGATCGCAAACAGCATAATGGCGGCGCGCAGGCGAAATCGCAGGCACCATAAGAACCATCCACAAAGAATCACATGCGTGATAACGCCCCAGGGTTTGGTCACGGTTTCCGTTATCCAGAATAGCGTTTTTAGCCACCAGACCTGATGTCCTGGCTGCCACTGCCAGCCTGATACCCATACGGCAAGCGGCATGATAAGCAACAGGGCGGCGCCTGCCGCGGTGCGCCTCGCAATTGAAAGCATGGATGCTCCTTTTATAAGTAAGTATCACAATCATAACTGAAAATTCTCGCCGGACTGGAAAATTGACAAATTTGTGCCATTCCTGAGCAATTACGTGGTAGTGATTAGGTGATGACCGCTGCCTTATGGCAAAATAGCGGGATACAGGCCAACAGGCGACGACACCGCAGGCGTCAGCATAATCTGGAGAAATACATGCAGCTTAAACGTGTGGCAGAAGCCAAACTGCCAACCCCATTGGGTGACTTTCTGATGGTGGGATTTGAAGAACTGGCAACCGGACACGACCATGCCGCGCTGGTTTTTGGCGATATTTCAGGTAAAACGCCAGTACTGGCTCGCGTTCATTCCGAATGTCTTACCGGGGACGCGCTTTTTAGTCTGCGCTGTGACTGTGGTTTTCAACTGGAAGCCGCGCTGACGCATATTGCGGAAGAAGGACGCGGTATTCTGATTTACCACCGTCAGGAAGGCCGCAATATCGGCCTGCTTAATAAAATTCGCGCTTATGCGTTACAGGATCAAGGCTATGACACGGTGGAGGCCAATCATCAGCTCGGCTTTGCCGCCGATGAGCGTGATTTCACCCTGTGCGCGGATATGTTCAAATTACTGGGCGTGGATGAAGTTCGCCTGCTGACCAATAATCCGAAGAAAGTCGAAATACTGACCGAGGCGGGAATTAATATCGTGGAACGCGTTCCGCTCATTGTGGGTCGTAATCCAAATAATGAGCATTATCTCGATACTAAAGCGGCCAAAATGGGCCACCTGCTAAGCAAGTAAGCCACCGGTATTAAAGCGCGGGCCTGCCTGTTTACGGCAGGCCCGATAAACGGCTTTAGTTCAGCATATTTCTAATGACATAGTGCAAGATGCCGTCATTCTGGTAGTAAGTCAGCTCGGTGGCGGTATCAATGCGACAGCGGCAAGGCACCGTTTCTTTGCTGCCGTCCGATCTCGTTAACGTCACCGGAATGGTCGCGCCAGGGCGCAGGTTTTGCAGATCCGCGATATCAATCACCTCTTCCCCGGTCAGTCCCAGCGTTTTACGCGTTACGCCCTGTGGAAACTCCAGCGGCAGGATCCCCATCCCAATCAGGTTTGAGCGGTGGATACGTTCGAACGACTCGGCGATCACCACGCGAATACCTAACAGCCGCGGACCTTTTGCCGCCCAGTCACGGCTCGATCCCGACCCATACTCTTTCCCGGCAATTACCGCCAGCGGCGTTTTTTCCTGCTGGTAGAGCATCGCAGCATCATAAATCGACATCGCTTCCGTACCCGGTAAATGCCGCGTCATGCCACCTTCGACGCCGGGCAGCATTTCGTTGCGAATACGAATATTGGCGAACGTACCGCGCATCATCACTTCATGGTTGCCGCGCCGTGATCCATAGGAGTTAAAATCCTTCCGCTCAACGCCGTGGTTTTGCAGATAGCGTCCGGCGGGACTGTCCGGCTTGATACTGCCGGCCGGGGAAATATGGTCGGTCGTCACCGAATCGCCCAGCATCGCCAGGATACGCGCGCCGTGGATATCTTTGACGGGAGCAGGCTGAGCCTGCATTTCATCAAAGAAAGGCGACAGGCGGATATAGGTTGAATCCGACTGCCAGCCGTAGGTATCGGACGATTCAACCTGAATCGATTTCCATTCTTCCGTGCCCTCAAACACTTCCGCATACTCTTTACGGAACATATCTGATGATACCAGTTCAACGGCGCGAGCAATCTCCTGCGCCGAAGGCCAGATATCCTTCAGGTATACCGGATCGCCTTTACGATCGTACCCCAGAGGGTCTGTCGCGAGGTTAACATTCATGTTTCCGGCCAGCGCATACGCGACCACCAGCGGCGGCGACGCCAGCCAGTTCGTTTTCACCAGCGGATGGATACGCCCTTCAAAATTTCGGTTACCGGAAAGCACGGCCCCTACCGTCAGATCGCCTTTTTTAATCGCGGTCTCAATAGGCTCCGGCAACGGACCGGAGTTCCCGATACAGGTCGTACAGCCATAACCGACCAGGTTAAAACCGAGTTCATCCAGATAAGGCGTAAGTTTGGCCTGCGCCAGATAGTCAGATACCACTTTTGACCCCGGCGCCAGAGAAGCCTTGACCCACGGTTGACGCTTCAACCCCAGAGTTACTGCTTTTTTCGCCAGTAATCCCGCCGCCATCAGCACGCTGGGGTTCGAGGTATTCGTACAGGAGGTGATGGCGGCAATGACGACAGCGCCATCAGGAAGCTGATATGGCTGTCCGTTCATCGTATAGTCAACCGGCTGGCGATCTCTTTGCGCGGTATTCAGCTCCAGCTCGGCGCTGGCGGCAAAGGCTTTCGGCACATCGCCTAACGCCACGCGATCCTGCGGGCGTTTCGGCCCGGCCAGACTGGCTTCGACATCGCCCATATCCAGTTCCAGCGTACTGGTAAATACCGGTTCGTCTCCGGGATTGCGCCACATTCCCTGCGCCTTCGCGTAGGCTTCAACCAGCTCGACCAGATCGTCGCTACGCCCGCTTAATCGCATATATTCCAGGGTGATGGCGTCAATGGGGAAAAAACCACAGGTGGCGCCATATTCCGGCGACATATTAGCGATGGTCGTGCGATCCGCCAACGGCAGCGAATCCAGACCATCACCATAAAATTCAACAAATTTACCCACGACGCCATGCTTACGCAGCATTTGCGTGACGGTGAGCACCAGGTCAGTGGCGGTGATCCCCTCCCGAAGCTTACCGGTTAACTTAAAGCCGACGACATCCGGGATAAGCATCGACACGGGCTGACCAAGCATCGCCGCTTCCGCTTCAATACCACCCACACCCCACCCCAATACGCCCAGACCATTAATCATGGTCGTATGGGAGTCAGTCCCCACCAGCGAGTCCGGGTAAGCAATCCACTCCCCGTCCTGTAATTCGCTCCAGACGGCTTTACCCAGGTATTCCAGGTTAACCTGATGGCAAATGCCGGTGCCGGGCGGCACCACGCTGAAACGGCTGAATGCCTGCTTTCCCCATTTCAGGAACATATAACGCTCATGGTTACGTTCCATTTCCAGCCGCACGTTTTCTTCAAACGCATCATCATCGCCGAAATGATCGACCGTCACAGAGTGGTCAATAACCAGATCAACCGGCGATAACGGGTTCACTTTCGACGTATCGCCGCCGAGGCGTTTAACGGCTTCACGCATCGCCGCCAGGTCGACAACGGCAGGCACGCCGGTAAAGTCCTGCATCAGGACACGGGCGGGCCGCCAGGCAATTTCACGATCGGCATGGGCATTTTTAAGCCAACCGGCCAGCGCCTGAATATCTTCATCAGTCACAGATTCGCCGTCCTGCCAGCGCAACAGGTTTTCCAGTAACACTTTAAGTGATTTGGGCAAACGGGCGATATCGCCCAGGGATTTGGCAGCCAGCGGCAGACTGTAGTAATGATACGTTTTATCTTTGGCCTGCAATGTATCCTTACTGGCTTCTCGTAGGGTTGACGACATAGCTCCTCCTTAAATGACAGGGTTGCGTTACCCTGATTCTCCACAGGGTTGTATTAAAGATAACACAAACAAAATGTAACGTTTTGATAACAACCCAAATTGCTAAAAGAGGAGAAACCTAACAGGCGAGGAACGAAGATGAAAAAGCCCGATAAATAACGCATTATCGGGCTTTGACGAGATTAGACGGCAATCCAGATTAACTCGGCCCAGAACAGTAGCGATAATATAAACGCGCCAGTCCATGACCAATACTTTATATTTGACGTTAACATAGGCGACACCAACTGTGTTTAATCAATACTGAGAAGCGCTCAGCACACGGTTGCTGCGGTGTAATAAGACAGCGTTAATAAAACAGTAACGCCAATAAAAAGACGAATATTATTTTTGTGACACCTCGTCAGCAAAAGCATCAATAAATGCCCGCTGCTGCGGTGTGAGCGTCCAGTGTTGCGGAACAGACCGAAAAACGGTCGTATCCGGGGTGTTATCATCGTCACCAGATTGAATCGGGGGCGCGACCACGCGCTCGCGTTCCGACGTAATGCTCACTTAGCCCCACCAATGCCAGATAACAAGCGCTACCACTACCCAGAACAACGCAGAACCCACAAAAACCGCCAGCCATGCTTTACGTTTGAGCTCAGGGTCGCGGCGCGGTTCCTGGTTTTCAGAAGGCATTACTAACCTCATGCTATCGGTATCACTTATCATTTCAGCACCAAACAATCGGTACAATTAATCATCAGATGAGACAAATCCTAAATAAACTTTAGTCAAAAATCCAGTCAATTTACGAATCGTTGCCAGTGAATAAATCAATCTTTTGACTCAAGATAACTATTTGGAAAAAGAAACTGGCGGGACGGGTAATTCAACACTATTTTGCTGATCATTACCCGTAATACTTCGAGGGATATTGCAAAAGGCGGCTTTGTCTGCCATGCCACTACGACACAAACCGACGGTGATATTACTTTTCAGGCAGCTTTATATCCTGAAGCATCGCTTCAATTTCTTCATTAGAACGCAACGCCACCGCCGTATCCACCACATCACGCGTCAGATGTGGCGCAAAACGCTGGATAAAATCATACATATAGCTGCGTAAAAAAGTACTACGGCGAAAACCAATTTTTGTGGTGCTGTGGCTAAAAATATCGTGCGCGTCAATCCGCACTAAATCAGGATCGGCAAGCGGATCGACCGCCATGCTGGCAATGACGCCAACGCCCAGTCCCAACCTGACATACGTTTTAATCACATCCGCATCGGTTGCAGTAAAGACGATCCGCGGCGTTAATCCTGCGCGATTAAAAGCGGTATCCAGTTCGGAACGCCCGGTAAAGCCGAAGGTATACGTCACCAGCGGATACTGCGCCAGCGCTTCGATCGTTACGGAAGACGTTGCCGCCAATGGATGATCCGGCGTCACCACTATCGAACGGTTCCAGTGATAGCATGGCAACATCACCAGATCGTCATATAAATGCAGCGCTTCCGTGGCAATCGCGAAATCGGCGTTCCCTTTCGATACCGCTTCCGCAATCTGCGTTGGCGACCCCTGGTGCATATGCAGCGAAACGCGCGGGTAACGCTCGATGAAGCCTTTAATCACGCCTAGCAATGCGTAACGCGCCTGAGTATGGGTAGTGGCAATATAGAGCGAGCCTTTATCCGGCCAGGTGTGCTCGCCGGCGACCGACTTAATGGCATCGACTTTGGAAAGCACCTCACGCGCAATACGAATAATCTCCTGACCTGCGGGCGTCACCTGAGTCAGATGCTTACCACTGCGGGCGAAAATCTGGATGCCAAGCTCATCTTCCAGCATCCTAACCTGCTTGCTGATCCCCGGCTGGGAAGTATACAACCCCTCAGCGGTAGAGGAGACGTTAAGGTTATGATTAACCACTTCAACAATGTAACGAAGCTGCTGCAATTTCATAATACATCATCCAGATTAGCGCCATCAGGCCATCGTTTATCTGCAGACTTAATCGGGCTGCTAATACGATTTAATAATAAAAAAGGTGTTAACTATAACCACTATATCATTTATATCTGAACTGTATAGCCAGCGCGATAAAATAATAAGCCCGCTATACCCAAAATAATTCGAGTTGCTTAAAGGCGGCAAGGGAGTGAGTTCCCAGGAGCATAGATAACGATGTGACTGGGGTGAGCGACAAATCTGCCGGGAGCAGATTTGAACGTCGCGTGCGACGGCCCGTCAGGACGAAGCCCATGGATGGGCCGAGTAATCCGTAGCCAACACATAAGCCACTTTAAATATGAAGGGTATATAAAAAAGGGCCGCTTACGCGGCCCGCTTGACTACAGTGGCGACAGGCCGGGGTTATTTCTTGCCTTCAACCCACTTGCCGTCGACGAAGAACGCTGACCATCCCGTCGCCTTCCCGTCTTTTTCCGCCGCAACGTACTGCTGTTTTGTTTTGCGGCTAAAGCGAACAACGGTTTTATTACCTTCCGGGTCCTGCTGCGGCGCATCCGCCAGATAACGCAGTTTTTCCGGCAGGCGATCACGGAACCGGTATAGCTCCTCGACTAATGGCGCGCGCGTTTCGCGTGATTTCGGGAACGTATTGGCCGCCAGGAATATCCCTGCGGCGCCATCGCGCAGCACAAAGTACGCGTCCGATTTTTCACACGGCAGTTCCGGTAATGGAACAGGATCTTCCTTCGGCGGCGCAACTTCGCCGTTACGCAAGATCTTACGGGTATTTTTACATTCGTCGTTAGTACAGGCCATGTACTTACCAAAACGCCCCATTTTCAGGTGCATTTCGGAACCACATTTCTCACACTCAACGATCGGGCCGTCATACCCTTTGATGCGGAACTCGCCTTCTTCAATCTCGTAGCCGTCACAGGTCGGGTTATTACCACACACATGCAATTTACGCTTCGGATCGATCAGATAGCTGTCCATCGCCGTACCGCACTTCTGACAGCGACGCTTGGCGCGCAGGGCGTTGGTTTCGGCGTCGTCGCCTTCCAGCACGTTCAGAACTTCATTTTCCGGCACCAGGTTAATGGTCGTTTTACAACGCTCTTTCGGCGAAAGCGCATAACCTGAACACCCAAGGAAAACCCCCGTACTGGCAGTACGAATTCCCATTTTACGGCCACAGGTTGGACAGTCGATGCTGGTCAGCACCATCTGGTTAGGACGCATCCCCCCTTCTTCCGGATCTTTCTCGGCTTTATCGAGCTGCTGAGTAAAATCGCTGAAGAAGTTATCCAGTACCGCTTTCCACTCGGCCTGGTGATTCGCAACCTGATCCAGACTATCTTCCATCTGCGCGGTAAAATCGTAGTTCATCAATTCGCGGAAGTTTTCTTCCAGCCGATCGGTGACGATTTCACCCATTTTTTCCGCATAGAAGCGACGGTTTTCAACGCGAACATAGCCGCGATCCTGAATGGTCGAGATAATCGACGCATAGGTAGACGGACGACCAATACCGCGCTTCTCAAGTTCTTTAACCAGAGAAGCCTCGCTGAAACGGGCTGGCGGTTTAGTAAAGTGCTGAGCAGGCGTCAATTCAAGTAGCGTCAGCGCATCGCCCTTATTCACGGCAGGCAATGTGCGATCTTCATCGCCTTTACGCAGCGCCGGCATCACTTTTGTCCAGCCGTCAAAGCGCAAAATACGCCCACGCGCTTTCAGACGGAATTCGCCTGCGCCAACGGTAAGCGTAGTGGAGTCATATTGTGCTGGCGTCATCTGACAGGCGACAAACTGACGCCAAATTAGCTGATACAACTTCTGCGCGTCAGCCTCCATGTCTTTCAGCGACTCCGCCATGACAGCAACGTCGGAAGGACGGATCGCTTCGTGCGCTTCCTGAGAGTTTTCTTTGCTGGCGTACTGGTTCGGGTTATCCGGCAGGTATTTCTTGCCGAAATTATCGCCAATATAGCCGCGCACCATGTTGACCGCATCCTGACTCAGGTTGGTGGAGTCTGTACGCATATAGGTGATGTAGCCCGCCTCATACAGACGCTGCGCCATCATCATGGTTTTCTTCACGCCAAAGCCCAGCCGGGTGCTGGCCGCCTGTTGTAGCGTGGAGGTGATAAACGGCGCGCCAGGTTTGCTGCTGGTCGGTTTGTCTTCACGCTCCAGTACGCTATAGCGCGCTTTTTCCAGCAAGCTGACGGCGGCAAGCGTCTGCTCGCGATTTACCGGCCGGAATGGCTTGTCGTTCTGATGCGTGACCTGTAGCGGTAGCGCCTCGCCAGACGGCGTCGTCGTATTAGCGTCAATTTCCCAGAACTCTTCCGGAACAAACGCTTTAATCTCGCGCTCGCGTTCAACGACCAGACGGACCGCGACAGACTGAACGCGACCTGCCGACAAACCACGGGCGATCTTTTTCCACAGCAGCGGCGAGACCATATAGCCTACCACGCGATCCATAAAGCGGCGCGCTTGCTGGGCGTTGACCCTGTTAATGTTCAGCTCGCCCGGCTGTTCAAACGCCTGGCGAATGGCATTTTTGGTTATTTCGTTAAAGACTACGCGACTGTAGCGCGCGTCATCGCCGCCGATCACTTCCCGCAGGTGCCATGCAATGGCTTCCCCTTCGCGGTCAAGGTCGGTTGCGAGATAGATGTGGTCGGCTTTTTCCGCCAACTGTTTCAGTTCAGAGACGACCTTCTCTTTACCGGGCAGCACTTCATAGTGCGCATCCCAGTTGTGCCACGGGTCAACCCCCATACGGTTGACGAGAGCGCCACGTTCATCCTTTTTGGGCTTTTTAGCCGTTTTGGTGGAGGTAGAGTCGGCGCTCTTTTTAGCTGCTGAGCCACTGGTCGGCAAATCACGGATATGACCCACGCTGGATTTCACCACGTAGTCATTACCCAGATACTTGTTGATCGTTTTGGCTTTTGCCGGGGACTCAACGATGACAAGAGCTTTACCCATATTCACCTTTACCTAAGTTGATTCTTCCAGGAATGCGTCGCACGTTGATTCACCTTCCACTGGCGACGAGACAACGATATATGGTCTCTGCGTCTGCGGATATCAACCCCTTGTACTGGCTTTGTGTACGAAATGTAACCCTCAGGTGACTGAGTTAACAGGCTTTTTTGCACACACGCGCTATAGCACGACAGAATTTTGGTCGAATGTCAAGCAATTCTGTTGCCAGATTGACGAAAGCGTCACACTGTACCTGATAAAATTCGATACGCAACTTTATTAGCATGCAAAAACAAATCTTGCCAGTGAACGCAACATGACAAATCCATCAATTTCCTGTGAGAATATTTGCCCATCAGAAGTGCTCAGCGTAGACTAATCTCCTTGTTTAAGGAGTAAAAAATGCATAAAGAGACGCAACCTATCGATCGCGAAACACTGTTGCTTGAAGCCAACAAAATTATTCGGGAACATGAAGACACGATGGCAGGTATTGTCGCCACCGGCGTAACGCAGAGAAATGGCGTGCTGGTTTTCAGCGGCGATTACTTTTTAGACGAGCAAGGGTTACCGACCCCTAAAAGCACCGCGGTGTTTAACATGTTTAAACACCTGGCGCATGTGCTGTCTGAGAAGTATCACCTGGTGGATTAATCCATGCCGGATGGCGCTGAATGCCATCCGGCAATAGCGGTTTACATCAACGGCTTTTGTCCACGCTGCCACCAGCGCAGCAGCAGCCGATCCGCGCTTTCCGCCGCGCTGCCGGTAACACGATCGATCAGTTTTTTACGCTGCATATAGCGCACATTCAGCACCTCGCGCCCTTCCATCAGGCCGAGGATAACCTCATCGCTGGTGTTAATCTCATCAACCAGTCCCTTCTCCAGCGCCTGCTGACCGTACCAGTGTTCGCCCGTGGCGACCTGTTCAATGTCCAGAGCCGGACGCATCCGCTGCACAAACTCTTTGAACAGATGGTGCGTTTCGTTGAGATCTTCACGAAACTTCTGCCGCCCTTCTTCCGTATTCTCGCCTAACAAAGTCAGGGTACGTTTGTACTGCCCTGCGGTATGCAGTTCAATATCAATGTCTTTACTTTTGAGAAAGCGGTTAAAGTTCGGGATTTGCGCGACAACACCAATTGACCCCACAATAGCGAACGGCGCCGCGATAATTTTTTCCGCCACGCAGGCCATCATGTAGCCTCCGCTTGCCGCGACTTTATCCACCGTCACGGTCAGCGGAATATTTTTATCGCGCAGGCGCTGCAATTGCGATGCCGCCAGGCCATAGCCGTGCACAACGCCACCGGGGCTTTCCAGACGCACAACCGCCCGATCGCCGGGTTTCGCCACTGCCAGCACCGCCGTGACCTCTTCGCGTAACGCATTAACTTCGTGAGCGTCCATACTGCCTTTGAAATCTATCACCCATACGCGCGGTTTGTCCGATGTCGCAATGTCCCCCAGCTTCGCTTTCGCTTTGGCGGCTTTCGCCTCCTGCTTATGCTTTTTTTTCTGCGCTTTATGCCACAGTTTTTGCTGATGGCCATCCATCAACGCCGCAGCAAGGTCATCCTTCATCTCCTGATACTGCTCGCTCAAATTGGTCACGCGCAGCTCGCCGCGCTGACGTTTGCGTTGCGTAGCATTCACGATCAGCAGCACAATGACGGCAATGGCCACCACAACGGTGACGATTTTTGCCAAAAATAAGCCATATTCAGACAACAATTCCACGACTCCCACCTTGATTAAATAACGCGACTTGCGCTCAGTGTACAACAGGCATCGAAGTCAGTCTCTCTTCATCCGTATGCCTGTTGAGGAAGAAAAAGTATGACAAGACGTTCATTTTACGGCGTTATCGCCCCTGTCTGATTGAAAAAAAAGGCGCTTTCAGGCATAAACCCGAAAAGTTAACGCGAAGATAAGACAACCTGGCAGGACGGTGTACCACGCCGTTGAGGAGTAGCCATGCATTACCAACCGAAACAAGATCTATTGCAAAACCGCATTATTCTGGTCACTGGCGCCAGCGATGGCATTGGGCGGGAAGCCGCGCTCACATATGCGCGTTACGGCGCAACGGTGATTCTGCTGGGACGCAACGAAGAGAAACTGCGTCGGGTCGCGCAGCACATTGCTGACGAGCAACATGTTCAACCACAGTGGTTTACGCTCGATCTGCTGACCTGCACCGCTGAAGAGTGCCGGCAAGTGGCCGACCGCATCGCCGCGCACTATCCCCGCCTGGATGGCATCCTGCACAATGCCGGGTTACTGGGGGAAATCGGCCCAATGAGCGAACAAGATCCGCAGATCTGGCAGGATGTCATGCAGGTAAACGTTAACGCCACCTTTATGCTCACCCAGGCGCTGTTACCGTTATTATTGAAGTCCGATGCCGGCTCGCTGGTCTTTACGTCATCAAGCGTTGGCCGTCAGGGACGCGCCAACTGGGGCGCCTATGCCACCTCGAAGTTTGCTACTGAAGGAATGATGCAGGTGCTGGCGGACGAATACCAGAACCGTCCTCTGCGTGTTAACTGCATTAACCCGGGCGGCACGCGCACCAGTATGCGCGCCAGCGCCTTTCCGACGGAAGATCCACAGAAATTAAAAACGCCTGCCGATATTATGCCGCTTTACCTGTGGCTTATGGGCGACGACAGTCGCCGTAAAACCGGTATGACCTTTGACGCCCAACCGGGCCGTAAACCAGGAATCGCCCAATGAGTGATGAACGTTATCAGCAGCGCCAGCAGAAGGTAAAAGATCGGGTTGACGCCCGTGTCGCCCAGGCACAGGAAGAGCGCGGTATTATTATCGTGTTTACTGGCAATGGTAAGGGCAAAACCACGGCGGCTTTCGGAACTGCCGCCCGCGCCGTAGGACACGGTAAAAACGTAGGCGTGGTGCAATTTATTAAGGGCACCTGGCCCAACGGCGAGCGTAATCTGCTGGAACCGCATGGCGTCGAATTTCAGGTGATGGCAACGGGATTTACCTGGGAGACGCAAAATCGCGAGGCAGACACTGCAGCATGTATGGCCGTTTGGCAGCATGGGAAACGAATGCTGGCCGATCCGCTGCTTGATATGGTAGTACTGGATGAGCTGACCTATATGGTGGCGTATGACTATTTACCGCTGGAAGAGGTCATAAGCGCGCTAAACGCGCGCCCTGGTCACCAGACGGTGATTATTACAGGTCGCGGCTGTCACCGGGATATTCTTGATCTTGCGGATACCGTCAGCGAACTGCGTCCGGTTAAACATGCTTTTGACGCGGGCGTAAAAGCCCAGATGGGAATTGATTATTAACCGTAGGCCGGATTAAGGCGTTTGCGCCGCCATCCGGCACAAACCCTCTTGTCTGATGATCCTCGGCCTATAGACCGCGGTAGAGATTACCCGTTGTTATTACGCCCACCGGAGCGGCGTCCGCCAGCTATCTGGCTGTGGCGTTTTACCGCCCGACGGATCTGGTTCGCTTTCATACGACGACGGTCTTTTTCGACGGCAACCTTCGACGAGGTTTCCGGCGGGAGCTCTACCAGACCACGCAGATAGTTCGTTTGCGCGAGGTCGAGCTCAGTCCAGCCGCCGCGCGGCAGGCCTTTCGGCAGCGGGATATCGCCGTAACGAACGCGGATCAGACGGCTGACCTGAACGCCTACCGCTTCCCACAGTCGGCGAACTTCGCGGTTGCGCCCTTCCGTCAGCGTCACGTTATACCACTGGTTAATGCCTTCGCCGCCGCTGAATTTAATGGTCTTAAATGCCGCCGGGCCATCTTCCAACTGTACGCCACGGCTTAAATCACGCAGTTTCGATTCATCCACCTGACCGAACACGCGCACGGCATATTCACGTTCAACTTCACGACTAGGGTGCATCAGGCGGTTCGCCAGTTCACCGTCGGTGGTAAACAACAATAGCCCGCAGGTGTTGACATCCAGACGTCCTACCGCAATCCACCGCGCGCCGCGCAGTTTCGGTAAGCGATCAAAAACGGTTGGCCGCCCTTCAGGGTCATTGCGGGTACACAGTTCACCTTCTGGTTTGTAATAGGCCAGAACGCGGCAAATTTGTTCCGCCGACTCTTTCACCGAAATCAGGTGACCGTCAATACGGATTTTCAAACCGGGAGTGACTTCAACACGATCGCCAAGCGTGGCGATTTTACCGTCAACGCTGACACGTCCCGCTTCAATAATGGATTCGATTTCACGGCGAGAGCCGTGGCCAGCGCGCGCCAGCACTTTTTGTAACTTTTCGCTCATAGAGCTTCCTTCAGGTGTCGCCTTCACAGGCGTCGAACAGGAGAATGAACGGCGCGTTGCCGCGCCATTTTAAGGCCGCGTAGTATACAGGCTTACGCCCTTATAAGAAAGGTGTAACGTCGCCGACGCCTTCGCGCAGCACCACCGGGGAGTCATTGGTCAAATCGATTACCGTGGTAGGCTGTTGGCCGAGGTAACCGCCGTGGATGATCAGAGCCACCTGCTTCTCCAGCCGATCTTTAATCTCCTCCGGGTCCGACTCGGTAAAATCGCTGCCAGGCAGCATCAACGACGTCGAGAGCATCGGTTCGCCCAGCGTATCCAACAACGCCAGCGCAATCGGGTTTGACGGTACGCGCAGGCCGATAGTTTTACGCTTTTCCTGCAACAGACGGCGCGGCACCTCTTTTGTCCCCTTCAGGATAAAGGTGTAGTTACCCGGCGTATTGTTTTTCATCAGACGAAACGCCACGTTGTCGACGTAGGAGTAGGTCGACAACTCGGACAAATCACGGCACATCAGCGTGAAGTTGTGGCCGTCCGGCAGATGGCGGATGCGGCAAATGCGCTCCATTGCGCCTTTGTCTTCAATTTTACAACCCAGGGCATAGCCGGAATCGGTTGGATAAACAATAACACCGCCTTTACGCACAATGTCGACGGCCTGATTAATCAGCCGTTGCTGTGGGTTATCCGGATGGATATAAAAAAACTGGCTCATACTTCCCTCACTGTGATATTTGCGGCTGTTCCCATGTCTGCCATACGCCTTCAACGCCAGCGGGCAGCCAGAGTTTACGCCCCAACTCAATCCACGGGCAGGGCTGATGGAAATCAGATCCAAGCGATGCCCATAAATGATGCTGACGCGCAAGCGTCGCCAGTTGGGTGCGTTCATTGGGCGATTGTTGGCACTGCGCCACTTCCATCGCGTCGCCGTGATGGTCGGCAAATTGCGCCACTAATCTTTTCAGCCACTTAGCGCTAAGGTCGTAGCGTCCCGGATGGGCCAACACCGCCTTACCGCCAGAATGATGAATGACATCAATAGCTTGTTCTATTGTACACCACTGCGGCGGAACGTAACCGGTTTTCCCACGCGCGAGATATTTTTTAAAAACATCCGCCATGGTCGCGGCTTTGCCGCACTCCACCAGAAAGCGGGCGAAGTGGCCGCGCGTCACCGCGCCGCCATTGGCCAGTCTCAATGCCCCTTCCCACGCGCCGGGAATATGGGCTTTTTCCAGACGCTCCGCAATGAGCCGACCACGCGCCTGACGCCGCTGTGTCTGCTGCGCCAGAAAATCGCGCATTGCCGGGTGCGCAATATCAATATTCAGACCCACAATGTGAATCTCATGATTCTCCCAGACCGTTGAAATCTCCACGCCAGGAATAAGATTCAGGGCCAGCCCGCAACGTGAAATTTCTTCTCTTGCCGCAGGAATCGCGGCTGTGGTGTCATGATCGGTAATCGCCAGCGTGCCGACTCGCATCTCTACCGCACGGTGTACTAATGTTTCTGGCGTCAACAGTCCATCGGACGCCGTGGTATGACTGTGCAGATCGTAAATCACTGCGTAATTCGTGTCGCTCAAGGCGGCTCCCATAGAGATAAAGTTATGTCATGTACATCATAACGGTTCCGGCAAATATACTGAAATAGGTGTTGACATTATTCCATCGAACTAGTTAACTAGTACGAAAGTTCACATGAAGAGGGTATCTAAAATGGCAGCGACATTTGCATTACACGGTTGGTGGCGCACTTCCTGATAGCGGGCGGTGTATGAACAGCTGTAATCAGCCAAACGATACCCGGCCCGCCTGTTAAGCGGGCTTTTTTTTGAACAAAATAATGAGAATAACCATGCAAACACCAAAACCCACGCTCGAACTATTGACCTGCGATGCCGCCTACCGGGAAAACCCAACGGCGCTTTTTCATCAGGTCTGCGGCGATCGCCCGGCAACGCTGCTGCTGGAATCCGCGGATATCGACAGTAAAGACGATTTAAAAAGCCTGCTGCTGGTAGATAGCGCGCTGCGCATTACCGCTTTAGGTGACACTGTCACTATTCAAGCGTTATCTGATAATGGCGCCTCGTTATTGCCGCTCCTGGATACCGCCCTGCCCGCTGGCGTGGAGAACGAGGTCCTGCCTGCCGGTCGCATTCTACGCTTTCCGCCCGTCAGCCCATTATTAGATGAAGACGCCCGTTTGTGCTCTCTGTCGGTATTTGATGCGTTCCGCCTGTTACAGGGAGTGGTGAACATACCGACGCAAGAGCGGGAGGCTATGTTTTTCGGCGGTCTGTTTGCCTACGACCTGGTCGCTGGCTTTGAAGCGCTGCCACACCTTGAGGCTGGCAATAACTGCCCGGACTACTGCTTTTATTTAGCGGAAACGCTGATGGTGATAGATCATCAGAAAAAAAGCACCCGTATTCAGGCCAGTCTGTTCACCGCCAGCGACCGGGAAAAACAGCGTCTGAACGCCCGCCTGGCGTACCTTAGCCAACAGTTAACCCAGCCTGCGCCGCCGTTGCCGGTGACGCCGGTGCCGGACATGCGCTGCGAATGCAATCAGAGCGATAACGCGTTCAGCGCGGTGGTACGCCAGTTGCAAAAAGCCATCCGCGCGGGCGAGATATTTCAGGTGGTGCCGTCGCGTCGCTTTTCACTGCCCTGCCCGTCGCCGTTGGCTGCCTACTACGTGCTGAAAAAGAGCAACCCCAGCCCGTATATGTTCTTTATGCAGGATAATGATTTCACGCTTTTCGGCGCGTCGCCGGAAAGCTCGCTGAAATATGACGCCGCCAGCCGTCAGATTGAGATTTACCCCATCGCGGGTACCCGTCCACGCGGTCGCCGCGCCGATGGTACGCTGGACAGAGATCTCGACACCCGTATTGAGCTGGATATGCGTACCGACCATAAAGAGCTTTCCGAACATCTGATGCTGGTCGATCTGGCGCGCAATGACCTGGCGCGCATCTGTACGCCGGGCAGTCGCTACGTTGCCGATCTGACAAAAGTTGACCGCTATTCGTACGTGATGCATCTGGTTTCCCGGGTGGTGGGCGAACTGCGTCACGATCTCGACGCGCTGCACGCCTATCGCGCCTGCATGAACATGGGCACCCTGAGCGGCGCGCCGAAAGTACGCGCCATGCAGTTGATTGCCGATGCGGAAGGACAGCGCCGCGGCAGCTATGGCGGCGCGGTCGGTTACTTCACCGCCCACGGCGATCTGGACACCTGTATTGTTATCCGCTCCGCGCTGGTGGAGAACGGTATCGCCACCGTACAGGCGGGCGCCGGAATTGTGCTGGACTCGGTTCCGCAGTCTGAAGCCGATGAAACCCGTAATAAAGCGCGCGCCGTATTGCGTGCTATCGCCACCGCGCATCATGCACAGGAGACCTTCTGATGACTGATATTCTGCTGCTCGATAACATCGACTCGTTTACCTGGAACCTGGCAGATCAGCTACGGACCAACGGTCATAACGTGGTGATTTACCGTAACCATATTCCGGCGCAGACGCTTATCGATCGCCTGGCGACAATGAAAAATCCGGTGCTAATGCTCTCCCCCGGTCCGGGCGTTCCCAGCGAGGCAGGCTGTATGCCGGAGCTGCTGACCCGACTACGCGGCAAGTTACCGATCATCGGCATTTGTCTGGGGCATCAGGCGATTGTCGAAGCTTACGGCGGTTATGTCGGTCAGGCGGGAGAAATTCTGCATGGTAAAGCCTCCAGCATTGAGCATGACGGTCAGGCGATGTTCGCCGGGCTGGCGAATCCGCTACCGGTCGCGCGTTATCATTCGCTGGTCGGCAGTAATGTTCCTGCCGGGCTGACCATTAATGCCCATTTCAACGGCATGGTGATGGCGGTACGTCATGATGCGGATCGCGTTTGCGGTTTTCAATTTCATCCTGAGTCCATCCTGACGACACAGGGCGCGCGTCTACTGGAGCAAACATTAGCCTGGGCGCAGCAAAAGCTGGAGCCGACCAACACCCTACAGCCGATTCTGGAGAAACTCTATCAGGCGCAAACACTGACGCAACAAGAGAGCCATCAGTTGTTTTCGGCGGTCGTCCGCGGCGAACTTAAGCCTGAACAGCTCGCCGCCGCGCTGGTGAGCATGAAAATTCGCGGCGAGCATCCCAATGAAATTGCCGGCGCCGCCACTGCGTTGCTGGAAAATGCCGCCCCGTTCCCGCGCCCGGAGTATCTGTTTGCGGATATCGTTGGTACCGGCGGCGATGGCAGCAACAGTATCAATATCTCTACCGCCAGCGCCTTTGTCGCGGCGGCCTGTGGACTGAAAGTGGCGAAACACGGCAACCGCAGCGTGTCCAGCAAATCGGGGTCATCCGATCTGTTGGCGGCGTTCGGTATTAATCTGGATATGAACGCCGATAAATCACGTCAGGCGTTAGATGAACTGGGCGTCTGTTTCCTGTTCGCGCCGAAATATCACACCGGATTCCGTCACGCGATGCCGGTTCGCCAACAGTTAAAAACGCGAACCCTGTTCAACGTACTCGGCCCGCTGATCAATCCGGCGCATCCGCCGCTGGCGTTGATTGGCGTCCATAGCCCGGAACTGGTGCTGCCGATTGCGGAAACCTTACGGGTACTGGGCTATCAGCGCGCGGCGGTAGTACATAGCGGCGGCATGGATGAGGTTTCGCTCCATGCACCGACGATTGTCGCGGAGCTGCATGACGGCGAAATTAAAAGCTATCAACTGACGGCGGAGGATTTTGGCCTGACGCCTTACCATCAGGATCAGTTGGCTGGCGGCACGCCGGAAGAAAACCGTGACATTCTGACGCGGTTATTACAAGGTAAAGGCGATGCCGCGCATGAGGCCGCCGTCGCCGCCAACGTGGCGATGCTGATGCGTCTGCATGGTCAGGAAGATCTCAAGGCCAACGCGCAAACCGTGCTTGATGTTCTGCGCAACGGCACCGCATATGACAGAGTCACCGCACTGGCGGCAAGAGGGTAAATAATGCAAACCGTTTTAGCGAAAATCGTCGCAGACAAGGCGATTTGGGTAGAAGCCCGCAAACAGCAACAGCCGCTGGCCAGTTTTCAAAATGAGATCCAGCCAAGTACACGCCATTTTTATGATGCGCTCCAGGGCGCGCGTACCGCCTTTATTCTGGAGTGTAAGAAAGCATCGCCATCAAAAGGCGTGATTCGCGATGATTTCGATCCGGCGCGTATTGCCAGTATTTATCAACATTACGCCTCGGCGATCTCGGTGCTCACCGACGAAAAATATTTTCAGGGGAGCTTCGATTTTCTGCCGATCGTTAGCCAAAGCGCGCCGCAGCCGATTCTGTGTAAGGATTTTATTATCGATCCCTATCAGATCTACCTTGCCCGTTACTATCAGGCCGATGCCTGTTTACTGATGCTCTCGGTTCTGGATGACGAACAGTATCGCCAGCTCTCCGCCGTCGCGCACAGTCTGAAAATGGGCGTGCTCACGGAGGTCAGTAATGACGAAGAACGGGAGCGCGCGATAGCGTTAGGCGCAAAAGTGGTAGGTATCAACAATCGCGATCTGCGCGATCTGTCGATTGATTTGAATCGCACCCGCCAGCTGGCGCCAAAACTGGGCCACGGCGTGACTGTCATCAGCGAGTCCGGGATTAACACCTATGGTCAGGTACGCGAACTGAGCCACTTCGCTAACGGTTTTTTAATTGGCTCGGCGTTAATGGCGCATGACGATCTTAACGCCGCCGTCCGTCGCGTGCTGCTTGGCGAAAATAAAGTCTGCGGCCTGACCCGCGCCCAGGACGCTAAAGCGGCCTGTGACGCTGGCGCAATATATGGCGGGTTGATTTTTGTGCCCTCATCTCCACGCGCGGTGAGCGTTGAGCAGGCGCGAGAAGTGATAAGCGGCGCGCCATTGCAGTATGTCGGCGTTTTCCAGAACGCTGATATCGCCGATGTTTGCCAGAAAGCCGCCGTCCTGTCGCTTTCTGCCGTACAGCTACATGGCAGCGAAGACCAGGCGTATGTCAACGCGCTGCGCGAGGCGTTGCCCAAACAGGTGCAAATCTGGAAGGCGCTGAGCGTTAGCGATGCCCTTCCCGCACGCGATTATTACCATGTCGATAAATACATTTTCGACAATGGGCAAGGCGGCAGCGGGCAGCGCTTCGACTGGTCACTGCTACAGGGGCAACCGCTGGATAATGTGTTACTGGCGGGCGGGCTGGCGGCCGATAACTGCGTCCAGGCGGCGCAAGTCGGCTGTGCCGGTCTCGATTTTAATTCAGGTGTGGAGTCACAGCCGGGCATCAAAGATGCTCGTCTTCTGGCCTCAGTTTTTCAGACACTGCGCGCATATTAAGGAAAAAACATGACAACACTTCTCAACCCCTACTTTGGTGAATTCGGCGGCATGTATGTGCCGCAGATCCTGATGCCTGCGCTGAACCAGCTTGAAGAGGCCTTCGTCAGCGCGCAAAAAGATCCTGAATTTCAGGCGCAATTCGCCGATCTGCTAAAAAACTACGCGGGACGCCCCACCGCGCTGACGAAATGCCAGAACATTACCGCCGGTACGCGTACCACGTTGTATTTAAAGCGCGAAGATTTACTGCACGGCGGCGCGCACAAAACTAATCAGGTACTGGGTCAGGCGCTGCTGGCCAAACGGATGGGGAAAAGCGAGATTATCGCTGAAACCGGCGCCGGTCAGCACGGCGTCGCCTCTGCGCTCGCCAGCGCCCTGCTGGGTCTGAAATGCCGTATCTATATGGGTGCCAAAGACGTTGAGCGCCAGTCGCCGAACGTCTTCCGTATGCGTCTGATGGGCGCTGAGGTCATCCCGGTTCATAGCGGCTCCGCTACGCTAAAAGATGCCTGTAACGAGGCGCTGCGCGACTGGTCCGGTAGTTACGAAACCGCGCACTATATGCTCGGCACGGCGGCAGGACCGCATCCCTATCCTACCATCGTTCGCGAGTTCCAACGCATGATTGGCGAAGAGACGAAAGCGCAAATCCTCGACAAAGAGGGCCGTCTGCCAGATGCCGTTATCGCTTGCGTCGGTGGCGGCTCAAACGCTATCGGGATGTTTGCGGATTTTATTAATGATACCAGCGTCGGGCTAATAGGCGTTGAACCTGGCGGTCACGGTATTGAAACCGGCAAGCATGGTGCGCCGCTTAAACATGGTCGCGTTGGCATCTATTTCGGGATGAAAGCGCCGATGATGCAAACAGCAGACGGGCAAATTGAAGAGTCCTATTCCATTTCCGCCGGGCTCGATTTCCCATCCGTTGGGCCGCAACATGCGTACCTGAACAGCATCGGACGCGCGGATTATGTCTCCATTACCGATGATGAGGCGCTGGAAGCCTTCAAAACGTTGTGCCGCCATGAGGGAATTATCCCGGCGCTGGAATCCTCCCACGCGTTGGCGCACGCTCTGAAAATGATGCGCGAGCAGCCGGAAAAAGAGCAACTGCTGGTGGTCAATCTCTCTGGCCGCGGTGATAAAGACATCTTTACCGTACACGATATCCTGAAAGCGCGAGGGGAAATCTGATGGAACGCTACGAAAATTTATTTGCACAGCTCAACGATCGCCGGGAAGGCGCTTTTGTCCCCTTCGTAACTCTGGGCGACCCTGGCATTGAACAGTCACTGAAAATTATCGACACACTGATTGACTCTGGCGCCGACGCTCTGGAACTGGGGGTTCCCTTCTCCGATCCGCTGGCCGATGGCCCTACCATCCAGAATGCGAACTTACGCGCCTTCGCCGCTGGCGTCACGCCGGCTCAGTGTTTTGAAATGCTGGCGCTGATTCGTGAAAAACACCCGACAATTCCGATTGGCCTGCTAATGTACGCGAATCTGGTGTTCAATAACGGCATAGATGCGTTCTATGCCCGTTGTGAACAGGTTGGCGTAGATTCCGTGCTGGTCGCAGATGTCCCGGTTGAAGAATCGGCCCCCTTCCGCCAGGCGGCGTTACGGCATAACATCGCGCCGATCTTCATCTGCCCGCCAAATGCGGATGACGATCTTCTGCGCCAGGTCGCATCTTACGGCCGCGGTTACACCTACCTGCTTTCGCGTTCGGGCGTCACCGGCGCAGAAAACCGTGGCGCATTGCCGTTGCATCATCTCATTGAGAAGCTTAAAGAGTACCATGCCGCGCCTGCGTTACAGGGCTTCGGTATCTCCTCGCCGGAACAGGTGTCTGCGGCCGTGCGTGCCGGGGCGGCTGGCGCTATCTCCGGCTCAGCCATTGTCAAGATTATCGAGAAAAACCTCGCGTCTCCCGAACAGATGTTGGCGGAGCTCAGGTCCTTTGTCTCAGCCATGAAAGCCGCCAGCCGCGCATAACGGGTTAAGCCGTCAGCATAACGCTGGCGGCTTAATGAGTGGCTGGCGCCGAACCAGAATCACGATTCAGACGTACATCATCAATCTTTTTGGTGTTATTCCCCGTCCAGCTTTCAAAAAGTCTGAAGTCAATTTTTGCTAAGAAAACTCCTAATCACGCCGAAAAATTTAGCGTTTTCACGTCAATTTCCCCCGCCTTTATGTAAAGAAATGCCAATAAACAATGCACCAACGTTTCTATGGCCGCAGATAGTGACGCTTGTTATTAATAACAATGCAAAGCATTTTCTGTTAAATCGCTTATTCTAAAAGAAAATATAGAATATATTATCTCTAAACCATTTTTTGTGCGTTATTTACGCGGTAAATCACAACTATTTCCGTCAATTTGACTAATCGGTTTAACCAACTAATTTTAATAGGGTGTCGACACGGTTAAAACCGATTTTTTCAGCAAGCAACGAGACAGGAGAAATAATATGGCCGAACATCGTGGTGGTTCAGGAAATTTCGCCGGGAATCGTGAAAAAGCATCTGAAGCGGGCCGCAAAGGCGGTCAGCATAGCGGCGGGAATTTCAAAAACGATCCGCAACGAGCTTCTGAAGCCGGTAAAAAAGGTGGTCAGAATAGTCACGGCGGACGTAAATCCGATAATTCCTGATTTACTGTAATGTAAATATAACACATGCTTTTATCAAGCAATCTGCGAGTCTTCTGGCTCGCAGTATTTTGCCCAGGAGAATTAGATTTATGAATATCAAAACCGTTGAAGACCTTTTTATCCATCTACTTTCAGATACCTATAGTGCAGAAAAACAATTAACCAAGGCTCTTCCTAAACTTGCCAGAGCCACGTCCAATGAAAAATTAAGCCAGGCCTTTCAATCTCATCTTGAAGAAACCCAGGGTCAGATTGAACGTATTGATCAGATCGTCGAATCTGAATCTGGCATTAAACTGAAAAGAATGAAATGCGTCGCTATGGAAGGGCTGATTGAAGAAGCCAATGAAGTCATCGAAAGTACGGAGAAAAACGAAGTACGCGATGCAGCGCTTATCGCCGCGGCGCAAAAAGTCGAGCATTACGAAATCGCCAGCTACGGCACGCTAGCTACCCTGGCCGAGCAGCTCGGCTATAGCAAGGCATTAAAACTGCTCAAAGAAACCCTCGACGAGGAAAAACAAACTGATTTAAAACTTACCGATTTAGCAGTCAGCAATGTTAATAAAAGTGCTGAACGCAAATCGAAATAATATTTTTAATTATCAGCTTGCATGATTCCGATTTTATTATCGGAGCAGATTATCACGCATTGAGGAATATAAAATGAATTATACTGAACATTATCATAACTGGCTTCGTGACGCCCATGCCATGGAAAAACAGGCAGAATCGATGCTTGAATCTATGGCCAGCCGTATTGAAAATTACCCTGATATAAAAGCCAGAATTGAACAACATATTAGTGAAACCAAACATCAAATTACCATGCTCGAAGAAGTGTTGGACCGTAATGGCATTTCCCGTTCGGTGTTGAAAGACTCCATGAGTAAAATGGCAGCAATGGGGCAATCTATCGGTGGCATGTTCCCTTCCGATGAAATTGTCAAAGGCTCAATTAGCGGTTATGTTTTCGAGCAGTTCGAAATTGCTTGTTATACCTCCCTGCTGGCGGCGGCAAAAAAAGCTGGCGACACTGCCTCAATTCCGACGATTGAAGCCATTCTGAAAGAAGAAATGCAAATGGCTGACTGGCTGATCAAACATATTCCGCAGACAACGGAACAATTTTTACTGCGATCTGAAGCAGATGGCGTTGAAGCCAAAAAATAAATAATAAGCAGGAGGCAATATGTTTCGACACGTAAAACAACTTCAATATACTGTGCGAGTGAGCGAACCTAATCCTGGATTAGCGAACCTGCTGCTGGAACAGTTTGGCGGCCCGCAGGGCGAACTGGCGGCCGCCTGCCGCTACTTCACGCAAGGTTTAAGCGATGATGATGCCGGTCGTAGAGAGATGTTAATGGACATCGCCACCGAGGAGCTGAGTCATCTGGAAATTATCGGCTCACTGGTAGGAATGCTTAATAAAGGCGCTAAAGGCGAGCTGGCGGAAGGCACCGAAAGCGAAGCGGAACTTTATCGCTCGCTGACGCAGAATGGTAATGACAGCCATATCACCTCTCTGCTGTATGGCGGCGGCCCGGCGTTGACGAACTCCGGCGGCGTACCGTGGACCGCGGCTTATATTGATACTATCGGCGAAGTCACAGCCGATCTACGCTCAAACATCGCGGCAGAGGCGCGAGCGAAGATCATTTATGAACGCCTGATTAATCTGACCGACGATCCCGGCGTAAAAGACACGCTCAGTTTCTTAATGACCCGTGAAGTCGCGCACCAGCTCTCTTTTGAAAAGGCGCTGTATTCGATTCGTAACAACTTCCCGCCGGGTAAATTACCGCCGGTAGAACAGTATACCGACGTGTACTACAACATGTCGCAAGGCGACGATCCGCGAGGTAGCTGGAATAGCGATGAGAACTTCAACTATGTCGCAGAACCGATGCCTGCTGTTGATGGCGGCGATGGCCTGGCGACAGTGAAATTGCCGCGCGAGCAGATGGCGCTGCTCAAAGCGATGGCAGAAAGAACGAAATCGGACCCCACCGTTGATCCTCTCACTGGCGCAGAACTAGGCTGCGGCGAACCGAAAGAAGACAAGTGAGTTCCGACAAGTAAAATCCGTGTGTCATGTCCTTTTTTGACCCCGCCTGGCGGGGTCTTTTTTCGTCACAACATCACGCGATTAGAAACGATAGCCTGCCGAGAACATAAATACCCATGGGTCCAGACGCACGCTGTCATGATGCTGAACGCCGCCCATTTTATAATTGGCGGTAGTATCAATATCCATGTACCAGACAGAGGCGCCAATTAACCAGTCGCGGTTAATCAGGTAATCTACCCCAACTTGCCCTGCCGCGCCCCAGGAATCCTTAAAGCTCAGATCGGACAGCCCGGCATTTTTACCATTATCGTTAAAGTCGTTATCGAAGAAGGTGGTGTAGTTCACCCCCACGCCGACATAAGGACGCACTTTGCTGCTGGAATCGCCGAAGTACCACTGCGCCATTAATGTTGGCGGTAACAGGTGAACCGTGGCGATATCTCCCGTCGCGCCCGTACCCACCTTATGGTGGAACGGCGTGGCCGCCAGCAATTCAACCCCGATATTGTCCGTCGCCATGTAAGTGAATGTCAGGCCGAGTTGCGTGTTATTACTCACATCAAACCCGTTTAAATGCCCCAGCGTACCACCCGCCCCTTCTGTAGGTCTGACGGTTGCCGGACCTGCACGCATAAAGAATTCTCCGGCTTCGTGCGCGAACGCGCTGCCTGAGAGAAGAGTTGTTAACGCCAGTGCCGCCACTGTAAATTTTTTCATACCCGCTCCATCGTTATGGTTATAAAAGCGTGATGAATATACCCACAATGAAGTAATAAGTGATCTAACACAGATCACATTTGCTCTTATAATTTAACATTTATTGATCCAGATTAATTTAGAACTTGTATTGAAAATCCTGGTTATAGGAATTCAGATCAATTTTGACATATTCACGCTATGCAAATATTTGTCTGCTCCTGTTGCCCTGGCGATAAAGGCTGGCTAAGGTAATCAATGTCCCGCAATGGCGCGTGGCGTTAAGATTCGCGAACACTGCGGGACAGATTAATTTC
Organism: Salmonella sp. SAL00653; assembly: GCF_046552515.1. NCBI lineage: Bacteria > Pseudomonadati > Pseudomonadota > Gammaproteobacteria > Enterobacterales > Enterobacteriaceae > Salmonella > Salmonella sp. SAL00653. The sequence goes on from NZ_JBGDTY010000001.1 coordinate 367,680, forward strand.
CGTTGTAATCTATTGATACGTGAGTTTTTTGCAGGTGAATCATGAGCGTTCTTAACCCATGCATGACATGCGGTGCCTGTTGTGCCTATTTTCGTGTCTCCTTTTATTGGGCTGAAGGCGACGATGCCAGCGGGCGCGTTCCGGCGTCATTAACCGAGCCTGTTACCCCTTTTTTACGTTGTATGGCCGGTACCAACCAAAAACAGCCGCACTGTAAAGCGCTAATTGGCACGCCGGGTGAAAACGTCAGTTGCGCTATTTATGAAAACCGCCCTTCAACCTGTCGCGAATTTTCGATATCGGGCGAAGGAGGCGAAGTGAATGAGGCGTGTAATCGCGCCCGCGCGCGATACGGATTACCGCCGCTTTACAAAGATATGCTTTTCCATACAACTGCTGATGCTGCCACTGTAGAGTTATCCAGGGTACAATTGCCCGCAAATTAACACCTGCAAAACTCAAGGAGAGTGCATGTCTATCACGGCGAAGTCCGTTTACCGTGACGCCGGAAATTTTTTCCGAAATCAATTTATTACTATCTTGCTGGTTTCGTTGCTGTGCGCATTTATCACGGTGGTCTTAGGTCATGCCTTTTCACCCAGCGATGCGCAAATCGCGCAACTCAGCGAAGGAGAACATCTGGCAGGCAGCGCTGGCCTGTTTGAGCTGGTACAAAATATGACGCCGGAGCAGCAGCAGATCCTGTTGCGCGCCTCTGCCGCCTCGACGTTTTCCGGGCTTATCGGCAACGCTATTCTGGCCGGCGGTATCATCCTGATGATTCAGTTAGTTTCAGCGGGACATCGGGTTAGCGCGCTGCGCGCTATCGGCGCCAGCGCCCCTGCATTGCCTAAACTGTTTATTCTCATTTTTCTGACTACCCTGTTAGTGCAAATCGGTATAATGCTGATTGTCGTTCCGGGGATTATTATGGCCATTGTGCTGGCGCTTGCGCCAGTGATGTTGGTTGAAGAGAAAATGGGCGTGTTTGCCGCAATGCGCAGCAGTATGCGTTTAGCCTGGGCTAACATGAGACTGGTCGCGCCTGCGGTGATAGGCTGGTTACTGGCTAAAACATTGCTATTGCTGTTCGCGCCCAGCTTCGCTGTACTGACCCCAAATGTAGGCGCTGTACTGGCGAATACGTTGAGCAATCTGATTTCCGCAGTATTGCTTATCTACTTATTCCGCCTGTATATGTTGATTCGCCAATAATCCGCAATGCGCCGTTACGCGGCGCATTCGACGCTCGTTGATGATGGAATCGAAGAATGAAGCAGTTTCTGGATTTTTTACCGCTGGTTGTCTTTTTTGCGTTTTATAAACTTTATGACATCTATGCGGCGACCTCCGCACTGATTGTCGCGACGGCAATCGTGCTGATTTATAGCTGGGTGCGCTATCGGAAAATAGAGAAGATGGCGCTGATTACCTTTGTTCTGGTTGCCGTCTTCGGCGGTCTGACGCTCTTCTTCCATAACGATGAATTTATTAAATGGAAGGTGACGGTTATTTATGCGCTGTTCGCCGGCGCGCTGTTAATAAGCCAGTGGGTGATGAAAAAACCGTTAATCCAACGTATGTTAGGTAAAGAACTGGCGTTGCCGCAGCAGGTCTGGTCAAAGCTGAACCTGGCGTGGGCGCTGTTTTTTATTGCGTGCGGTCTGGCTAACATTTATATCGCCTTCTGGTTGCCGCAAAATATCTGGGTCAACTTTAAGGTCTTTGGACTCACGGCGCTGACGCTCATTTTTACCCTGCTGAGCGGCGTCTATATCTACCGGCATCTGCCACAGGAAGATAAATCATAACCCTCCCGTGACTTATCATCGCCAGACTGCGAACGCCTGGCGATATTTTCTCCGCCTTTACGCCCTGCGCTTTCCCGTCAGTACCTTTATTCCCACTATTCTCCACACAAAATTCATAGTAGCATCGCGGCTGTAATTTTTTCTGATAGTCGGTTTTACAATGACAACAATGGATAATACTCCTCAGGGCGAGCTGGTTTTACGTACATTGGCCATGCCTGCCGATACCAATGCGAACGGCGATATTTTTGGCGGCTGGCTGATGTCGCAAATGGATATTGGCGGCGCGATACTGGCCAAAGAGATCGCGCACGGTCGGGTTGTAACCGTACGCGTGGAAGGAATGACATTTCTGCGCCCCGTCGCGGTTGGCGATGTCGTATGCTGCTACGCGCGCTGCGTTAAACGCGGTACGACGTCTATTAGCATCAATATTGAAGTCTGGGTGAAAAAAGTCGCGTCAGAACCGATTGGACAGCGCTACAAGGCCACCGAGGCGCTGTTTATTTATGTTGCCGTCGATCCGGACGGTAAACCTCGCCCGCTCCCGGTTCAGGGTTAAGTATACCCGCTTACGCCGCCAGCAGGTGATGGTATATTCCTACTGGCGGCGCCAGAGATTACTCAATCTGCGCCGTACCGTTCAGACGGAAGATAATATTGACCACCAGCCCGGAACCCGGCTTGCCTGCTTCATAGCGCCATTTGCGCATCGCATTCTTAACTTCACGCTCAAACATATTGGCTGGCTGCGCGGATAGAATCTGTACATTTTCCACTCGCCCAGCAGAGGTCACGTCAAACTTCACCTTTACGCGGCCTTCAATACGTAACGCCTGTGCTCGCGCCGGATACTGCGGCTGGTTACGGCTCAGAGCGCGAGGTCCAGTGGGCACGCTCACCGCGGGCTTGCTGGTCGCCGATGCGGTGCTGCTTGTTGGCCGCACCGGGGCGCTATTTTCAAACGGTGAGGCAGGACGCGGCGCGGCTGGTTTGACTTCGCGCTTCGGCTGCTCTTCAACCTTTTTCACCGGTTTCGGTTTTGGCTTGGGTTTTGGCTTAGGTTTGGGTTTCTCAATCACCACGGGCGCTTCTTTAGGCGGTTCAGGGATCGGCTCTGGCTCCGGTTCGGGTTCAACCACCGGCTCCGGCGGCGGCTGAACCGCCTGGGGAGGCTCCAGGTCGGCGGGTGAAACCATTGTCACCGTGATAGGCTGCGCTGGCGCAGGCAATTCAATAACCTGATGTACCGAGGTATAGAGCAAACCTGCCACTACAGCACCATGAATGCCTACGGAAAGGAGTGTCAGCCAGGGAAAGCGACGAGGTAAATCAAGGGTCATTGAAGTCATAATCGTTTCAGTTGAAAAACCAGAGCTGAATTTTAAATGCAAATAGCAATCATATTCAATAAGGCATTGCCGATAGCGGCATTTAAAAGATGATATCGCGCAAAAAACCACACAAAATGTGCATGTTTAACAAAGTCGGTATCTTTACATTGCAGTTAAATGCCCTTTCCAATAACGTAATCAGCAACTTTTACCGATTAAGGAGCTCTACCCGTGCTGTATGTTATTTACGCTCAGGACAATGCCAACTCGCTTGAAAAACGCCTCTCGGTACGGCCCGCGCATCTGGCGCGCCTGCAACTTCTGCATGATGAAGGGCGATTATTAACTGCCGGGCCGATGCCCGCAGTGGACAGTAACGATCCTGGGGTAGCCGGATTTACCGGGTCAACGGTCATTGCTGAATTTGAATCTTTAGAAGCAGCGCAATCCTGGGCTGATGCGGATCCCTACGTCGCAGCGGGCGTCTATGCACAGGTTTCGGTCAAACCGTATAAGAAGATCTTTTGAAAAGGATGGCCTGTTGGGCACCGCATACGGTGCCCTTTCTGGCTCACACACCGTGAATCGCAAAGAGTAATGAATTACGCTGACGATTAAAGATACATTTCCTGATAGTATGGATACGCATATTACGGCGTGATTGCCCTTCAAGCCAACGCGCTTTACGGCGGCTCGCCTGACGTAGCATTCGCCAGCGCCCCACTTCCGTTCTACTACGCTTCATGTTTACGACTCTCACTGTAACAGAAGCGCCATTATACCCCCTCGCCGGATGCAGACCAGCGCTTTTCCCGTGTTTTTATTTGCCATGTGAATCCTGACGCGTAAACTCTTAACAACACGCTTTCTAAAGGATTTTTAAAGTTATGACAACCTTCTACACCGTGGTGAGTTGGCTGGTCATTTTGGGATACTGGGTTCTCATTGCCGGCGTCACATTACGTATTCTAATGAAACGGCGCGCAGTTCCCTCCGCAATGGCCTGGTTGTTAATCATCTATATCCTTCCGCTGGTCGGGATCATCGCCTATTTGTCCGTGGGCGAATTGCATTTAGGCAAACGTCGCGCCGAGCGTGCCCGCGCCATGTGGCCGTCTACCGCCAAATGGTTGAATGACCTCAAAGCCTGCAAACACATTTTCGCGCAAGAAAACAGTAGCGTCGCATCGTCCTTGTTTAAGCTGTGCGAACGACGTCAGGGGATTGCGGGCGTCAAAGGCAACCAGTTGCAATTGCTTACCGACTCCGATGATGTCATGCAGGCGCTTATTCGCGATATCCAACTGGCGCGGCATAATATCGAAATGGTGTTTTACATCTGGCAGCCAGGCGGCATGGCGGATCAGGTCGCTGAATCGTTAATGGCCGCCGCCCGCCGCGGCATCCACTGCCGGCTTATGCTGGACTCCGCGGGTAGCGTCGCTTTCTTCCGCAGCCCCTGGGCGGCCATGATGCGTAACGCTGGCATTGAAGTCGTAGAGGCGCTAAAGGTGAATCTGATGCGCGTCTTTTTACGCCGTATGGATCTTCGCCAGCACCGTAAAATGGTGATGATTGACAATTACATCGCCTATACCGGCAGTATGAATATGGTGGACCCGCGTTTTTTCAAACAGGATGCCGGCGTTGGGCAATGGGTCGATTTGATGGCGCGGATGGAGGGCCCCGTGGCGACAGCAATGGGGATTGTTTACTCCTGCGATTGGGAAATCGAGACGGGTAAACGCATTCTGCCTCCCCCGCCGGATGTGAATATTATGCCGTTTGAGCAGGCCAGCGGGCATACCATTCATACCATTGCTTCCGGCCCTGGTTTTCCGGAAGATCTCATTCACCAGGCACTATTAACCGCCACCTATGCTGCGCGCGAATATTTAATTATGACCACGCCATATTTCGTCCCCAGCGACGATCTGCTGCACGCTATTTGTACCGCTGCGCAGCGCGGCGTGGATGTCAGTATTATCCTGCCCCGTAAAAATGATTCACTGCTCGTCGGCTGGGCCAGTCGCGCCTTTTTTAGCGAGTTACTGGCGGCGGGCGTGAAAATCTATCAGTTCGAAGGCGGGCTGTTACATACCAAAAGCGTGCTGGTCGATGGCGAACTGAGCCTGGTCGGTACCGTGAATCTCGACATGCGTAGCCTGTGGCTTAATTTCGAGATTACGCTGGTCATTGATGATACGGGTTTCGGCGCCGATCTGGCTGCGGTACAGGACGATTATATTTCGCGCTCCCGCCTGTTAGATGCGCGTTTGTGGGTAAAACGTCCGTTATGGCAGCGTATTACCGAGCGATTGTTTTACTTCTTTAGTCCATTGCTGTAAAACGTGACCAACATGAGTAAACAGGTAGTCACTATGGAAATGGATCTGAACAATCGCCTGACTGAAGACGAAACGCTTGAGCAGGCTTACGATATTTTTCTTGAGCTGGCGGCGGATAATCTTGATCCGGCTGATATCATTCTGTTCAATTTGCAATTCGAGGAGCGCGGCGGCGCGGAGTTGTTTGATCCCGCTGAAGACTGGCAAGAGCACGTCGATTTTGACCTGAATCCAGACTTTTTTGCCGAGGTGGTAATTGGCCTGGCGGATACCGAAGACGGCGAAATTAACGACATTTTCGCCCGCGTTCTGCTGTGCCGGGAAAAGGACCACAAGCTGTGCCATATTCTCTGGCGCGAATAAGCGGTTCAGGCCGGATGGCGTCTGATTGCGCCCTCCGGCAAGCCTGTTTAATCCGGTAGCTTACTGCCGCATCGGTTACAATATTGCGCGCTATGTTCATGCTGGCTTTGCTGGCACTGCGGACATTTTCGCTGCCAGTGACGTTTTTGAAACGCGCTGCTCATGTGCGTGGTAATCAGTCCTGTAGGAATCGCAATCACCGAATAACCAATCAAAATAAGCACCGACGCGACAATACGTCCCAGCGGCGTATGCGGCGTAATATCACCGTACCCCACGGTTGTGACTGTCACTATCGCCCAATACACCGAGGCATTAAGCGTCGTGAAGCCATATTTCGGTCCTTCAATAAGATACATCAGGGCACCGAAAATAATCATCACGATCGCAATAAATGAATAGAACAGAATAAGCTGATGACGCGCGCTAATAATGGCGCTCCAGAATACGCGCAGGGATGGCATAAAGCGTAGCAGTTTAAGAATACGCAGCACGCGAATCGCTCGCATAGCACGCCAGGCGAACATATAGTTCAGACTAATTTCCGGCCACAGCCACATGACGTACAGCGGCAAAATCGTCACCAGATCAATAAATCCCCAGAAACTAAAAACGTATTTTGCCGGTTCGGGCCAGCTAAACAGTCTGAGCAAGTATTCACCGGTAAATATCAGGGTAACGCAGAGCTCCAGCCAGACAAAAATATGCCATTCATCAAATGTCAGGTGATATTCCGTTCCTACGCCTGATTCAACAAAAATGACCAGTACGCTAAGCAGCGCAAACAGCGCGCATAACCCTTCAAAACGGCGACCTGAGCGCGTAGTCAAATCGAACAGATTATGATAAAGACGACGGCGAACCGACGACAAAGAAAGTGACACGGTAACCTCACCTAAAAGAAGGGCTGACGAATTGTCAGCCCTTGCGATTATAACGGGTCTACTTTAAGGCAGGAAACGGCATGGCGAAAACTTCCTTCCAGCACCGGTCGCGTTTGCGCGCATTCTGGCCCGGCTAGCGGACAGCGTGTACGGAACACGCAGCCGGAAGGCGGGTTAATGGGCGAAGGTAATTCGCCCTCCAGCAATTGTATCTTCTTATTTCGCTCCAGATCGGGATCGGGAATCGGTACCGCCGACATCAGCGCTTTGGTATAAGGATGCAGTGGATTATGGTACACCTCATCATAGGTGCCCAATTCTACTGCATGACCGAGATACATCACCAAGACACGATCGGATATGTGCTTTACGACCGCCAGGTCGTGCGCAATAAAAATCAACGACAGCCCCATCTCTCGCTGTAACTGCTGGAGCAAATTCACCACCTGCGCCTGAATAGAAACGTCCAGCGCCGACACCGGCTCATCGCAAATAATGAGCTTAGGTTCCAGGATCAACGCCCGGGCGATACCGATGCGCTGGCACTGCCCCCCGGAAAACTCATGGGGATAACGGTTGATGAGATTCGGCAGCAGCCCCACTTTCAGCATCATGGCTTTCACGCGGTCACGCACGTCCTGGCGCGAAAGTTTAGGATGATAAGTGCGCAGCGGTTCCGCGATAATTTCGCCAATCGTCATTCGCGGGTTGAGTGACGCCAGCGGGTCCTGGAAAATCATCTGGATATCGCTGCGCACTTCGCGCCACTCATCCGCTTTCATGCCCAACAGATCTTTTCCCAGCCAGGCGACTTTACCGTCTGTCGCCTTCACCAGACCAATAATGGCGCGCGCAAACGTCGACTTGCCGCAGCCGGATTCACCCACCACGCCAAGCGTTTCGCCTTCATACAGGCGTAGCGTAACGCCGTCCACCGCTTTCAGAGTTTTCGGCGGTTGCCAGAACCACTGCTTCCCTTCTTTGATATCAAAATGTACTTTCAGATCGGCGATTTCGAGGAGAACTTTACGTTGTTCAATCACAGCATTCATAGCAGTTCCTCCACCGGTTTAAAACAGGCGCGCAAGCGACCAGGACTAAACGCTTCAAGTGGCGGCGCATTATTGCAGATCTCCATCGCATGAGGACAACGCGGCTGGAACGGACAACCTTTAGGCAAACGCAATAAATTGGGAGGATTGCCCGGAATCGTCAACATTTCCGCCCCCTCGCTATCCAGACGCGGCACCGCATTAAGCAAGCCTATCGAATACGGATGAACGGGCTGATAAAAGACATCGCGCGCCTTACCGTATTCCATGGTACGCCCGGCATACATTACCAGGACCTTATCGCAAATACCCGCGACCACGCCCAGATCGTGGGTAATCATGATAATGGCGGTATTAAATTCGCGCTTTAGCTCATTAAGCAAGGTCATAATCTGCGCCTGCACGGTAACATCAAGCGCGGTGGTAGGCTCATCGGCAATAAGCAGTTTCGGCCTGCACAACAGCGCCATCGCAATCATCACACGTTGACGCATTCCGCCGGAAAATTCGTGCGGGTACATTTTCATCCGTTTGCGCGCTTCCGGCATTTTTACGGCATCCAGCATTCTGACGGACTCTTCAAAAGCTTCCGCTTTGCTCACCCCTTTATGCAGCATCAGGACTTCCATTAACTGCTCCCCAACGCGCATATAAGGATTTAGCGAGGTCATCGGGTCCTGAAAAATCATCGAAATCTGTTCTGCGCGCAGCGTATTCAGTTCGCGCTCAGGTAGATTAAGAATTTCACGTCCGTTGAAGGTCGCGGAACCGCCGATTCGACCATTCGTCGCCAGCAGTCCCATTAATGCGAACGCCGTTTGCGATTTCCCCGATCCAGACTCGCCAACAATACCTAACGTTTCTCCAGCGCGAAGCGTAAAGTTCAGATCGTTGACCGCCGTCACATCGCCATCAGGCGTAGCGAACGTAACACGAAGATCGTTTACCTCCAGCAGTACATTCGCCGGTTGCGGCGCCTGAGTTGCGGTTTCTGATAAGCTCATGGCTGTACTCCTTAACGATCTTTCGGGTCGAGGGCATCACGCAGGCCATCGCCAATAAAGTTAAAACAGAATAACGTCACCACGAGAAAGCCAGCCGGAAACAGCAGCAGCCACGGTGAGACTTCCATTGAATTTGCGCCATCGCTCAATAACGCTCCCCAACTGCTTAACGGTTCCTGCGTCCCAAGCCCCAGGAAACTGAGGAAAGACTCAAACAGAATCATGCTGGGCACCAGCAACGATGCATACACTACCACTACGCCCAGGACGTTAGGCACAATATGGCGGATCACAATGCTGGCAGTCGACACACCACCCACCTGCGCGGCTTCGATGAATTCTTTACGTTTAAGACTTAGGGTTTGGCCACGCACGATACGCGCCATATCAAGCCAGGAGACCATGCCGATGGCGACGAAAATCAACAGAATGTTCTGCCCAAAAAACGTCACCAGCAAAATCACAAAGAACATAAACGGGAACGAGTTGAGGATCTCCAACAAACGCATCATCACAGAATCAATTTTGCCGCCCAGATAGCCGGACAGCGAGCCATACAGCGTTCCGACAATGACCGCCACCAGCGCGGCGGCAATCCCGACCATTAATGAGATACGCCCGCCGATGGCAACGCGCACCAACAGATCGCGCCCGGAAGAGTCAGTGCCGAAATAGTGACCGGACGCCATATCCGGCGCACTGGACATCATGCCCCAGTCGGTATCGAAATAGGTAAATTGCGACAGCATAGGCGCCACTGTCACGAACAGGGCTATCAGAAACAGGACAATAAGACTGGCCACCGCCGCACGGTTATGCATAAAGCGCCGACGGGCATCTTGCCAAAGGCTGCGACCTTCCACCTCCAGCTTTTCACTGAAATTTTCCAGCGTCTCGCTGTTTTTCTTACTTAACATCATCGCGAGCTCCAGTATCAATAGCGAATTTTCGGGTCGATAACGGCATAGAGCACATCGACAATGGCGTTAAATAATATGGTCAGCGCCCCGACCAGAATGGTCAAACTTAACACCAGCGAGTAATCGCGGTTGAGCGCGCCATTAACGAAAAGCTGCCCAATGCCCGGTAAGCCATAAATAGTTTCAATCACCATTGAGCCGGTAATAATGCCGACAAAGGCTGGCCCCATATAGGATAAAACCGGCAGCAGCGCAGGTTTTAACGCATGGCGGAAGATGATTCTGCGCATCGGTAATCCTTTTGCCCGCGCGGTACGAATAAAGTTCGAATGCAGAACTTCAATCATTGAGCCGCGCGTAATACGAGCGATGCTGGCAATATAGGCCAGTGAAAGCGCGACCATCGGCAGGATCATAAATTTTAACGCCCCGCCGTTCCAGCCGCCGCCAGGCAGCCATTGCAAGGTTATCGCAAAGACCATCACCAGTAACGGCGCCACCACAAAACTGGGGATAACGACGCCGGTCATGGCAAATCCCATCACCGTATAATCCCATCGCGTATTTTGCTTTAGCGCGGCAATCACGCCAGCGCTGACACCAATAATGACCGCCAGCAAAAAAGCGGCGGCGCCAAGTTTCGCCGAAACGGGGAAGCTGGCGGCAACCAGATCGTTGACCGTGTAATCTTTATATTTAAACGATGGTCCAAAATCGCCATGCGCCAGCTGCTTCAGGTAGCTGAAGTACTGCGTCATGATGGGATCGTTCAGATGATATTTTGCTTCAATATTGGCCAGCACTTCCGGCGGCAATGCGCGCTCGCCGGTAAAAGGACTCCCCGGCGCGAGGCGCATCATAAAGAAAGAGATGGTAATAAGAATAAACAGCGTCGGAATCGCTTCCAGACAGCGGCGTAAAATAAATTTCAACATTGCCCGTACCTTCTGGCCTGTGCCTTTACTTCCCGGACGTGACAAAAGATCCGCCAGGGAAAGTTATAGTGCGATGAAAAAAGACACCATGGGACAACCGCAGTTGTCCCATGTCTTGCCATTAATGTTTGATAATATATAAGTTTTTCACATAAATATTATCCAGCGGGTCTTTACCGGTATACCCGCCCACCCAAGGTTTCACCAGGCGCGCGTTAACGTAGTAATACACCGGCACAATAGCCGAGTCTTTATCTAACTGCTGCTCCGCTTTAGCGTAGAGTTCGCTGCGCTGCGTATCGTCCGCCACTTTCAGCGTGTCGGCAATCAGCTTATCAAACGCCGGGCTCTTATAATGCGCGGTGTTATTTGAACTGTCGGACAACATGGTATTCAGGAACGAGGTCGGTTCATTATAATCTGCGCACCACCCGGCTCTGGCGACATCAAAGGTGCCCTGATGACGGGTATCCAGGAAGGTCTTCCATTCCTGATTCTCCAGATTCACATTGACGCTCAGATTTTTCTTCCAGATAGACGCCACGGCAATGGCCAGTTTTTTATGCAGATCGGAGGTGTTATACAGCAGGTCGAATGTTAAGGGCTTATCCGCCGTAAAGCCGGCTTCAGCCAACAATTTCTTCGCTTCTTCATTACGCTTTTGCTGGGACCATTTGAACCACTCAGGCTCTACCAGTTTTGCGCCATCGGTATACGGCGGCGTGTAGCTATAAGCGGGTAAATCGCCCTGATTTTTAACCTTATTAACAATAATGTCGCGATCTAACGCCAGTTTCAGCGCGGTACGCACGCGGACATCGTTAAACGGCGCTTTTTGATTATTAATTTCGTAATAATAGGTACACAAATAAGGGTCTACGCGGACTTCATTCGGGATCTCTTTTTTCAGTTTCTGGAATAATTCGATCGGCATATTGTTATAAGTCATATCGATCTCGCCGCTGCGGTAGCGGTTGACATCCGTCACCTCCGAAGAGATAGGCAAATAAGTTACCTGATTGATGACGGTTTTGTCGTTATCCCAGTATTGCGGGTTACGCTCCAGCACGATACGTTCGTTCACCACCCAGTTTTTTAACTTATAAGCGCCGTTAGTGACAATATTGGCCGGTTGTGTCCACTTATCGCCAAATTTTTCGACCGCTGATTTCGGTACAGGAGACACTGAAGGGTGGACCAACAATTTGTAGAAATAAGGCACCGGCTCACTTAAGGTCACTTCAAAGGTGTGATCATCAAGCGCTTTTACCCCCAGATCGGTGGCGGGTTTTTTACCGGCGATAATGTCATCGATATTAGCGATATGACCGTATTGCAGATAGCTGGCGTACGGCGATGCCGTATTAGGATCGGCCAGGCGTTGCCAGCTATAAACGAAATCATGGGCGGTGACGGGCGTACCATCTGACCATTTCGCATTCTCACGTAGATGGAATGTCCAGACTTTAAAATCTTTATTTTCCCATTTTTCCGCGACGCCCGGTGAAGGATGCCCCTCAACATCACTAATTAATAAGCCTTCGAAGAGGTCACGGCTGACGTTCGATTCCGGCACTCCTTCAATTTTATGCGGGTCGAGAGACTGCACTTCTGATCCATTGTTACGTACCAACGTTTGCTTGTCGGCTAACTGAACGCCGGCGGGCACGTCTGCCGCAGTCGCGGCGCTGGCGGCGATGAGCGCAGTGAGTATTCCCGCTGCAATCAAACTTTTTTTCGTGATGTTAGACATTGTGTTTGTACTCCACTCATTATAATTACTGGTTTTTACCAGCCTGTTTAATCCCGTCAGGGTTCCTGTACAGCACTGGTGGTGTACTGCCAGGTCTGTCACTGCTTTTGCTATCACCGACTTTATTTATTCTGACGATTCGTTCGATCGCCTTTCGTCGATTCGGTATACGACGTACCTGCCCACGTCGCACGTTATTTCTGACAACCATCTAAATGAAAATAGTTATCAACAATGTGAAATCTTCTATAAAAATGTTTGGCCGAAAAGTATCAAATGCGTTTCTGAACCGCCAATTCATTTTACAATTTTGTTAACCAATTCTCTTTTATGGAAAAATCCCTGCCCAAAAAAACAGTTAAACAATGTTAAAAATCTTTGATTTATTCTTTATAATCAATAAGTTGAAAGAAAAATATCTCTCTGTCGCATCGTAGGTTATGCCTGCGCCAGAAAACATACACAAATTTAACAAATGCTCATTATTTAGCACATTCATCTACGATGGAGCTGAAACAACTAATAACATTTCAATAATCCTTCATCAAGCCCCAGAGTATGGTGTGAATAAAATAACAGACCTACCGCTTCTCACGGTCTCAGTAATGTTGATAATAGTTTGATTAATAAAAATAAATAGCGTTAGATTATATTAGTATTTTTTATCATTTAAACGCTGAATGCTTATCAAAGTAAGAAGTGTTACGTGGGAATGTCACAAGGCGGCCCCCTTAGGGCGCCGCCTGTAAATCAACAGGTGGAAGTTTAGTTGAGCAAGCCGGGGAAAATGCCTTTTATTCCTGTGACAATAAATTCGATGCCGAGCGCCATTAACAACAACCCCATGATTCGGGTAATAACGTTGATACCGGTTTGCCCCAGCAAACGAACCAGCCACGGCGCCATACGGAACACGCCCCAGCAGCAAAGCGCAAAAAGCGCAATGGCAACTGAAAAACCAAGCAAATGCGCGATGCTGTGATAACGCGTCCCCCAGACGATAGTGGAGCTAATCGCCCCTGGCCCTGCCATTAACGGCAGCGCTAACGGCACAACGCCAATGCTCTCGCGTATGGCCGTCTCTGACTTTTCTTGCTTGTTTTGTTTATCTTCCCCCAGCTTCCCGCTGATCATCGACATTGCAATGGTGACAACCAGGATACCGCCCGCAATTCTGAACGAATCAATAGAAATACCAAACAGCTGCAGGATGCCATCGCCGAGGAATAAGGAACTCCACAAGATAATCGCGACCGACAGATTCGCGGTGAGGTTAGTTTTATTACGCGCCGTGGCCGTCTGGTAGCTGGTCATGCTGATGAAAACGGGGATAATCCCCACCGGGTTAACCAGCGCAAAGAGCCCGACAAAGAACTTAAAGTAAACAGGAAAATCAAAAAGCGGTTGAATCACGGTTAGCTCCGAAGCGTTAGCCGGATGAAGTCAATGTTCGTTAATGATCAAAACGCGCAGAAGATACGCCTTTTATTCGCATAGTTCACCTCTTATCTACACCTAATTTCATCCATTCATCGCTGTTATTTATATGTACTCGTTATGCTAATCCACTTACTCTTCATGACAACGATTTCTTAATAATTTACATAAAAGGCTAAAATGGCCTGCTGAAAGGTGTCAGCTTTGCGTAATCTTGATTTAGATCACACAATCGCTACTCAGAAGTGAGTAATCTTGCTTACGCCACCTGGACGTAACGCGTTAGAGTTAAATGATACTAACGCAGAAGCTCTTTTAGTAAATCAGAGCGAAACGGACGTTAAGTAACCACCTGAATTTCAGGCATTTATACAAAGTATCGTCGATCTGTCTATACTCACGTATCGCGCAGATGATTTACTAAAAAAGTTTAACATTATCAGGAGAGCATTATGGCTGTTACTAATGTCGCTGAACTTAACGCACTCGTAGAGCGTGTAAAAAAAGCCCAGCGTGAATATGCCAGTTTCACTCAAGAACAGGTCGACAAAATCTTCCGCGCCGCCGCTCTGGCAGCCGCTGACGCCCGCATTCCGCTGGCCAAAATGGCCGTCGCCGAATCTGGTATGGGTATCGTGGAAGACAAAGTGATTAAAAACCACTTCGCTTCTGAATATATTTACAATGCCTATAAAGATGAAAAAACCTGCGGCGTGCTGTCTGAAGACGACACCTTCGGGACCATCACCATTGCTGAACCTATCGGCATTATTTGCGGTATCGTTCCAACTACTAACCCGACCTCTACCGCGATCTTCAAATCGCTGATTAGCCTGAAGACCCGTAACGCCATCATCTTTTCTCCGCATCCGCGCGCTAAAGAAGCAACCAACAAAGCGGCAGACATCGTTCTGCAAGCGGCTATCGCTGCCGGCGCGCCGAAAGATCTGATTGGCTGGATCGATCAACCTTCCGTAGAACTGTCTAATGCGCTGATGCACCACCCGGATATTAACCTGATCCTCGCCACTGGCGGTCCAGGCATGGTTAAAGCTGCATACAGCTCCGGTAAACCGGCTATCGGCGTAGGCGCAGGCAACACCCCGGTTGTCATTGATGAAACCGCTGATATCAAACGCGCTGTGGCGTCTGTTCTGATGTCTAAAACCTTCGATAACGGCGTAATCTGTGCTTCTGAACAGTCTGTTGTCGTTGTTGATTCCGTCTATGATGCCGTTCGCGAACGTTTCGCCAGCCACGGCGGCTACATGCTGCAGGGCCAGGAGCTGAAAGCGGTTCAAAACGTTATCCTGAAAAATGGCGCTCTGAACGCCGCTATCGTCGGCCAGCCAGCCTACAAAATCGCTGAACTGGCAGGCTTCTCCGTACCAGAAACCACCAAGATTCTGATCGGTGAAGTTACGGTCGTTGACGAAAGCGAACCGTTCGCACACGAAAAACTGTCTCCGACTCTGGCGATGTATCGTGCGAAAGATTTCGAAGAAGCGGTAGAAAAAGCAGAAAAACTGGTCGCTATGGGCGGTATCGGTCACACCTCCTGCCTGTACACTGACCAGGATAATCAGCCAGAACGCGTTGCTTACTTCGGTCAGATGATGAAAACCGCGCGTATCCTGATCAACACCCCGGCCTCTCAGGGTGGTATCGGTGACCTGTACAACTTCAAACTCGCACCTTCCCTGACGTTGGGTTGTGGTTCCTGGGGTGGTAACTCCATCTCTGAAAACGTTGGTCCGAAACACCTGATCAACAAGAAAACCGTTGCTAAGCGAGCTGAAAACATGTTGTGGCACAAACTTCCGAAATCTATCTACTTCCGCCGTGGCTCTTTGCCCATCGCGCTGGATGAAGTGATTACTGATGGCCACAAACGTGCGCTCATCGTGACTGACCGCTTCCTGTTCAACAACGGCTATGCAGACCAGATCACCTCTGTGCTGAAAGCGGCTGGCGTTGAAACCGAAGTCTTCTTCGAAGTTGAAGCCGACCCGACGCTTTCCGTTGTTCGCAAAGGCGCTGAGCTGGCGAACTCCTTCAAACCGGACGTGATCATCGCGCTGGGCGGCGGTTCCCCGATGGACGCCGCGAAAATCATGTGGGTCATGTACGAACATCCGGAAACTCACTTCGAAGAACTGGCGCTGCGCTTTATGGACATCCGTAAACGTATCTACAAGTTCCCGAAAATGGGCGTGAAAGCGAAAATGATCGCCGTCACCACCACTTCCGGTACCGGTTCTGAAGTCACACCGTTTGCGGTTGTGACCGACGATGCAACCGGTCAGAAATATCCGCTGGCTGACTACGCCCTGACCCCGGATATGGCGATTGTCGACGCCAACCTGGTGATGGATATGCCGAAGTCCCTGTGTGCGTTCGGTGGTCTGGATGCGGTAACTCACGCTCTGGAAGCTTATGTTTCCGTACTGGCTTCTGAGTTCTCTGACGGTCAGGCTCTGCAGGCTCTGAAACTGCTGAAAGAAAACCTGCCGGCGTCTTACCACGAAGGGTCTAAAAATCCAGTTGCGCGTGAACGTGTTCACAGTGCAGCGACTATCGCCGGTATCGCGTTTGCCAACGCCTTCCTCGGTGTATGTCACTCCATGGCGCACAAACTGGGCTCTCAGTTCCACATTCCGCACGGTCTGGCGAACGCCCTGCTGATTTGTAACGTTATCCGCTACAACGCGAATGACAACCCGACCAAGCAGACCGCTTTCAGCCAGTACGATCGTCCGCAGGCACGCCGTCGTTACGCTGAAATTGCTGACCACCTGGGCCTGAGCGCGCCGGGCGACCGTACCGCCGCTAAGATTGAAAAACTGCTGGCATGGCTGGAAAGCATTAAAGCTGAGCTGGGTATTCCTAAGTCTATCCGTGAAGCAGGCGTACAGGAAGCTGACTTCCTGGCACACGTTGACAAACTGTCTGAAGATGCCTTCGATGACCAGTGCACCGGCGCTAACCCGCGTTATCCGCTGATCTCCGAACTGAAACAGATTCTGCTGGATACCTACTACGGTCGTGATTTCACCGAAGGTGAAGTTGCAGCGAAGAAAGACGTCGTTGCCGCACCGAAAGCAGAGAAAAAAACGAAAAAATCCGCTTAATTCGTTATCTGTTTTAGCATGACAATAACGGCCTCAATTGAGGCCGTTTTTTTGTTTTACCTGTTTATCTGATGCCTGAAGGCGCTATGCTAATCATCTGGCCTACGTGCTCACGGCACGCCCTTCGTCAGGAGGCCTGAATAATGACCTCCAAAGCGCTACAGGGCGTTTTATAAGCCGATCTTTACCTCAGGTATCATATGTGCCGATGACGCTCCTGAATCGCCGTCAGTGAGCCCTCCTCCAGCGCGTCCTTATAATGCTTACGGCAAACTGAAACGTAGCGTTCATTCCCGCCAATAACCACCTGTTCGCCTTCGTTATAAGGCCTGCCGTCCTGATCAAGGCGCAGAACCATACTGGCTTTACGACCGCAGAAACAGATAGTTTTTAATTCCACCAGCTTATCTGACCATGCCAGCAAGTATTGGCTGCCGACAAAGAGCTCCCCACGAAAGTCTGTTCGTAGCCCATAGCAAAGTACTGGAATATCTAATTTGTCGACAACCTCGGATAATTGATAAACCTGCTGGCGAGTCAAAAACTGGCTTTCGTCGACTAACACGCAATGTATTGTCTGCCGCACGCTCTCGGCACGAATCTCTTCAAACAAGGATGTATTTTGGTTAAACAATTTTGCCGGCGACGACAAACCGATACGAGAGCTGACTTTGCCTGCGCCGAAACGATCGTCGATTTCCGCCGTATATACGACGGTACGCATCCCGCGTTCCTGATAATTGTATGAAGATTGCAGCAGTGCAGTCGACTTACCCGCATTCATTGCCGAATAGTAGAAATATAGCTGTGCCATTGGTCGCAGGACCTCACCTGAGTGAAATAAAGATTGGCGGGATTGTACCATAATTTACCGACGCGACGGCGCGGCTCGCGCTCCGGTGAGTATTAAGAATTGTACAAACATCGCTCACTATACCCAAAATAATTCGCGTTGCTTAAAGGCGGCAAGGGAGTGAGTCCCCAGGAGCATAGATAACTATGTGACTGGAGTGAGCGAGCGTAGCCAACGCATAAGCAACTTGAAGTATGAAGGGTATATACACATTCCTTCACAAATTATGCCGTTAAAATTCATCAACAATGCTTATCATCACCCGCCAATATGAAAACCTTGTACTTATTGTTACCGTTACTCATACCCGGTGCAAAGTAATAGGGTTTTCTTGTAAGGAAATCTAATACAAGAGATTGATATCTCAGCAATGAGATCGTATTTCATCATGATAAAATGTGACCTGACTCCTAAATTTTTAGCGACAGACGGTGAGTATCCCCCCTGCCAATAAGCTCTTTTTTGTGCGGCGCCTCAAGGAAAATTTAAGTTGAGATAATTAAAACGTGTGCTTAATAAAGCGTAATTTTGAATTCCTTACATTCCTGGCTATTGCACAACTGAATTTATCGCTCTATTATTAGCTCAACAAACCACCCCAATATAAGTTTGAGATTACTACAATGAGCGAAGCACTTAAAATTCTGAACAACATCCGTACTCTTCGTGCGCAGGCAAGAGAATGTACTCTGGAAACGCTTGAAGAAATGCTGGAAAAATTAGAAGTTGTCGTTAATGAGCGTCGTGAAGAAGAAAGCGCTGCTGCTGCTGAAGTGGAAGAACGCACTCGTAAACTGCAACAGTATCGTGAAATGTTAATTGCCGACGGCATTGACCCGAATGAACTGCTGAATAGCATGGCTGCCGCTAAATCCGGCACCAAAGCTAAACGCGCAGCTCGTCCGGCTAAATATAGCTATGTTGACGAAAACGGTGAAACTAAAACCTGGACTGGCCAGGGTCGTACACCGGCTGTAATCAAAAAAGCAATGGAAGAACAAGGTAAGCAACTGGAAGATTTCCTGATCAAGGAATAATTTACTTCCTGGATGCTTAAAATCCCGCCGCTGGCGGGATTTTTTTTCCTGAGTTCTCCGCTGACGACCCCAGGCATAAAAAAAGCGCCGGATTTACCAGCGCTTCTGTTAAAAAATTTATAACGTATCGTTACTTCTTAATACCCATCTCTTCTTCAAGCCAGGCTTTAAATTCAGCACCCAGCGAATTATGACGGATGCCATATTCAACGAATGCCTGCATATATCCTAACTTATTACCACAGTCATGGCTTTTACCCTTCATGTGGTAGGCTTCAACCGTTTCTTTTTCGATCAGCATATCGATAGCATCGGTCAACTGAATTTCATCCCCGGCGCCCGGAGGGGTTTTCGCCAGCAACGCCCAGATATCCGCGCTCAACACATAACGCCCGACAATCGCAAGGTTAGACGGCGCGACATCCGCTTTTGGTTTTTCAACCACGCCAACCATCGGCACACTTTCGCCCGGCGCCAGCTCAACGCCTTTGCAATCGACCACGCCGTATGCAGTCACATCTTCTACTGGCTCAACCATAATCTGGCTATTGCCGGTTTCATCGAAACGGCGGATCATTTCAGCCAGGTTATCCTGAGACAGGTCGAACTCATATTCGTCAAGAATAACGTCTGGCAGAATAACAGCGACAGGTTCGTTTCCGACAACGGGATGCGCGCACAATACGGCATGGCCCAGGCCTTTTGCCAGCCCTTGACGTACCTGCATAATAGTGACATGCGGAGGGCAAATAGACTGAACCTCCTCCAGAAGCTGACGCTTAACGCGTTTTTCCAGCATCGCTTCCAGCTCAAAACTGGTATCAAAGTGGTTTTCAATAGAGTTTTTAGACGAGTGCGTAACAAGCACGATTTCAGTAATGCCAGCAGCGATACATTCGTTCACGACGTACTGAATTAATGGCTTATCAACCAGCGGCAGCATCTCTTTCGGGATAGCTTTGGTCGCTGGCAGCATCCTGGTTCCCAATCCCGCGACCGGGATAACGGCTTTTTTGACTTTCGAATTAAGGGCAGCCATTTAAAATTCTCCTGGACTGTTCATGTATTGAACGTGTTCATTAATCTGTACCGTGTTCCAGTATATCAGTACCAGAACAAGCCTCAGGTCCAAAAAGGACTTATATTGGTATAATTAAGACAAATACTTATAAATCTGCCGCAGATAGTAACACTCGTCGGGAAAGGCCGGTAAAGCAATTTCCGCTCACTCTTCCGTTTGGTCATTCCGCAGACAACATCAATCGCAGACGCCCTCCTGCGCCCCATATTTGACACTGCCATGAGTCGCAACGCTGGCTTAATTGGTTAAGGTAGGCGTTACCCAATGTTCCTAGCGGCACGCCGCTGCTAATTTGAACCTGATGAGCGCCCGTATTTAAGGTGGCGTTCAATCCGGCGGAGACGAGAATCAAATTTTTGAGCTCACTGTGATAGTAGCCGACAAATAGCGGGAATTGCCCAGGTAAATTGGCTTGTCTGAGCAGATGATTTACCTGTTTTAATAGCGCGCCTAACTCCGGTAAACGGTGCTTTTGTTGGCCGAGCTGATCCTGCAATAAGCCGTTAAATAGCGCCCGCAGCAACAATGCGGCTAACACGCCGTTATCGCCCGCCCGGGTGACATCCAGGCAATAAAATGCCAGTTCGTTATCAGATAGCGGCGCAATATCCAGCACCAGTCCAAGCTGATCGGCGGAGACGAGCTGCCGGTAATTAATGCGGCAATGAGAAATCACCTGCTGTACCGGGGGCTGCAATTCCTGCAACAATTGCGCTGCGGCGGTTGGATTACTCACCATTGCATCCCAGTCACGAAACAGGCGTTCTTCTTCTTCAACCCGCGAGTTAAACATATTAGGGTATAAGCAAGCGAATACGGTTTCCCGCAAGCGGTTGAGATCTTTTACCGGCTTCAGCAAGACATCTTCAACCCCAAGGCGTAACGCTTTGGCGATATCCGCCATATTTTCTGTTGCGGAAATAACCAGAATAGGCGTCTGGTCTCCGCGATTACGTAAGTTTTCTACCAGTTTGAGACCGTTCATTCTCGGCATAGCGATATCACATATCATGAGATCAGGGGTAAAACGCCCCATCAACTCCAGGGCATCTACCCCGTCGCCTGCCAATGCCGTTGTCGCTCCCAAAGAGGAAAACCACGAATCCAGAAGCGAGCGAAATACAGGCTCGTCTTCAACAATAAGAATCTGTTTTCCGACCAATGGCTGCGTCATGTTCTCTCCCCTGACTGGCTTTAATCAATAGTGGCATGGTATTGCCGCTTGCGCCTGTCAGAATTTGCTTAAGTGATCGTAAAAGGTACATTAAACGTCGGTACGCACCAAGGGTATAAGTTCGTCCATCTTTTTCTCTACGGCTAACTGACCCGCCGCAATAGCGGCATGGGCGCGATGAAAATCCAGCGTTGAGATTTGCGGACAGAATGGTTGAATAAGAATATCAGGCGGATCGCCAGCCATACGGTTACGTTTAAGACGATTTTCCAACACCTGGATGGAGGTTGTCATGATTTCCATTGCCCCAGGCGAACTCACGCCACGGCGTGAAGTCAGGCTACTGAAACGTTCTTTTAAACGCTTATGCCAGGGCAGCGCATCATCGCTCTCTTCATTGATATTCCCGACATTTACAGAGAGCAAATCTTGCTGCATGAGGTGGGCATCATGTTGCAGGTCTACCGCAATAACGATATCAGCCCCCAGCGCCCTGGTTAACGAAACAGGTACCGGATTAACGACTGCGCCATCTACCAGCCAGTAACCGTTATGTTCAACCGGAGACATCAGCCCTGGCATACTGCACGACGCGCGTACGGCAAGGTGTAGATCGCCTTCAGTAAACCATAGCTCTCGTCCCGTGCTAAGATTCGTCGCGACCGCGCCAAAACGTCTTGAACAGTGGTCAAAATCCGTGACGGGCATAATATCCCGATAGTGATTAAATACGCGTTCGCCGCGAAGCAACCCTCCTCTGCCCCAGGATACATCCATCAGGCGTAAAACATCCCAGTAGCGGAATGAACATACCCACTGTTCAAGCGCCGATAATTTATTACAGGCATACGCGGCGCCGACCAGTGAACCTATTGAGCATCCTGCAACGATATCAATATCAATGCCTGTTTGCTTGAGGGCTTTGATGACCCCAATATGAGACCATCCTCTCGCTGCGCCAGATCCCAGCGCCAGCCCTATTTTCATTTTTCTCATCGTACTTAACGACTTCCCCTGGCTTCAAGACGTAGCAACATCGCCACTGCTCAGTTAACATAATGCCACCCTGGCGTTCAACGCCGTTTTTTATATTCAGGGAGATTATTGTGTCTCAGCCTTGTCCCTGTGGTAGCGCTGACGAGTATAGCCTATGTTGTGGTCGTATTGTGTCCGGAGAACGAGTAGCACCCGATCCGTCACATCTCATGCGCTCTCGTTACTGCGCTTTTGTGATGAAAGACGCAGATTACTTAATTAAGAGCTGGCATCCAACCTGCAATGCGGCCGCGTTTCGTGATGATATCATCGCCGGATTTGCCAATACCAGGTGGCTCGGCCTGACTATTTTTGAACATACCTGGTCAGAAGCAGAAAATACAGGGTATGTTAGTTTTATCGCGCGTTTTTCCGAACAAGGGAAAACCGGGGCGATTATCGAACGTTCTCGTTTTATCAAAGAAAACGGTCAGTGGTATTATATTGACGGTACCCGCCCTCAGTTGGGTCGAAATGATCCCTGCCCGTGCGGTTCAGGCAAAAAATTTAAAAAGTGCTGCGGCCAGTGACGCCTGACAGTATCGATACAGCAAACACTCTCAACAGGATTTTTCCGGCAATGCAATCACTACAACGTAAAGTTCTGCGTACTATTTGTCCCGATCAAAAAGGCCTTATCGCGCGGATTACCAACATTTGCTATAAGCACGAGCTTAATATTGTGCAAAACAATGAATTTGTGGACCATCGAACCGGACGCTTTTTTATGCGGACCGAGCTGGAAGGCATCTTCAATGATTCCACTCTTCTGGCCGATCTGGACAGCGCCTTACCGGAAGGCTCTGTTCGTGAACTCAATCCCGCCGGACGCCGTCGGGTAGTGATTCTGGTTACCAAAGAGGCGCATTGTCTGGGCGACCTGCTGATGAAAGCCAACTATGGCGGGCTGGATGTTGAAATCGCCGCGGTCATTGGCAACCATGAAACGTTACGCTCGCTGGTTGAACGTTTTGAGATCCCTTTCGAACTGGTCAGCCATGAGGGATTAACGCGTGAAGAGCATGACACGAAGATGGCGGACGCCATTGATGCCAATCAACCGGACTATGTGGTGCTGGCCAAGTATATGCGTGTTTTGACGCCAGGTTTTGTGGCGCGCTTCCCGAACAAAATTATCAATATCCACCACTCATTCCTGCCGGCGTTTATCGGCGCGCGCCCTTATCATCAGGCCTATGAGCGCGGCGTGAAAATCATCGGCGCTACCGCGCACTATGTGAATGATAATCTGGATGAAGGCCCAATCATTATGCAGGACGTGATTCATGTCGATCACACTTACACCGCAGAAGATATGATGCGTGCCGGGCGCGACGTTGAGAAAAACGTATTAAGCCGCGCGCTGTATCAGGTTCTGGCGCAGCGGGTCTTTGTTTACGGCAATCGGACGATTATTCTTTAATCGTCAGTAATATGAATTGATTAGCTTTAATCCGTTACGGATGAAAAGTACGCAAACAGTTCATTTCAGGCAAAGGAATGCTTTACAGCGGCGTGTCATTTGATATGATGCGCCCCGCTTCCCGAAAGGAAGCGGGCCAGTATTAAGCATTACCCCGTGGTGGGGTTCCCGAGCGGCCAAAGGGAGCAGACTGTAAATCTGCCGTCATCGACTTCGAAGGTTCGAATCCTTCCCCCACCACCATTATTCACTACAGCGATGTAGTTAACTCTTAACTCGATGAGCAATGCAGAAGTCTGCACTTGTCGGTGAAGGGTGAGAACCTTCGATTAAGGTTCGACTCGAGCGAAAGCAAGAGAACGTTGCCAACGGCAACGGCCCGTAGGGTGAGGAGCGAAGCGACGAATAATCCTTCCCCCACCACCATCTTCAAGCTTTACCTACAATTTGAATTACCCCTGGTGGGGTTCCCGAGCGGCCAAAGGGAGCAGACTGTAAATCTGCCGTCATCGACTTCGAAGGTTCGAATCCTTCCCCCACCACCATCACTCCCGTCGTGTATCTTATCCCCGTTAAGCATAGTGTCTCATATCTCTCTGTACGGGAAGGATGAGAAGCTTCGACTAAGGTTCGATTCGAGCGCAGCGAGAAAGCGTTGCCGCAGGCAACGACCCGAAGGGCGAAGCGCGCAGCGCTGAGTCATCCTTCCCCCACCACCATTACTTCATAAAGCACCAATTTCAAATCAATCAGCAATGCCCCATATCCTTACCCCACAGGCAGACTTCACACCATGGCGCCATAGCTTATTGGCTATCTTATCAATACTTCTTCCTGGCAATCTTTTTCGCCTCCTTTGACTGGTTGATTTTTCGCCTGATGAGATCAAAGGCGGCATATGTCTCGCTAAGTTGATCTGGGGTAAGCGTTCCCTTGAGTCGGTTTCTTTCGGCAATGAGCGCTGAACAATCATCCTTAGATTTTTCCGTATATATACTTGCCATGTAATACCAAATATAGGCCTGCTTATTATCTTTAGGCACACCCTGGCGCCCATGAGCATAAATTTCCCCAAGCGCTAATTGTGCCGGAGTAAACCCCTGCTCTGCCGCTTTAAGGTACCACTTCAGCGCATTCCGGCTATTTTCAGGCACGCCTCTTCCCGTGCTATATGCCACGCCAAGCTGATATTGCGCTTTCGCAAAATCCTGTTTTGCTGCTTTTCGATACCATGCAATAGCCTGTCTGTCGCTTTGCGCGACGCCGCGACCAAATGCAGACATGATGCCCAGATGCGTTTGCGCAGCAGGCAGTCCCTGGCGTGCGGCTTTGCGATACCACGCCAGCGCCTGTTGGTAGTCCTGAGAAACGCCCTCACCCTGCATAAACATCACGCCGATCGCATCCTGCGCCTCGGCCAATCCTTGCGCTGCGGCTCTGCGATACCACTCCAGCGCCAGGTTGTGATCTTTCAATAAGTGATAACCGTTGTAATACCATACGCCAAAATTGTACTGTACCTTTGCCATCACGCGTTGCGCTGTTTTTCGATACCACGTCTGAGAGTGAACCCGGTCAGCGGGATGCGCTTTATCATAGAGCGCATTCAGCGGAATGTGGCCTGGCGTATAGCTGCCTGGTATACCTTCATTAAGCCAGTAAACTGCCTGACGATAATCCTGAGGCACGCCTTCACCATAAAAATAGGCAACACCGAGATAAAGTTGCGCGGGGTCGTACATATTTTCCGCCGCTTTACGCATCAAGATCGCCGTTTGCTGATAATCCTGAGGAACGCCCTGACCGTGGGCGTACATTACTCCAAGCTTAAATTGTGCTGACGAAGCTGAACCCTGGCCGCGGACAACGCCCGCATCATTGGTTGGAGAGGCGGCTTTTCGATACCACTCCAGCGCTAGCTGGGTATTTTGGGGAAACCCATCGCCATACATATAGGCGTCACCGAGGATTTCTTGCGTACTACTATCCCCTAGCTCTGCCGCCTTGCGATACCACTCCAGCGCTTTTTGTCGACTAAGTGGAAAATTTTCACCATAGTTGTAATGATAGCCAAGGATGAAATAGGAAAAATCCGAACCTTGTTTACCCGCTTTCTCCAGCCATTTTATGGCTAGTTTATAATCAGGCTTAACGTATCGCCCCTCCGCATACCAGCTTCCAAGCGAGAACTGCGCGCTTTCATCTCCTTGTTCCGCTTTTTGCTCTAATTCCTGAACGTACTGGCATTCTTCTGAGTCGGCGGGATAGCGCTCCTCGCAGACAGCAGCGTGAGCCATTTTTGAAATAAATATATTTAATATTATTATTTTGAAAATTGATGAAAAACGCATACAACTATCCTTATTGTCGTTTATGGCGTGATTATATGCTGCATCATCCTTTTTCTGCTTACAAAAAACTCGCACAGATGCTGAATAAACCCAAAAACAAAGAGTCCGGATTCAGATGCCAGACATGGCAGATCCGCTGTAAACGAAACAAGGCGGCGGTCGATAAGGCATTTATGCCGCACTCCGGCAAACAGCCATAAAAAAACCCCGCCGAAGCGGAGTTTAGGGCATCGAGAGAAAATCAGTGACGCGCACGTACAATCTGGTATTTGCGGGTCAGATACTCGACCGGCACGCTCCAGATATGCACCAGGCGCGAGAATGGGAACAACAGGAACAGCGTCATCCCCAGTACCAGGTGCATACGGAAGATAAAGGCTACACCATCCAGATGTGCGGATGCGCCACCGTGGAAGGTCACAACTGACTGCGCCCACCCGACCAGCTTCATCATTTCACTCCCGTCCATATGCTGGGCGGAGAACGGAATGGTCAGCAGGCCCAGCGCGCACTGAATCACCAGCAGCGAGAGAATCAAAATATCTGCGCCGGTAGTGGTGGCGCGGACACGTGGGCTAAACAGACGACGCTTGAGCAGTAAAATACCGCCAACCAGCGTCAGCACGCCGCAGGCGCCGCCGGCAATCATCGCCATCTTCTGCTTCACGTCGACCGGCAGAAAAGCTTCATACATCCAGTGCGGCGTTAACATGCCCAGGAAGTGACCGGCGAAAATACCCAGAATCCCAATGTGGAACAGGTTTGACGCCAGGTTCATTCCTTTGCAATCCAGCATCTGACTGGAAGCCGCCCGCCAGGTGTACTGACCGTAGTCGTAACGTAACCAGCTACCGATCAGAAATACCGATCCGGCAATGTACGGGTAGATATCAAAGAAGAACATATTCAGGAAGTGCATTAGTGCTGTCCTCCGGTGGTGATATTCAGATATTGCGGCGCCACGGCCCCGGCAAAACGACGCTGGTGAGCGGAGATTTCCGACTCGCCACACCCTTGATCGGCGAAGAATTTCACCTGCTCTTCTTCCCAGACCGCATCCAACGCCTGCGGGGTATCATCACGTGCTTCATTCGCAATTTTTTCAGCCACTTTATCGCTGTCGATAACGGTATTCGCCAGTTTTAACAGCAGATCGAACAGCACCGCATAACGGCTGTCACGCTGTTGCAAACGTGCGCTGAGCAGCGCCAGAATCGGCGCGATATCCTGTAAACCCCCTAACGCTTCGCTTTTCGGCAATTGCGCAAGGTATTCCAGATACAGCGGCAGATGATCGGGAAGTTCGCGACTGTCGAGCTGCAAACCGTGCTGCTCATACTGTGCCATCAGGTCAACTATCGCCTGACCGCGATCGCGGGATTCCCCGTGTACATGTTCAAACAGCAGCAGCGATGTGGCGCGACCACGGTCAAACAGTTCGCTATAAGCGGCCTGTACATCCAGCAGGTCCTGCGCGGTTAAATCGCGCAGGAAAACGCCCAGAGTCTGGGCATCCTCTTTATCCAGGTTCTCAGATGACGCGAGCGCATCGAACAACTCCTGCTGATGCTGCCACAGGGCAGCATCCGGGTACTCGAGCAGACGCGAAACAATGACGAGTTCAATCATGCGTGCGGCTCCGTTTTGCTGGTCACATCAACAGCGTCGATGCGGCGGCTGTTGAACAGATTGAATTTGGTATCAGACCCGTGGCAACCATCGCCGAAGGTAAAGCCACAACCGCTTTTCTCCGGGAATGCGTCACGCGCCAGTTCACGATGGCTGCTCGGCACCACAAAGCGATCTTCATAATTAGCAATTGCCAGGTAACGATACATTTCCTGCGCCTGGGCTTCGCTTAAACCCACCTCTTCCAGCGCGCGGGTATCTACTTTACCGTCTACGGTTTCCGCACGTTTGTAGTGACGCATCGCCAGCATCCGTTTCAGCGCCAACAGTACCGGCTGAGTGTCGCCAGCGGTCAACAAATTCGCCAGGTACTGCACCGGGATACGCAGACTGTCTACATCCGGCAGAATACCGTTGCTGCCCAGTTCACCCGCGTCGGCGGCAGACTGAATCGGTGACAAAGGCGGTACGTACCAGACCATCGGCAGCGTGCGGTATTCCGGATGCAGCGGCAGCGCCAGCTTCCAGTCCATCGCCATTTTGTACACTGGCGATTGCTGCGCCGCATCGATCACGCTCTGCGGCACGCCGTCCTTCAGCGCCTGCTCAATGACAGCCGGATCGTTTGGATCGAGGAACACGTCCAGTTGACGCTGGTACAGATCTTTTTCGTTTTCCGTACTGGCGGCGCTTTCAATGGCATCTGCGTCATACAGCAGTACGCCGAGATAACGGATACGGCCCACGCAGGTTTCGGAGCAAACGGTCGGCTGACCCGCTTCGATACGCGGGTAGCAGAAGATGCACTTCTCGGACTTGCCGCTCTTCCAGTTGAAGTAAATTTTCTTGTACGGGCAACCGGTGATGCACATCCGCCAGCCGCGGCACTTGTCCTGGTCGATCAGCACAATGCCATCTTCTTCACGCTTATAAATCGCGCCGCTCGGGCAGGTCGCCACGCACGCCGGGTTGAGACAGTGCTCGCACAGGCGCGGCAGGTACATCATGAAGGTGTTTTCGAACTGGCCGTACATCGCCTTCTGCATGTTTTCGAAATTCTGATCTTTGGCGCGTTTTTCGAACTCGCCGCCCAGAATCTCTTCCCAGTTTGGCCCGCTGGTAATTTTGTCCATCCGCTGGCCGGTAATCAGCGAGCGCGGACGCGCGATCGGCTGATGTTTGCTTTCCGGCGCGGTGTGCAGATTCTGATAGTCGAAATCAAACGGCTCGTAGTAGTCATCCATACCCGGTAGATGCGGGTTAGCAAAGATTTTTCCCAGCAGCAGCGCACGGTTACCCATGCGCGGTTGCAGTTTACCGTTGATTTTACGGATCCAGCCGCCCTTCCATTTTTCCTGATTTTCCCAGTCATTCGGAAAACCAACGCCAGGCTTACTTTCTACGTTGTTGAACCACGCGTATTCCATACCTTCGCGACTGGTCCAGACGTTTTTACAGGTGACTGAACAGGTATGACAGCCGATGCACTTATCGAGATTCAGCACCATGCCGACTTGTGAACGAATTTTCATTTTACGCTCTCCTGTACCTGGTCATTGCCTTCGCCATCCAACCAATTAATGTTCTTCATCTTACGTACCACCACAAACTCATCGCGGTTGGAGCCGACGGTACCGTAGTAGTTAAAGCCGTAGGCTAACTGCGCATAGCCGCCGATCATATGGGTCGGTTTCGGCGTAATGCGCGTCGCCGAGTTATGAATACCGCCGCGCTGCTGGGTAATTTCCGACCCCGGCAGGTTTACGATACGTTCCTGCGCGTGGTACATCATGGTCATGCCCGCCGGTACACGCTGGCTGACCACTGCGCGTGCGGTCAATGCGCCGTTGCTGTTGAAGACTTCGATCCAGTCGTTATCTTCAATGCCCAGATCTTTGGCGTCGGTTTCGCTCATCCACACAATCGGGCCGCCACGCGACAAGGTCAGCATCAACAGGTTATCGCTGTAGGTCGAGTGGATACCCCATTTCTGGTGCGGCGTCAGGAAGTTGAGCGCCTTCTCCGGATTACCGTTGGATTTACGCCCCATCACCGCTTTCACCGAGCGGGTGTCGATCGGTGGGCGATACACCAGCAGACTTTCGCCGAAGTCGCGCATCCACTGGTGATCCTGATACAACTGTTGACGACCAGACAGCGTACGCCACGGGATCAGCTCGTGAACGTTGGTATAACCGGCGTTATAAGAAACGTGCTCATCTTCCAGACCAGACCAGGTCGGGCTGGAGATAATTTTGCGCGGCTGGGCCTGAATATCGCGGAAGCGGATTTTCTCTTCTTCTTTATTGGTCGCCAGATGCGTATGGTCGCGACCGGTAAACTCGCTCAGCGCCGCCCAGGCTTTCACCGCCACCTGACCGTTGGTTTCCGGCGCTAACGTCAGGATCATCTCTGCCGCGTCAATCGCCGTGTTGAGCATCGGCTGGCCTTTCGCCGGACCGTCCGCTTTGGTGTAATTGAGCTTACGCAGCAAGTCCATTTCGCTCTGCGTGTTCCAGGCAATCCCTTTCCCGCCGTTGCCGATTTTCTCCATCAGCGGGCCGATAGAGGTAAAGCGTTCGTAAGTCGCCGGGTAATCGCGCTCAACGGTCATGATGTGCGGCGCGGTTTTCCCTGGAATCAGATCACATTCGCCTTTTTTCCAGTCTTTCACGTCCAGCGGCTGCGCCAGTTCAGCGGCAGAATCGTGCTGGATCGGCAGCGTCACGACGTCAGTCTCTTTACCCAGGTGGCCTACACAGACTTCGGAGAATTTCTTCGCAATGCCTTTGTAGATTTCCCAGTCGCTTTTCGATTCCCAGGCCGGATCTACGGCGGCAGACAGCGGATGAATAAACGGATGCATATCCGAGGTATTCATATCGTCTTTTTCATACCAGGTGGCGGTCGGCAGTACGATATCGGAGTACAGGCAGGTGCTCGACAGGCGGAAGTCCAGCGTCACCACCAGATCCAGTTTGCCGTCCAGGCCATTGTCACGCCACTCCACTTCTTCCGGCTTCACACCGCCCTGTTTACCCAGATCCAGCCCCTGAATACCATGCTCAGTACCCAGCAGATATTTCAGCATATACTCGTGACCTTTACCGGAAGACCCAAGCAGGTTTGAACGCCAGATGAACAGGTTACGCGGGTGGTTTTTACCGTTTTCCGGCTGCTCGGCGGCAAAGCGAATCGAACCCTCTTTCAGGGATTTGACGGTATAATCTACCGGCGTCATACCGGCTTTTTCCGCTTCACGCGCAATATACAGCGGGTTGGTACCTAACTGCGGTGCCGACGGCAACCAGCCCATACGCTCGGCGCGCACATTGAAGTCAATCAGATGGCCGCTATAGCGGGATTTGTCCGCCATCGGCGACAGTAATTCCTCGGCGGTCACCGTCTCGTAGCGCCACTGGCTGGAGTGGTTATAGAAGTAAGAGGTGCTATTCATGTGACGCGCCGGACGCTGCCAGTCAAGGGCAAACGCCAGCGGCTGCCAGCCGGTCTGCGGACGCAGTTTTTCCTGGCCGACGTAGTGCGCCCAGCCGCCGCCGCTCTGACCAACGCAACCACAGAACACCAACATATTGATCAGCCCGCGATAGTTCATATCGAGGTGATACCAGTGGTTCAGACCAGCGCCAACGATAATCATTGAACGTCCGTGCGTTTTATCCGCGTTATCGGCGAATTCCCGGGCGATACGGATGATCTGCGCCCGCGGCACGCCGGTGATCTGCTCGGCCCATGCTGGCGTATACGCTTTGGTATCGTCATAACTGGCGGCACAATTTTCATCGTTCAGGCCGCGTTCCAGACCATAGTTCGCCATGGTCAGATCGTAAACTGTGGTGACCAGTGCGGTAGAACCATCGGCCAGTTGCAGACGTTTTGCCGGCAGTTTATGCAGCAGGACGTTATCCAGCGCCACATGATTAAAGTACTCTGAACCTTCGCCGCCGAAATACGGGAAGCCCACGTCAGCAATCTCATCCTGGCTGCCCAGCAAGCTGAGCTGCAATTCAGTTTCTGCACCGGTAGTCCCGTCGCGCTGTTCGAGGTTCCATTTGCCTTTTTCACCCCAACGGAAACCAATTGAACCGTTTGGCGCCACCATTTCACCGTTGCTGTTGATAGCGACGGTTTTCCATTCCGGGTTATTTTCCTGCCCCAGCGAATCAACGAGATCGGCAGCGCGCAGCATACGACCTGCGGCATAATAACCATCACGCTCTTCAAGCATCACCAGCATTGGCATGTCGGTATAGCGGCGGACATAATCGGTGAAGTACTGGCGCGGGTTGTCGAGGTGGAATTCGCGCAGCATGACGTGGCCCATCGCCAGCGCCATCGCCGCATCGGTCCCCTGCTTCGGTGCCAGCCATAGATCGCACAGTTTGGCGATTTCGGCATAGTCCGGCGTCACCGCGACGGTTTTGGTACCTTTGTAACGTACTTCGGTAAAGAAGTGGGCATCCGGCGTACGGGTTTGCGGCACGTTAGAGCCCCAGGCGATAATATAGCTGGAGTTGTACCAGTCAGCGGATTCCGGCACGTCGGTCTGCTCGCCCCAGGTTTGCGGGGAGGCTGGCGGCAGGTCGCAGTACCAGTCGTAGAAGCTCAGGCAGGTACCGCCAATCAGCGAAAGATAACGTGCCCCGGAAGCGTAGGAAACCATCGACATCGCCGGGATGGGTGAGAAGCCCGCGACGCGGTCAGGGCCATAGGTTTTCACGGTGTACACGTTGGAAGCGGCGATCAGTTCGTTCACTTCCTGCCATGAGGAGCGAACAAAGCCGCCACGACCACGCGCCTGTTTGAAGCTTTTGGCTTTATCGGCATCTTCAATGATGGAGGCCCATGCCTCTACCGGATCGCGATGCAGTTTTTTCGCCTCGCGCCACATCTTCATCAGACGTTTGCGCATCAGCGGATATTTCAGTCGGTTAGCGCTGTAGAGATACCAGGAGTAGCTTGCGCCGCGCGGGCAGCCGCGAGGTTCATGGTTTGGCATATCAGGACGGGTGCGCGGGTAATCGGTTTGCTGTGTTTCCCAGGTCACCAGACCATTTTTGACATAAATTTTCCAGCTACAAGAACCGGTGCAGTTCACCCCATGGGTTGAGCGCACAATTTTGTCATGCTGCCAACGTTGGCGGTATCCGTCCTCCCAGTCCCGGTTTGTTTCGAGAAGCTGGCCGTGCCCATCGGCAAAGGTTTCGCCCTTCTGCTTGAAGTAGCGAAACCGGTCCAGGAATTTACTCATCGGGTTTCTCCTGTGTGGAACCTTACGGCTCTCTGATAAATCGACATTGCTTAACTAAGGGCGAAGGTAACGCGCTGAATGGGCGTGAGAATTGATAACGATCAAGGCGGACAGGGATGCAAATGGCGCGCAAACCTCCTGCATACTCCTTTTGGAGGAGGAGTTTTATTTATATATATTACTGATTTAATTACATAAAATTAAATTTAGGCACGACATGAATGTTAAATTTTCAACAAGTGGGTATTAAGGGGTATCCCCTGGATGACCGATAAAGATGTGCGTGGTCAGCCCTGTCGCGCCTCACTTCTTGACTATAAGTATGTTGTAACTAAATGCGGGTAAAAAAAAAAGCGCGGTCTAACGCCGCGCAAAGGATAATCAAAAGTTACTTTTTATTTTTAGAATGACGTCCATATACCGCCCAGGTAATAACGACGCAGGCGATATAGAAAATAAGAAAGACTTTCATCGCGCCGACTGGCGAACCGGTTAAGGCTAAAGATGAACCAAACGCTTTCGGAATAAAAAAGCCGCCAATCGCGCCAATCGCGGAAATAAAGCCCAGCGCCGCCGCCGTATCGGTCGCCGCTTCACGCATGGCTCTTTCTTCCGACCCGCCTTCCGCTTTTACCCGGTCCATCGTCAGTTTACGGAAGATAACGGAGATCATCTGGAAGGTAGAACCACTCCCCAGCCCCGCCGTCAGGAATAGCGCCAGAAATACCCCGTAGAACGCGATAAAGCTACCGCCAACGCCGCCAGTAGGTAATGTCAGGAACAGCAGACCGCTGAAAATCGCCATCAGGACAAAGTTGATAAGCGTGACGCGAGTCCCCCCCAGACGGTCAGAAATTGCGCCGCCTGCCGAACGCGCCAGCGCGCCGATAAACGGACCGAAAAACGCATAATGCAGGATCTGCACATCCGGGAATTGCGTTTTAGACAGCATAGCGAACCCCGCGGAGAAACCGATAAACGATCCGAAGGTCGCCAGATACAGCAGACTCATGATCCACAGATGACCACGTTTGAGCACCGGCAGTTGCTCTTTTAGCGAGGCCTTAGACGTCGCCAGTTCGTTCATGCCGAACCACGCCGCCAGCGTAAAAATGGCCAGGAAAGGCACCCAAATCCAGGCCGCGTTCGCCAGATAGAGCTGAGAACCGTCCGGCTGCTCTACACCGTGGCTGCCAAAGGCGGCAAAGATAGAGAGCGAAACCACCAGCGGCGCAACCAGCTGCATCACGCTCACGCCCATATTGCCCAGACCACCGTTCAGACCCAGCGCGCCGCCCTGCTTTTGTTTAGGAAAGAAAAAGCTGATGTTCGCCATACTGGAGGCAAAGTTCGCGCCGGCAAAACCACACAGCAAGGAAATAATAATGAAAGTGCTAAATGGCGTACTGGTATCCTGAACGGCAAAGCCTAACCATACGCAAGGCACGATGAGGATACCGGTACTGAACGCTGTCCAGCGACGTCCGCCAAATAGCGGCACCATAAAGGAGTAAGGCACCCGTAGCAGCGCGCCGGAAACAGATGGCAGCGCAGTCAACATAAAGAGCTGATCGGTCGTAAAATTAAATCCCACTTTCGGCAGGTTCACCGCCACTGCGCTGAATAGCATCCAGACGCAAAACGCCAGCAGTAAACACGGGACAGAAATCCACAAATTACGGCTGGCGACACGATGGCCGCGCTGCTGCCAGAATGCCGGATCTTCCGGACGCCATTCCGTGATAACAGCGCCAGTTGCCCTTTCCGGGGCGGATGAGTGACTCATAGACACCTCTGATTCTTGATTTGATGTCTGCCACATTAGGGTTTACTGCCGAAGGTAAGTTGATATAAATCAAAGGAAAAGTCGTCATCACCGGCGACTAAAAAGCGTTATTACCCTTAATGAGTAGGCTATTTTGGTAAAAAAGCTGTGGTTTTTCACCATGCTGTGTCTGTCTACTCCTTCCCGTCGCAGATACCTCTCTACGGCGGCAATTAAGGAGTAACTCGTTATAGGTATGGGTATACTCCGCTGTATCGTTGAGAATAGCGGCACAGCCGATTGACGCCCCTCTTTTTTGCTACGTTTTTTCGGCGACATTACCCCGAAGAAAGAAGGTAACATGTTTAAACGGTGTTTCTCTCCTCTTACGCTGGTTAACCAACTAGCGCTGATTGTCATGCTCTCTACCGCTATCGGCGTGGCGGGGATGGCGGTTTCCGGCTGGCTGGTTCAGGGCGTGCAGGGTAGCGCTCATGCGATTAATAAAGCGGGCTCATTGCGTATGCAAAGCTATCGACTACTGGCCGCTGTCCCGCTGGATGCTAAAGATCAAAAGCTGCTGGATGAGATGGAGCAAACGGCATTCAGCCCGGAACTGACCCGCGCCGCTGAGCGAGACGGGCAGCAAAAGCAGCTTAAAGCGTTGCAGGATTACTGGCATAACGAACTCTCGCCAGGACTACAGCACGCGCAAAACGCGCACGCGGTCGCAGAAGATGTCACGCGCTTTGTGGCGGGCCTGGATCGCCTGGTGACGTCGTTCGACCATACTACTGAATTGCGTATCGAACGCGTGGTATTAGTTCACCGGGTAATGGCGATCTTTATGGCGCTATTGCTGGTATTTACGATTATCTGGCTACGTGTTCGCCTTTTGCAGCCCTGGAAACAGTTGTTATCAATGGCGCGCGCCGTCAGTCAGCGCGACTTTACCCAACGTGCCAATATCAGTGGACGCAATGAGATGGCCGCGTTGGGTTCTGCGCTCAATAATATGTCTGAAGAACTGGCCGAAAGTTATGCGGTACTGGAACAGCGCGTACAGGAAAAAACAGCCGGTCTGGAACATAAAAACCAGATTCTCTCGTTTTTGTGGCAAGCCAACCGCCGACTGCATTCACAGGCTCCGCTATGTGAACGTCTTTCACCGGTACTGAATGGCCTGCAAAATTTAACCCAGTTGCATGATATTGAGCTGCGAGTCTATGACCTGGAAGATGAAGATAATCATCAGGAATTTACCTGTCAGTCGGACATCAGTTGCGATGATAAAGGCTGCCACCTTTGCCCACGTAGCGCCCTGCCAATGATTAACGGCGGCACCACCTTAAAATGGCGGCTCACCGACTCTCACACCCAATACGGTATTTTGCTGGCGACGCTGCCCTATGGACGCCATCTCAGCCACGATCAGCAACAGTTGGTGGACACGCTGGTTGAACAGCTTACCGCGACTCTGGCGCTCGACAGGCATCAGGAGCGCCAGCAGCAGTTGATTGTCATGGAAGAGCGTGCCACCATTGCCCGCGAACTGCATGATTCTATTGCCCAGTCGCTCTCTTGTATGAAGATGCAGGTGAGCTGCCTGCAAATGCAGGGCGACGTGTTACCGGAAAGCAGCCGTGAGTTACTCAGCCAAATTCGCAATGAGCTGAACTGCTCCTGGGCGCAACTGCGCGAACTGTTAACCACTTTCCGCTTACAGTTGACGGAACCCGGGCTACGTCCGGCGCTGGAAGCAAGCTGCCAGGAGTTCAGCGCCCGGTTTGGCTTTACGGTAAAACTGGATTATCAGCTTCCCCCCCGCCTGGTGCCGTCACACCAGGCGATACACCTGTTGCAAATTGCCAGGGAAGCCCTCAGCAACGCCCTTAAACACTCTCATGCCGACGATGTGGTGGTGACAGTGACGCAATGTGGCAAACAGGTCAAACTAAAAGTGCAGGATAATGGCTGCGGCGTCCCGGAAAACGCCGAACGCAGTAATCACTACGGCATGATCATCATGCGCGATCGGGCGCAAAGTTTGCGCGGCGATTGCCAGGTACGCCGACGAGAGACTGGCGGAACAGAGGTCACTGTTACTTTTATTCCAGAAACAAACTTCACAGAAACCCAGGGAGATACCCATGAATAATCAGGAACCGGCAACCATCCTGTTAATCGACGACCATCCGATGCTACGCACGGGTGTAAAGCAGCTTGTGAGTATGGCGCCCGATATCAGCGTGGTCGGAGAAGCCAGCAACGGTGAGCAGGGTATTGACCTGGCGGAATCGCTCGATCCCGATCTGATCCTCCTTGATTTGAATATGCCGGGAATGAATGGTCTCGAAACGCTGGATAAATTACGCGAAAAAGCGCTGTCAGGACGTATTGTCGTTTTCAGCGTATCCAACCATGAAGAAGATGTCGTCACGGCGCTAAAGCGCGGCGCGGATGGTTATCTGTTGAAAG
The DNA here is from genome assembly GCF_046552515.1 of Salmonella sp. SAL00653. Lineage (NCBI taxonomy): Bacteria > Pseudomonadati > Pseudomonadota > Gammaproteobacteria > Enterobacterales > Enterobacteriaceae > Salmonella > Salmonella sp. SAL00653. Next base: position 404,750 of record NZ_JBGDTY010000001.1, read on the forward strand.
ACATGGAGCCGGAGGACTTGCTCAAAGCGTTACAACAGGCCGCCGCCGGCGAAATGGTATTAAGTGAAGCGTTAACGCCGGTACTGGCGGCCAGCCTGCGGGCCAACCGCGCTACCACCGATCGCGATGTAACGCAACTCACCCCGCGTGAGCGCGATATTCTGAAGCTCATCGCGCAGGGATTGCCGAATAAGATGATTGCCCGACGTCTGGATATCACCGAAAGTACGGTCAAAGTGCACGTGAAACATATGCTCAAGAAAATGAAGCTGAAATCGCGCGTGGAGGCCGCCGTCTGGGTACATCAGGAACGCATCTTTTAATTATTGCTCCTGGAACGGTTGCCAATGCGGATTATCGTCCGGCATCGTGATAAACGGTTCAGTCAGCGCGAGCGTGATCTCATTGGAAGAGACACGCTGACCTTTTTCATCTTCAACCACCACCGATAAACGCCAGCGATTTGCCGCGCCTTCACGGTGATCCCAGGCCGGCATAATGATTGTCCAGCCCTCGGTACTGCGAGTGTCCGTTCCTGCCGTCAAACTTAATGCCTGTGTATCGCCCTGCCAGCTCAAATGACGAATACCGTGCACGCTGCGCACCTGCAATTTTAACGCAACCGTCTCACCAGGCGTAAGATCCCAGGGCGGCGTCGCCAGAAAAACCGTTAACGTTTTACGCTGCCGATACTCCATTGTCGGCAGCGAGTTACGTTGCAGCGTATCATAGCGGCTACCGCGTAATGACTGGCTTTGCGCCACTTCACTGGCGGCAAGCTGCTTTTTGAGCGACACGCCGAAGCGGTAGTTAAGCGTCAGCCCCAGGTTATTCTGACTGACCCCGCTCTCGCCCTGTTTGTGCTGGGCGGTCACGGTAAGCAAAGGTACTGGCGTATAGTTGAGACCCAGTTTTAACGCGACAGGATTGTGATACCCCGTTCCGGAGTCAAACAGATCCACGCTATCGCCAAAGTACTGCTCCAGACTAACGCTGGTATTGATATGCTGGTAAAACGGCAGCCGCATTTGCGCGTTGATATCATACCCGCGCGCCATTCGCTGTTCTAAGGTCGCCGTATGCGTCTGCCAGTCGGCAAAAGGCTGATAATAGTTGGCGGATAAACGCAAATATTCTCCCCACGCCTCCGCGCCAAAGCCGGCGCGCTGTAGATTTTCATCCAGCAGATTATCGTAAAAGGTATTATAGCCAAGAAGCCAGCCATCCTGCGCCCAGCGCTGTCCTACGCCAATGTTGCTTACCAGTCCGTCAGTCTGTTGCGTAAGACCAAGCTGGCTCCAGGTCAGATAGCGCTGTTTATCCTGTAAAGGGATAAACCAGCTTCCGCGACTGCCGTTAAAATGACCTTCGTTATCGACGTTAATATCCACGCTGGCGCTGCCCCAGGCTGATAGCCAGCTTTCAAGCTGCTGGTTAACCTGCTCGCTGACCACATCGCGTACCTGTCCGAAAGCGAATTGCCGCGCCTGTTCACCAGTATCCAGATCGTTATTTTTCATGCTGGCTTCGCCAAACGCTTTGGCCATCTCGGCAAAATGCTTTTCCCCTTCGTGGGATTCCGGCATCATGCCTAAATCCGGCAGATGGTTTTGATCGAAAGGGTCTTGCGCCTGCGCACGGATCGTACCGCTGGCAGTCAGCAAGAGAAGCGAGAGTGAGAATGAACGAAAAACAATACGGCTCAACGTGTCGGCAACTTCTACAACAAAAGATAAGAGGAATGGCATCAGAGTAAACCATAACGTGTCCGGACAGGTTTTGCAGCCTTTTCTCGTGCTTCCAGGAATATCCTTATTTTTTCCGCAGAGCGTCCCAGGATTTTCTCCACGCATTTGGCGGTACCCGGTTCCCGAGGTAACATAACGCCATTGCCGACAAAATTTCTCGAGGAGAAGGGTTATTCATGCAAAATATCGTCATTATCGCTAACGGCGCCGCCTACGGCAGCGAATCATTATTTAATAGCCTGCGTCTGGCCATTGCGCTGCGCGAGCAGGAAAGCCATCTCAATTTACGCCTGTTTTTGATGTCAGATGCCGTAACCGCAGGGTTACGCGGTCAAAAACCAGCCGAAGGCTACAATATTCAGCAAATGCTGGAAATTCTGACCGCGCAAAACGTACCGGTAAAATTATGCAAAACCTGTGCGGACGGACGTGGTATCACTCCCCTGCCGCTGATTGACGGTGTGGAAATCGGAACGCTGGTCGAGCTGGCGCAATGGACGCTGGCGGCGGACAAAGTGCTGACATTTTGAATCTGTACGCGGGAAAAGCTCCCGCGTCAGGATAGACTTCCGGCAAGAAAATCAGGCTAACACGTGAGTAATACCGCGTTTATTTTTTCTTATGCCATTTATCATCCTCGCCTTTTTCATAATCGTTTTTAACCGCCGCCCAGGCGACTTTGTGTGCGGTTTCCTCGCGACTGGCGTCATCACGACGATCGGCTTTATCTTTATATTGCTCCCAGGCGCTATTAAACGCTTCTTTGTAAATGTCCTGGGCATGGGCTGGAAGAACATTCCGCACATTATCGGGTAAATCACTTTTGGCTTTATACGGCATCCGCACCTCCGTCTTCAGGGAAAACATTAAGTGTGGTAAACAATGCGTTATTACGCCAGTCGAGGAGGATTTTTGCTTTTTACGGAAATTAACTTTTTGTTATTTAAACACTGTTAAAACAAGATCGTTGTTTTACTGACCTTGAAAGAAAAAAATCGTCTACGCCGTAAAACTACGTAAAAAACCACTAAAAAAATACAAATTTCTGCTATTTTTACCTTCTCTACTCTTTCCAAAATATTAACACCTGCACAAGGGAGACCCTCATGACGCATGCCTGTGAGGCGGTGAAAACCCGCCATAAGGAGACTTCGCTTATTTTCCCGGTTCTTGCGCTGGTAGTGCTGTTCCTTTGGGGAAGCAGCCAGTCACTACCAGTGGTTATTGGCATCAATATCCTTGCACTTATTGGTATTTTAAGCAGCGCATTTAGCGTGGTCCGTCATGCCGATGTATTAGCGCACCGACTCGGCGAACCCTACGGATCGCTTATTTTAAGCCTGTCCGTCGTTATTCTTGAAGTGAGTTTAATTTCAGCGCTGATGGCTACCGGCGATGCTGCGCCAACGCTTATGCGCGATACGCTCTACTCTATTATTATGATTGTCACCGGGGGACTGGTCGGTTTCTCGTTGTTGTTGGGCGGGCGTAAATTCGCAACGCAATATATGAATTTATTTGGGATTAAGCAGTATCTTATCGCGCTGTTTCCGCTGGCGATTATTGTGCTGGTTTTTCCAATGGCATTGCCGCAAGCCAATTTCTCTACCGCTCAGGCATTATTGGTCGCGTTAATTTCCGCCGCGATGTACGGCGTATTTTTGTTGATTCAAACCAAAACGCACCAGAGCTTATTTATCTATGAACATGAAGATGAAGGCGATGATGACAATCCACACCACGGTAAACCCTCCGCGCACAGTAGCGGTTGGCATACGGTCTGGTTACTCATTCATTTAATTGCGGTCATTGCCGTTACCAAAATGAATGCCAGCCCGCTGGAGGCGTTGCTGACCAGCATGAACGCCCCGGTCGCCTTTACCGGTTTCCTGGTCGCGCTGTTAATTCTCTCGCCGGAAGGACTGGGTGCGCTGAAGGCGGTACTGAATAATCAGGTTCAGCGGGCAATGAATCTGTTCTTCGGATCGGTGTTGGCGACGATTTCATTAACCGTGCCGGTCGTCACGCTCATCGCCTGGGCGACAGGTAATGATCTGGTATTTGGTTTAGGCGCGCCGGAAATGGTAGTGATGGTGGCCTCGTTAGTGCTGTGCCATATTTCGTTCTCTACCGGACGCACCAACGTGCTAAACGGCGCGGCGCATCTGGCTTTATTTGCCGCCTATCTGATGACGATTTTTGCCTGATATAAAAAAGCCGGATAGTATCTTATCCGGCCTACACAAGCTAAAAACCGCAATCAGTTCTCGGTATCCAGCTCGTCGAAGCTTTTCACCAAATCATCAATCGCTTTTATCTGGGTCAGGAACTGCTCCAGTTTCGCCAGCGGCAGCGCGGAAGGACCGTCGCACTTCGCGTTAGCCGGGTCCGGATGCGACTCCAGGAACAGGCCCGCCAGACCGACAGCCATACCGGCGCGCGCCAGCTCGGTCACCTGACCTCGACGACCACCAGAGGCGGCGCCAAATGGGTCGCGGCATTGCAGCGCGTGGGTGACGTCGAAAATCACTGGCGAGTTGCCGGAGACCTTTTTCATCACGCTAAAGCCCAGCATATCCACCACCAGGTTGTCATAACCGAAGTTCGCGCCGCGATCGCACAGAATCACCTTATCGTTACCACCCTCATGGAACTTATCCACGATATTGCCCATCTGACCCGGGCTTACGAACTGCGGCTTTTTCACGTTAATCACAGCGCCGGTTTTCGCCATCGCTTCCACCAGGTCGGTCTGGCGCGCCAGAAACGCCGGGAGCTGAATCACGTCAACCACATCAGCAACAGGCTGCGCCTGGCTGGCTTCATGGACGTCAGTGATCACTTTTACGCCAAATGTCTGCTTGAGTTCCTGGAAGATTTTCATCCCTTCTTCCAGACCCGGCCCACGGTAAGAGTGAATAGAGGAACGGTTGGCTTTATCAAAAGAGGCCTTGAACACGTAAGGAATACCCAGCTTCTGGGTAACGGTTACGTAGTGCTCACAAATGCGCATTGCCAGATCGCGTGACTCCAGCACGTTCATACCGCCAAACAGCACAAACGGCAGGTCATTTGCCACCTTAATGTCGCCAATGTTAACCACTTTTTGTTTCATAGGATCGCCTTACACTTATAGGTAAAATGTCGGTTAATTAATGTAGAACAATTTGCTTGTGCGCAATGGTGTTGATCTGCGCACGAATCATTTCGCTGATCGGGTCTTCCGGACACTGTTCAACGAAGTAGCTTAAATCAGTCAGCGCAACGTGTTCACACTCAAGCTGCGCGTAGATTAACCCGCGGTCACGGATTTCGTAAGGATCTTCCGGGTTAAATTGCAACAATGCTTCGCTAACGCGCAGCGCCAGCTCCATTTGCCGTTCCTCCATCAGCGAGGATTTCAGCGTATCCAGTAGCTTACGAATCACTTCGGCGTTATCCGCTTCGTCCAAATCTTCATTAAACAACTCGGCGACCGGACTAATATTGCCTTTTAACCAGACTTCCAGAGTATGTTCATCAAGCGTTTCACCGTTGAACGGGTTAATCAGCCACATTTCCCCTTCCAGCGATTCAATACGCAAAATCAACTGCGTTGGGAAGATAACGGGCACCAACGGCAAATCAAGACGGTTTGCTATCCATAATAAAATAGCGCCCAACGATACCGCGCTCCCCTGGCGTTTTTTCAGGACTTTATCGAGCCATAAAGCATCAGAAAGACGGTAGACGCCGCGGGAATCCGTGAACCCCCACTCGCCGTAAAAAAGTGCCAGCAATTTTTCCAGTTGCTCATCCTGAGACAGGAGCTGGCTAATTTCTTCCTGCGCCAGACTGACCAGACGTTCCAGTTCGTCGTAGACAAACTGCGTGGGAAAATCCAGGCGAATCATCTCTGATGCCAGGATCATGCCATCACACAGCGGCGCATTGTTAAATTCGAAATCAGCTAACGACCTCATGACTTACCCCAGTAACGGTATTTTTGTGGTGGCGAGTTTAATGATGATGTACAGCACCACCAGCGCCAGCGGGAAAGCGATAAAACGCGCCTGTTGGCTGCGCGCCTGACGATAATCAAGCGCAATAAAACCCAAAACGATGTAGATGATAACGCCAAACAGTTTTTCAGTCAGCCATGAGCCCGACTCCGTGAATGGCAGGATGTGCGTTTTAACGATTAACCCAATACCGCTAAGCAGTAACAGGGTATCTATGACGGGAGGCACGATTCGTGTCCAGCGCGCGGCGGCCAACGCATGGCCGCAATAGCGCCACCAGTAACGAGCGACAAACAAACTGACGGAGAGCGCAACACAGATAAGATGAAGCGTGAGCAACATTGCAATTGTCATGGCGTAAAACGTCCGCAGGTCACGCGTTCATTACCACCATAATCACGACACGTTTCTACATCCGAGTAACCAGACCGCCTGAAAACCGCTCTTACCGCTTCGCCCTGCTGCCAACCGTGTTCCAGCAGCAGGAAGCCGCCGGGCGTTAACATCTGGCGGGCGTTATCGATAATATGCGTAAGATCCGCCATACCGTTTTCGTCCGCCACCAACGCCGAGCGCGGTTCAAAGCGTACATCGCCTTCGCTAAGGTGCGGGTCCTGCGCGTCAATGTAGGGCGGATTGCTGACAATCATGTCGAACTGCTGCCCCGATAGCGCGCTGAACCAACAACTTTGCAGTATACGCACATTCCGGATAGCCAAATGTTCCGCGTTGCGTATCGCCAGCGCAACCGCATCAGGCATACGATCGACCGCAGTCACCTCGCAATCCGGTCGCTCGCAGGCCAGCGCCAGCGCAATCGCGCCGGTTCCGGTGCCTAAATCCAGAATACGACAGGTTTTTACCGGCAATCGCGCCAACGCCTGTTCCACCAGACATTCGGTATCCGGGCGCGGGATTAGCGTGGCGGGAGAAACGAAGAGCGGCAGCGACCAGAATTCGCGTAAGCCCGTCAGGTACGCAATAGGTTCGCCCTGTTTACGCCGCTGCAGCAGGTCCGCGAGCTGTTGTTGCTGGACGTCGGTAAGCGGCGTTTCGCCAAAGGCCATGATATACGTCCGCCCTTTGCCCGTAACGTACTCTAGCAGGATCTCGGCGTCGCGCCGGGGGCTGTCGCTGTCCCGGAGCTGGTTTACCGCCTCATGCAGCCAGTGCTGAAAATCCATTATTCCTGCTCGGATAAGGCGGCTAACAGGTCAGCCTGGTGTTCCTGAACAATCGGCTCAATCAGCATATCCAGCTTACCTTCCATCGTTTCATCAAGGCGATATAACGTCAGATTAATACGATGATCGGTCACGCGCCCCTGCGGGAAATTATAGGTCCGGTTACGATCGCTGCGATCGCCGCTGCCAAGCAGATTGCGTCGCGTTGACGCCTCGGCCTGCTGGCGTTTTGCCGTTTCGGCGGCGTGAATGCGCGCCCCGAGCACCGAGAGCGCTTTCGCTTTGTTTTTATGCTGCGAACGTTCGTCCTGGCATTCCACCACGATGCCGGTCGGCAAGTGGGTAATACGGATAGCGGAGTCGGTGGTGTTAACGTGCTGACCGCCCGCGCCGGAAGAACGAAACGTATCAATGCGCAGATCCGCCGGGTTAATATCCGGCAGCTCGGCTTCCGGCAGCTCCGGCATCACGGCGACGGTACAGGCGGAGGTATGGATACGCCCCTGCGACTCGGTCGCCGGAACACGCTGTACGCGGTGTCCGCCGGACTCAAATTTCAGCCGGCCATACACGCCGTCGCCGCTGATTTTGGCGATGATCTCTTTATAACCGCCATGCTCGCCTTCGCTCATGCTCATGATCTCCACGCGCCAGCGGCGCGCTTCGGCATAACGGCTGTACATGCGGAACAGATCGCCGGCAAACAGCGCGGCTTCGTCGCCGCCGGTGCCGGCGCGAACCTCAAGGAACGCGTTTCGTTCATCGTCCGGATCTTTCGGCAGCAGCAGTACCTGTAACTGTTGCTCCAGTTGTTCGCTTTTTTCTTTCGCTTCGCGCAGTTCTTCCTGCGCCATTTCTCGCATTTCAGGATCGTCGAGCATCATCTGAGCCGTCTCGATATCGTCCTGAACCTGTTGCCAGTCCGTAAAACAGCGAGAAACGTCGCTTAATTGCGCATATTCGCGCGACAATGCGCGAAAGCGGTCCTGGTCGGCGATAATTCCCGCATCGCCCAGCAACGCCTGAACTTCCTCATGGCGTTCGTGCAGGGCTTCCAGTTTGGCAACGATAGAAGGCTTCATAGGCGTAAATTCACCCTGTAAAAAAGTGTGGTGTGTGCTGCTACTCCAGCCCGAGGCTGTCGCGCAGAATATTCAGGCGTTCGTCATCCCCGTCACGGGCAGCCTGTTGAAGTGATTTCGTTGGCGCATGAATCAGGCGGTTGGTCAGTTTCCATGCCAGATCCTGCAAGATGGCTTGCGCATCACCGCCCTGTTGAAGGGCCGACAGCGCTTTGGTAGTCAGTTCGTCACGAATCTGCTCCGACTGACTACGGTATTCCCGAATGGTCTCGCTGGCCCCCTGGGCGCGTAGCCAGGCCATAAACTCGCTGGCTTCCTGCTCAACAATCGTTTCCGCTTCTACTGCCGCAGCCTGACGCTGCACCAGATTATGCGAAATGATGCTCTGTAAATCATCGACGCTATAAAGATAAGCGTTCGCCAGTTTGCCGACTTCCGGTTCAACGTCGCGCGGTACGGCAATATCCACCAGCAGCATCGGCTGGTTGCGACGGCTTTTTAATGCGCGCTCCACCATGCCTTTACCGATAATCGGCAGCGGGCTGGCGGTCGAACTGATAATAATATCGGCATCCTGCAAACGGGCGTCGATATCGCTGAGCGAGATAACCTCAGCGCCTACCTCATCCGCCAGGGCTTGCGCGCGCTCGCGGGTTCGGTTGGCGATAATCATCTTTTGTACTTTATGCTCGCGCAGGTGACGCGCCACCAGTTCAATGGTTTCGCCCGCGCCAACTAACAGTACGGTGACCGTCGAGAGCGATTCAAAGATTTGGCGGGCGAGCGTACAGGCGGCAAACGCGACGGAGACGGCGCTAGCGCCGATATCGGTTTCAGTCCGCACTCGCTTGGCGACGGAAAACGACTTCTGAAACATTCGCTCCAGCGCGCTGGCGTTAAGGTGGCCTTTTTGCGAATCCGCAAACGCTTTTTTCACCTGACCGAGGATTTGCGGTTCGCCCAGCACCAGTGAATCCAGACCGCTGGCGACGCGCATCAGGTGGCTGACGGCGTCATTATCCTGATGCCAGTACAGACTGTTGCGCAGATCGTCCTCGTTCAGGTTATGGTAATCGCATAACCAGCGGATCAGCGCTTCTTGCAGGTTATCCTGCTCTTCCACGCTCAGATACAGCTCTGTACGGTTACAAGTTGACAGCACGACCCCGCCCTGCACCATTGGCTGCGCAAGCAGGCTGTCCAGCGCCTGATCAAGCGTGTCCGGCGAAAACGTTACGCGTTCTCGCAGCGATACAGGTGCCGTTTTATGGTTAATACCGAGCGCTAAAAGGGTCATGTCTGCGGGAGTAGTACCAGCGTTGATATGGTTAGTCTGCTTGCATCATACAGGATGCGCGTGGTCAATAAAAGAGAGAGCCCCCTTTTGGAGTAATTGGCAGCGCTCGCTAATTTGATGATTTAAGACAACTTGAAAGTAGACGATGTCACCAGGCGGCGCTAGCATTAAAGGCTATAACTGTAACCGATAGCAAAAATTTGCCGAATCGCGGCGCGAACGTTTTTACAGCCTGCAGGTTCAGTTTTCAGGCCTGATAAGCGTAACGCCATCAGGCAATTATTGCACCGTATCACAAGGATTCGTCATCACTATGACCCTGCCCGATTTTCGCCTGATTCGTCTACTGCCGTTAGCAAGCCTGGTTCTCACCGCCTGTACGCTTCCTGGGCATAAAGGCCCGGGCAAGAGCCCGGATTCCCCTCAGTGGCGCCAGCATCAGCAAGAGGTGCGTCATCTGAATCAATACCAGACGCGCGGCGCCTTTGCTTACATCTCAGATGATCAGAAAGTCTATGCGCGCTTCTTCTGGCAACAGACCGGACAGGATCGCTACCGCCTGCTGCTTACCAACCCGCTGGGCAGCACCGAGCTGGAGCTTAACGCCCAGCCGGGCAACGTCCAGTTGGTGGATAACAAAGGCCAGCGTTATACCGCCGATGACGCCGAAGAGATGATCGGCAAACTCACCGGGATGCCGATTCCGTTAAACAGCCTGCGGCAGTGGATCCTCGGTCTGCCTGGCGATGCCACCGACTACAAACTGGACGACCAGTACCGCCTGAGCGAAGTGAACTACCGCCAGGATGGTAAAAACTGGAAAGTGGTTTACGGTGGCTATGACAGCAAAACGCAGCCTGCCATGCCTGCCAATATGGAGCTTTCAGACGGCAGTCAGCGCATTAAGCTGAAAATGGATAACTGGATTGTGAAATGATGACCCATTGGCCTTCTCCGGCAAAATTAAATCTGTTTTTATATATCACCGGACAGCGAGCAGACGGCTACCACACGCTGCAGACGCTGTTTCAGTTTCTGGATTATGGCGACACACTCCACATCGAACCGCGTCACGATGGCGAAATCCATTTATTAACGCCGGTTAACGGCGTTGAAAATGAAGACAATCTGATCGTCCGCGCCGCGCGGCTGTTGATGAAAGTCGCCTCGGAGAGTGGACGCCTGCCCGCCGGAAGCGGCGCGGATATCAGCATTGAGAAGCGCCTTCCCATGGGCGGCGGTCTGGGTGGCGGCTCGTCTAACGCCGCGACCGTTCTGGTGGCGCTCAATCATCTTTGGCAATGCGGGCTTTCCATTGATGAACTGGCGACGCTCGGCCTGACGCTCGGCGCCGACGTCCCGGTCTTTGTTCGTGGCCACGCCGCGTTTGCCGAAGGCGTAGGCGAAATATTAACGCCGGTGAATCCGCCGGAAAAATGGTATCTGGTCGCGCCCCCTGGCGTAAGCATTCCGACGCCGGTTATCTTTAAAGATCCTCAATTGCCGCGTAATACGCCAAAAAGGTCAATAGATACGTTACTAAAATGTGAATTCAGCAATGATTGCGAGGTTATCGCAAGAAAACGTTTTCGCGAGGTTGATGCGGCGCTTTCCTGGCTGTTAGAATACGCGCCGTCGCGCCTGACTGGGACAGGGGCCTGTGTCTTTGCTGAATTCGATACAGAGTCTTGTGCTCGCCAGGTGCTTGAGCAAGCCCCGGAATGGCTCAATGCTTTTGTGGCGAAGGGTGTCAACCTCTCCCCATTGCATCGAGAGTTACTCTAACGCATTCGGGTTTCAGGAAGATGGCGAAATGACGAATCGCCGGTCATATATGCCGTATTTGACCGGTGTGAGGCATCGATACCAGCGCACATGAAACGTGAATGAAGACGAGTAAGCCGGGCAAGCTGAGCTTCGGTGACAACGTCACCTTGTTCCAGACGTTGCATCGCGCTCTTTAATACACCGCCTGGATAGGATTTTGCCTGGCCCGCACAGTTTTCGGCAGATTCTTTCCACCAATGGACGCATGCCTGAGGTTCTTCTCGTGCCTGATATGAAGCTTTTTGCTGGTAACGCCACCCCGGAACTAGCACAACGTATTGCCAACCGCCTGTACACTTCTCTCGGCGACGCCGCCGTAGGTCGCTTTAGCGACGGCGAAGTCAGCGTACAAATCAACGAAAATGTACGCGGTGGTGATATTTTCATCATCCAGTCCACTTGTGCCCCAACCAACGACAACCTGATGGAATTGGTCGTTATGGTTGATGCCCTGCGTCGTGCTTCCGCAGGTCGTATCACCGCCGTTATCCCCTACTTTGGCTATGCACGTCAGGACCGTCGCGTACGTTCCGCCCGTGTGCCGATTACCGCAAAAGTTGTCGCTGACTTCCTGTCCAGCGTCGGCGTTGACCGCGTTCTCACCGTAGATCTGCATGCTGAACAGATCCAGGGCTTCTTTGACGTTCCGGTTGATAACGTGTTCGGTAGCCCAATCCTGCTCGAAGATATGCTGCAACTGAATCTGGATAACCCGATCGTGGTTTCTCCGGATATTGGCGGCGTGGTTCGTGCCCGCGCTATCGCTAAGCTGCTGAACGATACCGATATGGCTATCATTGATAAACGTCGTCCGCGCGCGAACGTTTCTCAGGTGATGCACATCATCGGTGACGTCGCTGGCCGTGACTGCGTGCTGGTTGATGATATGATCGATACCGGCGGTACTCTGTGCAAAGCAGCAGAAGCATTGAAAGAACGTGGCGCTAAACGCGTGTTTGCCTACGCGACGCACCCGATCTTCTCAGGCAATGCGGCAAACAACCTGCGCAACTCCGTCATTGATGAAGTCGTTGTCTGCGACACCATTCCGCTGACCGACGAAATCAAAGCGCTGCCGAACGTGCGTACTTTGACCCTGTCAGGTATGCTGGCCGAAGCGATTCGCCGTATCAGCAACGAAGAATCGATTTCCGCCATGTTCGAGCATTGATCGAACCCGGATCTGAAACCCGCTGCGGCGGGTTTTTTTGTCTGTAACACCCTTTTGTATGACTTATGCCTCCTTCACCTGCCATTTAGTTGACAGATGATGCGCTCATGGATGAAACATTATTGTGAACAAATTATTTTCCTCACATGTGATGCCTTTCCGCGCTCTCATCGATGCTTGCTGGAAAGAAAAATATACCGCCTCCCGGTTCACCCGTGATGTGATAGCCGGGATCACCGTCGGGATTATTGCTATCCCGCTGGCGATGGCGCTGGCAATTGGCAGTGGCGTTGCGCCGCAGTATGGCCTCTATACCTCCGCTGTCGCCGGGATCGTGATCGCGCTAACCGGCGGCTCGCGCTTTAGCGTTTCCGGCCCTACCGCCGCGTTTGTGGTGATTTTGTATCCGGTATCGCAACAGTTTGGTCTGGCGGGCCTACTGGTCGCCACGCTGATGTCGGGCTTCTTCCTGATCCTTTTCGGCCTGGCGAGACTGGGGCGATTGATTGAATATATCCCGGTGTCGGTCACGTTGGGTTTTACCTCAGGGATTGGTATTACCATCGGTACCATGCAGATTAAAGATTTTCTTGGTCTGCAGATGGCCCATGTGCCAGAGCACTATTTGCAGAAAGTCGGCGCGCTGTTTATGGCGTTGCCCACCGTCAATATTGGCGATGCCGCCATTGGCGTGGTAACGCTGGGAACGTTGATTTTCTGGCCGCGTCTCGGTATTCGTCTGCCAGGACATCTTCCCGCGCTGCTGGCCGGTTGCGCCGTGATGGGGATCGTTAATCTGCTGGGCGGCAATGTGGCGACTATCGGCTCACAGTTCCATTACGTTCTGGCTGACGGCACTCAGGGCAACGGCATCCCGCAGCTCCTGCCGCAACTGATGCTGCCGTGGAGTCTTCCTGGCTCCGATTTCACGCTAAGCTGGGATTCACTGCGCGCGCTGCTGCCAGCGGCTTTCTCAATGGCAATGCTGGGGGCAATCGAATCATTGCTCTGCGCCGTCGTGCTGGACGGCATGACCGGCACCAAACATAAAGCTAACAGCGAACTTATCGGCCAGGGGCTGGGGAATATGGTCGCGCCGTTCTTTGGCGGCATCACCGCCACCGCCGCGATTGCCCGCTCTGCCGCCAACGTCCGCGCTGGCGCGACCTCTCCCGTCTCAGCGGTAATTCACGCTATCCTGGTTATTCTGGCGCTACTGGTCTTAGCCCCGCTACTCTCCTGGCTGCCGCTTTCCGCGATGGCGGCGCTACTGCTGATGGTGGCATGGAATATGAGTGAAGCCCATAAAGTGGTGGATCTGTTACGCCATGCGCCGAAAGACGACATTATCGTTATGCTGCTGTGCATGTCATTAACGGTTCTGTTTGATATGGTCATCGCCATCAGCGTGGGGATTGTCCTTGCTTCCCTGCTGTTTATGCGCCGTATTGCGCGAATGACTCGACTTGCGCCGGTCAATGTCGATGTGCCTGAAGATGTGCTGGTGCTGCGTGTTATCGGTCCGCTCTTTTTCGCCGCGGCGGAAGGGTTGTTTACTGACCTTGAGTCACGTATTAAGGGCAAACGTATCGTCGTTCTGAAATGGGACGCAGTACCAGTGCTGGATGCAGGCGGGCTTGATGCTTTTCAGCGTTTTGTGAAGCGTCTGCCGGAGGGTTGCGAATTGCGTATCAGTAATCTGGAGTTCCAACCGCTGCGCACAATGGCGCGTGCCGGTATCAAACCTATTCCTGGGCGTCTGACCTTCTTCCCGAACAGGACGGAGGCGTTAGCGGATTTACTCAGTTAATGGACAATGCCCGGTGGCGATAACGCTTACCGGGCCTGAACCGGTTAGCTATGACGACGATTGTCGTTACGGCGGCAACGTTTGTCATAGTGACGTACCCACCAATATTTGTCGCTCACCTGCTCATGCCCCCCTACACGAGCCCCCGCCAGCCAAAGAACTGCCCCGACAAAAATGCTCAGTATTGCGCCATGCGCAAAAAATTGCGGCAAATTAAACTGCGGCAGTTGGTTCAAAATAGAGTAACCCACGCCGACAACCATCACGACCAGCCCCAACCCCATCAGCACGTTACCGAATAACGAAGCGTTTTTGCGTTTCATATGTCACCTCCGGAACTTTTGGGTTGTTTTTAGGAAATCCCCCTAAACTTTATGTGTAAAGTATAGACAACACTTCCGTTTGTAAGTGCGGTTGCGATCACAAATGTAAAGTTTCATTTAACAAAACTTTACAAATAACACACTGAACAGTTTACATTTTTAATAATCAATGCTGGCAATTATTTAATTTACTCCAGAGTGTCGCTGTGTTTTGTCAAGCGGGCAGACAGACAGTAAACTACGCGCCAGTTATGGATCTACTCAGGACAAAAAACGTGGCAATTAAATTGATTGTTGGTCTGGCGAATCCCGGTACGGAATATGCCGCGACGCGACACAATGCAGGCGCATGGTACGTCGATTTACTGGCGGAGCGCCTGCGCGCGCCGTTGCGTGAAGAGCCTAAATTCTTTGGCTATACCTCACGCATCACGCTGGAAGGGGAAGATGTTCGCCTGCTGGTACCCACCACGTTCATGAACCTCAGTGGTAAAGCAGTTGGCGCAATGGTCAGTTTTTACCGTATTCAGCCGGACGAAATTCTGGTCGCTCACGACGAGCTGGATCTCCCTCCGGGCGTGGCGAAATTTAAACTTGGCGGCGGCCACGGCGGCCACAATGGTCTGAAAGACATCATCAGCAAGCTGGGCAATAATCCCAACTTTCACCGCTTACGCGTTGGAATTGGTCATCCAGGCGATAAAAATAAAGTTGTTGGTTTCGTGCTGGGTAAACCCCCTGTTTCTGAACAAAAATTAATTGATGAGGCTATTGACGAAGCGGCGCGCTGTACGGAACTGTGGTTCAAAGAGGGTCTGGCCAAAGCAACAAGCCGTTTGCATACCTTTAAGGCGCAATAACCAGTGATGTGCGGCATTTTTGCCGCACGCCGTGTATAATAGGCGAAGTTATTTCCATTTCTGCAATCTGTTTTCTATAACAGGTTGATTATTAAGATATTAAGGTGAGTTAAATCATGGGATTCAAATGCGGTATCGTCGGTCTGCCCAACGTCGGGAAATCCACCCTGTTCAACGCGCTGACAAAAGCCGGTATTGAAGCGGCAAACTTTCCGTTCTGCACTATCGAACCGAATACCGGTGTCGTGCCGATGCCCGATCCGCGTCTGGACCAGTTGGCTGAGATTGTTAAACCGCAACGCATTCTACCAACCACGATGGAGTTCGTGGATATCGCCGGTCTGGTAAAAGGCGCGTCCAAAGGCGAAGGGTTGGGTAACCAGTTCCTGACCAATATCCGTGAAACTGAAGCTATCGGTCACGTGGTTCGCTGCTTTGAGAACGACAATATCATCCATGTGGCGGGTAAAGTAAACCCGGCAGAAGATATTGATGTTATCAATACCGAACTGGCTCTGGCTGACCTCGATACCTGCGAGCGCGCTATCCATCGCGTACAGAAGAAAGCCAAAGGCGGCGATAAAGACGCCAAAGCGGAACTGGCCGCGCTGGAAAAATGCCTGCCGCACCTGGCCGAAGCGGGGATGCTGCGTTCGCTGGACCTGACGGACGAAGATAAAGCGGCTATCCGTTATTTAAGCTTCCTGACGCTGAAGCCGACAATGTATATCGCTAACGTCAATGAAGACGGTTTTGAAAATAACCCCTATCTGGACCAGGTTCGCGAAATCGCCGCGAAAGAAGGTTCGGTCGTGGTTCCGGTGTGTGCCGCCGTCGAAGCTGATATTGCTGAGCTGGATGATGACGAGCGCGACGAATTTATGGCTGAACTGGGTCTGGAAGAGCCGGGGCTGAACCGCGTTATTCGCGCAGGTTATCGCCTTCTGAACCTCCAGACCTATTTCACCGCCGGGGTGAAAGAAGTTCGCGCATGGACCATTCCGGTTGGCGCAACCGCGCCGCAGGCAGCAGGTAAAATCCATACCGACTTCGAAAAAGGCTTTATCCGCGCCCAAACAATCGCCTTTGACGACTTTATTACCTATAAAGGTGAACAAGGCGCGAAAGAAGCCGGTAAGATGCGAGCGGAAGGCAAAGATTACATCGTTAAAGATGGCGATATAATGAACTTCCTGTTCAACGTCTAATTAGTTTCTGTTGCCTCATGAGGTTTCGCTGAATCTCATGACAGCGGTAAAACTCTATAAAATCCACGCAATGGCGTGGATTTTTCATTTCATAATGCCTCAACTCATCTCGTAACAATGCTGTCAAAAATGAGTACAACATTCTTCCATCCTCATTTTAAGTGAGTACAATAACGGTATAATAAATAAACAAGGCCCCGTTATGCTCACTGATACGCAATGCCGCACTGCCAGGGCCATAGTGTGAATGTTGTTTCGTCTAAGGTTTTGACTCTATACCAACTAAAAGCTTTTTAGAAAGGTATAGATACCGTATAGCCTGTTTGGGTTAACTCATATCACAGTATCGTACATAGCTTCAGATCTTGTTCAGGTGTTCCCCCCTACACTCACCACCGGGGCTCTTAGGGCAACTGCATGAACTACAAAATTATAATCATTTTGCAATTCTGAAACTAATTATAATTTGCGATTGCACTGCCATTAATTTAATACACATAATGAATGAATAAAAAATCATTAAAATCGTAGACTGTAATACTCCAGAATCGCGTGAAGGAATTCATATTAAAATATTGAGATGTTTTTTTAACAAAGAATCAACCCTGTTTGCTCTGTGACTATAGAGAAATACCGAAAGTTTTATTTTAGATCAAATCCAACCGGCTGGACGCACCATCATCAATTTTAGATTGACATTCATTAATAATAGTAGAATAGTGACCATAGAAATTTCGGTAGATATACAGGATGATGCCGTGGATAGTTTTATTTCTAATTTAATCATTTTCTTATTTATTGCCTTTTTGATAACGTTTTTTATATTCACACAAAGAATAAAAGCTAAAGCAATAGATAAAATTGACAATAGTTTGACGCTTTACAGCATTATCTTTAACAAGGGCGTTCAGGACCATGTCACATCTCCTCAGAATATCATATCACATTTAAAAATCGATCGTTTTTACCCGTTGGTCACTTACCTCCCTGCAATCCCACTCTTTTGTCTTGTTTTATATTGCCAGGAAGGCTTGTCATTAGCAATATTAACAATTTCCATCATTGCATTACTTTCATTTGCTGCATTGAGTCTTACAATGTCACTTGATATATATGAAAATGCTATTGTTCATAATACTTTGCTAAGGAAAAGAGTCTTTTTATTTAGCCAACTTGACTCTATTGATGAAAAAATAGACTATGACGGTGTTCCAAACACAAAAGAAGAAGCGCTAATGTATCCAAGATATTATGCCATAGTAAAAAATGGGCGAGTCATCTTTTGCATACCGAAAACACTTAGCAATTACTCCAGTTTCAAAAAAAATTTCAATGAATCGTCTATTTTTATAAAAGAAATAATAGACAACGAATATTAACCAGATAATTAACCCATTATTTATCAGGAAGGTATAAAATGTTTCAGAATTCAGGCGAAGTGATTATGTACTTCGGTTGTTTTTTATTTTCCTTACCATTTATTCTTGTTTTAATTAGAAAAGTGCTTTTTTTTGTTGGGCTACAATATAATTTTCTTCATAGCCACAAAGCAGGTGTCGCTTTTGGATTGCTACTTATATATGGACTTATCATCGCATACATAGGGCAGTCGTATAAAGACAGGATCTGCAATGATGTGATGCTTTCTTATTATGAACAAGGTATAAATTATTCTGAGCTAACGCCATCGCAGAGGATAAATATATTATATGCGAGTATTCATATGCCTATAGATTTCAAAAAAGGTAACGACGTCTCTAAGTACTTACCTGCGTTAGAAAAATACACATACCAATCAAAAATATATAAACATAAATCAATAGAAAAGGCCAAAGAAGAGACAAATCAATTTATGAAAACATTCACACAATAATTATACATACTGCATACCAAGCCACAAGTGCGGTAAACACATCGACCTTTGGTGTACATTAACACTAAGAGCCTATCCCACCAGGCGTTATTGGCGCAGCCAGTTTGGACACGGACAGCGCGCAAAAACCGGAGCGTACACGTAGTACGTGAGGTTTGACTCGCTACGCTCGCCCTTCGGGCCGCCGCTAGCGGCGTTCAAAACGCTAACGCGTTTTGGCGAGCACTGCCCAGGTCCAAAATGGCAAGTAAAATAGCCCTAATGGGATAGGCTCTAAGCGTCAATCCCTCTTACACAGTTATAGCAGCGCACCAGGTACAATGCATTGATACTTAAAGACTGGTGTAGAAATTCATAATTGGAAACATCGAAGATTCAGAGTTTTCGTCAGAGATCGGGCCAGAGTCAATCTGGCCGGGATCTCAAAAATGCATGGAGCTAAAACGAGTCTATTTACAGTAAGTTCTTTTCTTAATTACCAGTCGACATTCACTGTATGGTTATAAAAAGGATGCTGATCCTTTAGCGGCGTCTCATAACTTGGGATCGCATCATAATCATCTTTTCCCCGAACGGAATACCTTCCCGCTTCGATATCAAAACGATGTTTGAGCCATCCCGCAACATGACTTGCGAAAGCCTCTTTTCTTCTTAATGGCCAATCGACAGAAGCCAAATTAACATCTAATAAGTACCGCCCTTCTTTATTAACCTTGATCATTCCAGCCTGCAGTAACGCCCGTACCACCTGGGATTGGTTATCATGAATCCAGACCCAGGCATTTCCAAATTCCATTGCATAGCTATCATTTAAAAAATCTTTTTTTGAAAATAATTCACTTACATAATCATTGATAGAGTCAGCATAATTTTTTACTTTAGATGCAGATAAATCAAAAAAAGATTCAAATTCGAAAATATTGTCATTAATACAGGACAGTAACGCACCCGGTTCCGAGAGCTGGGTCCATGATTGTAAACTCTCTACAGCTATAATGAATTTGAAAGTATTTCTTCCAATGACACCCCGGTCAATTAAAGTTAAAATATCGTGAGCTACGGTAGGGATATCTTCTGCAAACGGGACGATTATCCCCGCACCACTTATTTCGCTTGATCTAAAATCAAATCCTGGGGTACTTTCAATGTTTTCCGGAATACCATACTCTTTAATATGATTAAGGAAATTATTAATATCGCCACGATATGGCCATCGCCATTCACGTTCATGTGTCCAGTCAATCTTACCTGGAACATAAGTAACATATCTATATTGTTCAATCAAAGGAAGAGCCGTTTCATCAAGAATACGTTCCCCGTTTCTGCCTTGCGAGCATCGAGCATTGTTATGCTGATCTAACCCATATATTACTGGCCTTGCCCCATAATTAAACATTTGCTCTTTAGGTAAAACGATTGCATATAAACCGATTTTTTCATTTCGTTCTAATCGGCGAACACCAGTCTCTAAATAAGCTGCAATCGGCATATCTGTAAAGCATACCACCGGGGAGTCACCATATACGGTTCGTTGCCCATTTCGGTATGACCAGGACGAGAAAATTTTATGACTGCGTAAAGATAATCGAAGTAAATATTTAGCATCAATGAAACATGCGTGGTGCTGATTATTAAAACCACAGTGTTCAGGCAAATAAATATGGCTACCGGTCTCTAAATCAACGTCCCGAAAAAAATGAATCAAATAATCGGATAAGTCAAATCTGATGTTATTTTTCATGGGACGCCCTCTTTCAAACAGTCTCTTTTTTGCATTCCTTTAAAACCAGCACCACTATTTTATATAAAAATCATCACGAAGTATGCTTCTTTTAACGATGACATCAACTCCTCCCTCCTTTTGCATCAACTTACGTATCCCTGAAATGGCGAGACCAGGCTAAATCTACCCGAGGTGGCTCGCTGAAAACCTCATTCCGGAACAAGCTCAACCGCCCTTCCCCGCCACGGCCCTTTCGCCGAAAAACCGATAATGGGTATAAATATACCGCTATAAGCTATACCCACACACTTCACATTGTTTCTTATCGTTAATCCGATACGCTTTTTTCACATTATTTCTGGCGGTATACGCCGGTGCAAAGTGAATCGGGCTCGTTTCCGCGCTCGCGCGTAACACAATGATTTACCTTGCTGGCGGAACGTCAACGGACCCGCAAAAGCGCCTTATGCCCCTGGCGGAGCGTGGTGCAAAAAGGAGAAAAAATACGCGTTATGAATAACGAGGAGACCTTTTATCAAGCCATGCGTCGTAAGGGAGTGACCCGACGCAGCTTTCTCAAATTCTGTAGCCTTGCCGCCACATCGCTGGGACTGGGCGCCGGAATGACGCCAAAGATCGCCTGGGCGCTGGAGAATAAACCGCGGATTCCGGTGGTCTGGATTCATGGACTGGAATGCACCTGCTGTACCGAATCCTTTATCCGTTCCTCGCACCCGCTAGCCAAAGATGTGATCCTCTCGCTGATCTCCCTCGATTATGACGACACCCTGATGGCCGCCGCCGGCGCACAGGCCGAAGAAGTCTTTGACGATATTACCACTCGCTACGCCGGGAAATACATTCTGGCGGTGGAAGGCAATCCGCCGTTAGGAGAACAAGGGATGTTCTGTATCAGCGGCGGCTGCCCGTTTATTGAAAAACTGAAGAACGCCGCCGCGGGCGCCAGCGCTATTATCGCCTGGGGAAACTGCGCCTCCTGGGGTTGCGTCCAGGCCGCCCGCCCCAATCCAACCCAGGCAACGCCTATCGATAAAGTGATCACCGACAAGCCGATCGTGAAAGTCCCTGGATGTCCGCCAATCCCGGATGTCATGAGCGCCATTATCACCTATATGGTGACGTTTGATCGTCTGCCGGAACTCGATCGCATGGGCCGTCCACTGATGTTCTACGGTCAGCGTATCCACGATAAATGCTACCGCCGCGCCCATTTTGATGCCGGTGAATTTGTCGAGAGCTGGGATGATGACGCCGCCCGCAAGGGATACTGTCTGTACAAGATGGGCTGTAAAGGGCCAACCACCTATAACGCCTGCTCCTCCACACGCTGGAATGACGGCGTCTCCTTTCCTATCCAGTCCGGTCACGGATGTCTGGGATGTTCAGAAAATGGTTTCTGGGATCGCGGCTCGTTTTATAGCCGCGTGGTGGATATTCCCCAGATGGGTACCCATTCAACCGCCGATACGGTGGGGCTGACCGCGCTGGGCGTGGTCGCGGCGGGCGTTGGCGGTCACGCTATCGCCAGCGCGCTCAACCAACGTAAACGCCACAAACAACAGTTAGCGCAAGCCGAACAACAGCCGGACAATGAGGATAAACAGGCATGAGTAACCAGTATCAAACCCAGGGTTATACCGTTAACGACGCCGGCCGTCGTCTGATCGTGGACCCGATTACCCGCATCGAAGGGCATATGCGCTGCGAAGTGAACATTGATGAGCAAAACGTCATTACCAATGCCGTTTCCTGCGGCACGATGTTCCGCGGGCTGGAGATCATTCTGCAAGGCCGTGACCCGCGTGACGCCTGGGCGTTTGTTGAACGTATTTGTGGTGTATGTACCGGGGTACATGCTCTGGCATCGGTGTACGCTATCGAAGATGCGATTGGTATCCAGGTGCCGGATAACGCCAATATTATACGTAACATCATGCTGGCTACGTTGTGGTGTCACGATCATCTGGTCCATTTTTATCAGTTAGCCGGTATGGACTGGATTGATGTTCTGAATGCGCTGAAAGCCGATCCGCGCGCCACCTCGCAGTTGGCGCAAAGCCTTTCCGCCTGGCCTATGTCATCGCCGGGCTACTTCTTTGACGTACAAAATCGATTGAAGAAATTTGTCGATGGCGGCCAGCTTGGGATATTCCGTAACGGCTATTGGGGACATCCACAGTACAAACTGTCGCCAGAGGCTAATCTGATGGGCTTTGCCCACTATCTTGAAGCCCTCGACTTCCAGCGCGAGATCGTCAAAATCCATACCATATTTGGCGGTAAGAACCCCCATCCTAACTGGATCGTTGGCGGGATGCCGTGCGCGATCAATCTCGATCAAAGCGGCGCGGTCGGGGCTATCAATATGGAGCGCCTCAACCTGGTGCAGTCGATCATCACCCGCACCGCCGACTTCATTAACAACGTGATGGTTCCGGACGCGCTGGCTATCGGCCAGTTCAATAAAGCATGGAGTCAAATTGGCACCGGTCTGTCGGATAAATGCGTGCTGAGCTACGGCGCATTTCCGGACATTGCCAACGACTTCAGCCAGCAAAGCCTGTTAATGCCGGGCGGCGCGGTGATCAATGGCGATTTTAAAAACGTTATGCCGGTAGATTTGGCCGATCCGCAGCAGATACAGGAGTTTGTGGATCACGCCTGGTATCGCTATCCGGACGATCGGCTGGGCCGTCATCCTTTTGACGGCATTACCGATCCCTGGTACAACCCGGGTGATGTCAAAGGCAGCGATACGCATATCCAGCAGCTCAACGAGCAGGAACGTTACTCCTGGATTAAAGCGCCGCGCTGGCGGGGTCATGCCATGGAAGTCGGGCCCGCTTGCCCGAACGCTTATCGCGTACCACAAAGGGGATGCCGCCACTATAGAGTCGGTAGATCGCATGATGTCCGCCCTTAAACTGCCGCTCTCCGGTATCCAGTCTACGCTTGGCCGTATTTTATGCCGCGCGCACGAAGCGCAATGGGCCGTCGGTAAGCTGCAGTATTTTTTCGACAGGCTTATGACCAACCTGAAAAACGGCGACCTGGCCACCGCCAATACCGAGAAATGGGAACCGGCCAGTTGGCCGCAGCACTGCCGCGGCATCGGTTTTACCGAAGCGCCTCGTGGAGCGTTGGGACACTGGGCGTCAATCCGCGATCAGAAGATTGAACTCTATCAGTGCGTGGTCCCCACCACCTGGAACGCCAGCCCACGCGATCCTAAAAAACAGATCGGCGCCTATGAAGCGGCATTGATGGGAACGCAAATGGCGATTCCCGACCAACCGTTAGAAATCCTGAGGACGCTGCACAGCTTCGACCCCTGCCTCGCCTGTTCAACCCACGTGCTCGGCAACGACGGCAGCGAACTGATTGCCGTCCAGGTACGCTAAGCGTTAAGGAAAAGAACGATGACTGGAAAGCTATCTCCACGCGTCGGGGAGGCGCGTGATACTGCCGTCAGCCACTATGTGTTTGAAGCGCCGGTACGCCTGTGGCACTGGCTAACGGTGGCCTGCATGTTGGTACTGATGGTAACAGGCTACTTCATTGGCCGACCGCTGCCGTCGGTGAGTGGCGAGGCGACCTATCTGTTTTATATGGGCTATATCCGGCTGATCCACTTTGCCGCCGCGATGATCTTTACCGTGTTACTGCTGGGGCGAATTTATTGGGCCTGTGTCGGCAACCGCTATTCACGAGAGCTGTTTATCGTCCCGGTCTGGCGTCACAGTTGGTGGCAAGGCGCTTTCTCCGTGGTCCGCTGGTATCTGTTTCTGGAGAAAAAACCGGGGAGCGACATCGGACATAACCCTGTCGCGCAGGCCGCGATGTTCGGCTATTTCCTGTTGTCGGTATTTATGATCCTCACCGGTTTCGCTCTGTTTGGCGAGCATAGCCAGTACGCGATCTTTGCGCCGTTCCGCTATGTGGTTGAATTTTTCTACTGGACCGGCGGCAACTCCATCGATATTCACAGCTGGCACCGACTGGGTATGTGGCTGATCGCCGCCTTCATCGTCGGGCACGTTTACCTCGCTATCCGGGAAGACATTATGTCCGACGATACGGTGATCTCCACCATGATCAATGGCTATCGCAGCCATAAATTCCCCAAACCGCACGACAAGGAGCCCTCATGAATGCGCAACGCGTAGTGGTGATGGGGTTAGGAAACCTGCTGTGGGCCGATGAAGGATTCGGTATCCGGGTCGCGGAGCGTTTGTATGCCCGATATCACTGGCCTGAAGAGGTAGAAATTGTGGACGGCGGTACGCAAGGGCTAAACCTGTTAGGTTATGTAGAGCAAGCCAGCCATCTCCTGCTCCTTGACGCGATCGATTACGGCCTGGCGCCGGGCAGCCTGCGAACCTATGCCGGCGAGAAAATCCCCGCGTATCTCAGCGCCAAAAAAATGAGTCTGCATCAAAACAGTTTTTCCGAAGTTCTGGCGCTGGCCGACATCCGCGGGCATCTGCCCTGTCACATAGCGCTGGTCGGTCTGCAACCGGCGCAACTGGACGACTATGGCGGTAGCCTGAGCGAAATAGCTCGCGGCCAGCTACCGGCGGCGGAACAGGCCGCCCTGGCGCAACTGGCCGCCTGGGGGATCGTACCGCAGGCAAACGAGGTCGCACGCTGCCTGAACTATAAATGCCTGTCGATGGAAAATTATGAGGGAGTGCGCATACGTCAGTATCAGACACGTCTGGAGGGCAAAAGAAGTGGCGAATGACACCCCGTTCTCTGCGCTATGGCAACGCCTGTTAACCCGTGGATGGCAACCGGTAGAGGCTTCCACGGTAGACGACTGGATCAAACTGGTTGGAGATGGCGTCATCCTGTTAAGTAGCGATCCGCGGTGTACGCCGGAAGTCAGCGATAACCCGGTGATGATTGCCGAACTCCTGCGTGAGTTCCCGCAGTTTGACTGGCAGGTGGCGGTGGCCGACCTTGAACAAAGCGAAGCTATCGGCGATCGCTTTAATGTTCGTCGATTTCCGGCGACGTTGGTTTTTACAGACGGCGAGCTACGCGGCGCGCTCAGCGGCATTCATCCCTGGGCTGAACTGCTCACGCTGATGCGTTCGATGGTTGACACTCCCGCAGCGCAGGAGACAGCACAATGAGCAACGCCTTTTTTCATCTGCTGGGGCCAGGTACGCAGCCTGATGACGCCAGTTTCTCGATGAATCCCCTACCGCTCACCTGTCAGGTCAATGGCGACCCAAGTATGGCGGCGCTGGAGCGCTGCGCTCACAGCCCGGCGGTGATGGCATTGTTGACCGATCTGCGAGGTCAGCTTGCCCGGCGCATTCCGGAAGTCGGCGACGTGCTGGGATGGGAGTTATCTCCCCTGAATGCCGATGATCTCTCATTCCTCAATACGCTATTGGGCGAAGGCGAAGTCTCAGTACGCATTCAGCATCCGGACGGGAGTGAAAGCGAGATCCAGGAGACCATCTTCTGCGGCCTGTGGCGGGTACGCCATCTGCATAACCGACGTCTGCTGACGGATCGTCTGGAAGCAGGTAGCGCGCCCCTGACATTATGGCAAGCGGCTACCGCCGATACGCTGCCTGACGACTCTCTACTGCCTCCGCCTGTCGCTGGCCTGATGAATGGACTGCCGCTGGCCCATGAATTATTGGCGCACGTACGCGATCCGGCGTTGCAACCTCACAGCATCAATTTGACCCAACTGCCGCTCAGCGAGGCCGATCGTCTTTTTCTGGCACGTTTATGCGGACACGGGAACATCCAGATTCGCATCTCCGGGTATGGCGAAAGCCAAATCAACGCCACAGCATTGCGCCATCTCTGGCATGTGCGCTGTCTGGACGCCCTTAAAGGGCCGTTGCTCGATAGCTATGAGATTTGTCCTTTGCCGGAGCTGGTACTGGCGGCCCCGGAAGATCTGGCCGATTCGCGCCAGCGCCTGGATGAAGTCTGCCGATGGCTGGAGACGCGCTAGCGCTCTCAACAGGAACGTCACCGGTGTCCGGTACTGATTAGCTTTTTACTCTCTTTCTGCCTACAGGAGTTAGCATGTGGGATGTCATTGACTTATCGCGCTGGCAGTTTGCGCTGACCGCGCTGTATCACTTTTTATTTGTTCCTCTTACGCTTGGGCTGATTTTTTTGCTGGCCGTCATGGAGACGATCTATGTGGTGACGGGGAAAACCGTCTACCGCGATATGACGCGTTTCTGGGGCAAGCTCTTCGGGATCAATTTTGCTCTCGGTGTGGCTACCGGCCTGACCATGGAGTTTCAGTTCGGGACTAACTGGTCGCTCTATTCCAACTATGTGGGCGATATCTTCGGCGCGCCGCTGGCGATGGAAGCGTTACTGGCCTTCTTTCTCGAATCCACTTTTGTCGGCCTGTTCTTTTTCGGCTGGCAGCGGCTGAATAAATACCAACACCTGCTGGTCACCTGGCTGGTGGCCTTCGGCTCCAATATTTCAGCATTATGGATTCTGAATGCCAATGGCTGGATGCAGCATCCTACCGGCGCTCATTTCAACATCGATACGTTACGGATGGAAATGAGCAGCTTCAGCGATCTGGTCTTTAACCCGGTGAGCCAGGTGAAATTCGTCCATACCGTCATGTCCGGTTATGTCACCGGCGCCATGTTTATTATGTCTATCAGCGCCTGGTATCTGCTACGTGGCCGCGAGCGTGAGGTGGCCTTGCGCTCGTTTGCTATCGGCTCAGTATTCGGCACCCTGGCCATTCTGGGAACCCTGCAACTGGGGGACAGTTCGGCCTACGAAGTCGCCCAAATTCAGCCGGTGAAACTGGCGGCGATGGAAGGCGAATGGCAAACCGAACCCGCGCCCGCGCCGTTTCATCTGATTGCCTGGCCGCAGCAGGAACAGGAGCGTAATGCGTTTGCCGTGAAGATCCCCGCTCTGCTGGGTATTCTGGCCACCCATTCGCTGGATACGCCGGTTCCGGGGTTAAAAAACCTGATGGACGACGCTCTGCCGCGCCTGAAGCGTGGCCGGGAGGCCTGGTTACTCATGCAGGAGATAGCGCAAGGCAATCGCTCGCCGCAGGTACTGAATGCGTTTCACGCCGTTGAGGGCGATCTGGGGTACGGCATTCTGCTGGCGAAATATGCCCCGGATATGAACCATGTGACGCCGGAGCAATATCGTGCGGCCCAGCGTGGCGCTATTCCTCAGGTGGCGCCGGTGTTCTGGAGTTTCCGTATTATGGTCGGCTGCGGTTCGCTGCTGTTAGTGGTGATGTTGATTGCGTTGATACAGACGCTGCGAATGCGTATCGACCAGCATCGCTGGGTATTGCGTATGACGCTCTGGAGCCTGCCGTTACCGTGGATTGCCATTGAAGCCGGTTGGTTTATGACGGAGTTTGGCCGTCAGCCCTGGGCGATTCAGGACATTCTGCCGACCTGGTACGCTCACTCCGCGCTGACGCCGGGCCAGTTGGCCTTCTCAATGGGACTTATCCTCGGACTTTACACCCTGTTTTTAATCGCGGAAGTCTATCTGATGCAGAAGTACGCGCGTCTTGGGCCGAGCGCCATGCAACATCAACAACAAGCGCAACAACAGGGATAAAGGAGACAATCATGTTGGATTATGAAACGTTGCGGTTCATTTGGTGGCTGCTGATTGGCGTCATCCTGGTAGCATTTATGGTAACTGACGGGTTCGATATGGGTGTCGGTTGCCTGCTCCCGCTGATAGCGCGCAACGATGACGAACGCCGGGTATTGATCAATAGCGTCGGTGCCCACTGGGAAGGAAACCAGGTATGGTTGATTCTCGCGGGCGGGGCATTATTCGCCGCCTGGCCACGGGTCTATGCCGCCGCGTTTTCCGGTTTTTATGTGGCGATGATCCTGGTGCTGTGTGCCCTCTTCTTTCGCCCGCTGACCTTTGATTATCGGGGTAAAATCGCCAATGCCCGCTGGCGCGCGCTGTGGGATACCGGTCTGGTTATCGGCAGCCTGGTGCCCCCAGTCGTATTCGGCATCGCGTTCGGCAACCTGTTTTTAGGCGTGCCGTTTGCCTTCACGCCGCAGCTTCATGTTGACTATTTTGGCACCTTCTGGCAGTTACTCTCGCCCTTTGCCCTACTGTGTGGATTATTGAGTCTGTCGTTGGTGATTATGCAAGGAGGCGTCTGGTTACAGTTGAAAACGGAGGGCGTTATTCGTCAACGGGCTCTGTCGGCCACCCGCCACAGCGCGCTGCTGATCGTGATCTGCTTCCTGCTGGCCGGTTACTGGCTGTGGGCCGGCGTTGATGGCTTTGTCTTACTCACGCAGGATGCCAACGGCCCTTCCAATCCGCTCTTAAAAGGCGTGGCGATACTCCCTGGCGCATGGATGAACCACTTTATACGCTCGCCGCTACTGCTCATCATCCCGTTGCTCGGTATGATCCTGCCGATTCTGGCTTTCTATGCCTGCCTTCGCGGTCAGACTATTCGTGGATTTCTGTTCGCTTCCCTGACCCAGGCCTGCGTCATCTTTACCGCCGGCATAACGCTATTTCCTTTTGTGATGCCGTCGAGTGTTAGTCCTCTCTCCAGCCTGACGGTGTGGGACAGCACCTCCAGCCAGATGACGCTCGAAATCATGCTGGTGATTGTGCTGATTTTTCTGCCGATCGTACTGCTCTATACGCTGTGGAGCTATTACAAAATGTTGGGGCGTATCAACCTGGAGACCCTCCGCCGCAACGATCATGAACTTTATTAGGGAGCGGGAGCGATGTGGTATTTACTGTGGTTTGTCGGCATTCTGCTGATGTGCTCACTGTCGACGCTGGTGCTGGTGTGGCTTGAGTCGCGTCAACAATAAAGAGGTAAACCGGGGTCAGCGCCGTCTGACTCCGGTTATTTTTATCTTTTTACGCGCCAGGCGAAGACGTTTCCCCGCCGACAGGACGACATAACATTGATACATGTCGTTATCATAATGTTTACTTTTAGAGGTGCGTCATAATTATGACAAATAGCCGCCTTGCACATATCACGCATATTTAAGCAATTAATTGCATAATTAGCGATATTTCACCTCTTATATCGGATAGTTAACCACTTCTCATCCAAAATCATAACAAAAATCCAACTGCCTGCCATTTTTGATCTGAGTTAATTGTTTAAAAAAGTGTTAAATTTATCGCTACATGGTGTGATCTACTATGTACCACGGTCAATTAAAGAACATATTACTTTTATCACTAAGGTTTATCATGGATAAGTTATCTTACGCTTCAGATAGCAGCACATCTGCCTGGAATACCTACCTGCAACAAATCGAGCGTGTGGCCCCTTATCTGGGCGAGTTATCCCCCTGGGTGGATACTCTGCGCCACCCAAAACGCGCTCTGATCGTCGATATTCCGGTACAAATGGATAATGGCACTATTCGTCATTTCGAAGGATATCGCGTGCAGCACAACCTCTCCCGAGGTCCGGGTAAAGGCGGTGTTCGCTACCATCCTGACGTTGATCTCAATGAAGTGATGGCCCTGTCAGCATGGATGACCATCAAATGTGCCGCGCTGAATCTGCCGTACGGCGGCGCCAAAGGCGGCATCCGCGTCGATCCGTTCTCGCTGTCGGAAGGTGAACTGGAGCGTTTGACCCGCCGCTATACCAGCGAGATCGGCATTATCATCGGGCCGCAGAAAGATATTCCTGCGCCGGATGTCGGCACCAACGGTAAAGTGATGGCCTGGATGATGGATACGTATTCCATGAATCATGGCACGACGGTCACTGGCGTCGTCACCGGTAAGCCTATCCATCTTGGCGGTTCGCTGGGTCGTGAAAAAGCGACGGGGCGCGGCGTTTTCGTCAGCGGGCTGGAAGCCGCGCGTCGGGCGAATATCGCCGTTGAAGGCGCTCGCGTTGCGGTTCAGGGTTTTGGTAACGTCGGCAGCGAAGCCGCGCGTCTGTTTGCAGGCGCTGGCGCCCGTGTCGTGGCGATTCAGGATCATACCGCGACGCTGTTTAACGCCACCGGTATTGACATGAAAGCGCTCACGGCATGGCAGACAGAACACAAACAGATAGCCGGTTTCCCGGGCGCGGAAACTATCGCCAGCGATGCGTTCTGGCGTCTGGAGATGGATATTCTGATCCCGGCGGCGCTTGAAGGCCAGATAACTCGTCAGCGCGCGGAAGCCCTGACGTGTAAGCTGGTGCTGGAAGGGGCTAACGGCCCGACCTATCCGGATGCTGATGATGTTCTGGCCAGCCGTGGTATCCTTGTGGTGCCTGACGTGGTCTGTAACGCAGGCGGCGTAACCGTCAGCTACTTCGAATGGGTACAAGATATGGCCAGCTTCTTCTGGAGCGAAGAAGAGATCAACGCGCGCATGGACAAAATCATGACCGACGCGATTGTCCATGTCTGGGAGAAAGCGGCTGAGAAATCCTGTTCTCTGCGCACCGCAGCCTATATTGTCGCCTGTGAGCGCATTCTGTTGGCCCGTAAAGATCGCGGTATCTATCCGGGTTAAGGCTACAAGTTATTGCGCTAAAATCCACGTCCCGGCGTGGATTTTTTGTCTGTATACCCCGTTTTCCACGCGCGCGCCGATAAATTCTGTCTCAATAAAATGTCTGTTTGTTCGCAAAATAGCGGTTCAATCACGCGTATCTGGTCATCGTAGACTAAGGTTTTGTCATGGTAAATGCCGTTGGCTTTGGCTCACCGCTAAGGAGATAACTTGATGATACCCCCAGAGATTCGCCGTTCTGTTCTACTGCAGAAAGCCATAAAACTGGCGCTGGCAGGGACGCTGCTGACGTTTGCATCGTTTTCGGCGACTGCCGCAGACCCGTCTTCCGACACTGAAACTCCGCAGCCGCCGGATATTTTGCTTGGCCCGCTCTTTAATGATGTCCAGAATGCAAAACTCCTCCCCGATCAGAAAACCTTTGCTGACGCCATACCTAATAGCGATCCGCTCATGATTCTTGCGGATTATCGTATGCAGCGGAACCAGTCCGGCTTCGATTTACGTCATTTTGTTGATGTTAACTTCACCCTGCCGAAAGCGGGTGAAAAATATGTCCCACCTGCCGGGCAGTCATTGCGTGAACATATTGATGGCCTGTGGCCGGTGCTGACCCGTTCAACTAAAAACGTCAAAAAGTGGGACTCGCTCTTGCCGTTGCCTGAATCCTATGTCGTGCCGGGTGGGCGATTCAGAGAGATTTACTACTGGGACAGCTATTTTACGATGCTGGGGCTGGCGGAAAGCGGGCACTGGGATAAGGTGGCGGATATGGTGGCGAACTTTGGTTACGAAATTGACGCCTGGGGGCATATTCCTAACGGCAACCGTACCTACTACCTGAGTCGTTCGCAGCCGCCTTTCTTTGCGTTTATGGTTGAGTTACTGGCGCAACATGAAGGTGACGATGCGCTGAAAGAATACCTGCCGCAACTGCAAAAAGAGTACGCCTATTGGATGGAGGGCGTTGAGACATTGCAGCCAGGGCAACAAAACCAACGCGTCGTCAAACTGGAGGACGGCAGCGTTCTCAACCGCTACTGGGACGATCGGGATACGCCCCGCCCTGAATCCTGGGTTGAAGATATCGCTACCGCCAAAAG
Organism: Salmonella sp. SAL00653; assembly: GCF_046552515.1. Classification (NCBI taxonomy): domain Bacteria; kingdom Pseudomonadati; phylum Pseudomonadota; class Gammaproteobacteria; order Enterobacterales; family Enterobacteriaceae; genus Salmonella; species Salmonella sp. SAL00653. The sequence continues at coordinate 436,502 of NZ_JBGDTY010000001.1, forward strand.
CAACCCCAACCGCCCGGCAACGGAGATCTATCGGGACCTCCGATCTGCCGCCGCCTCCGGCTGGGATTTCAGCTCCCGCTGGATGGATAATCCGCAGCAGCTCAGTACCATTCGTACCACCACGATTGTCCCTGTCGATCTTAACGCTCTGCTGTATCAGCTGGAGAAGACCCTCGCCCGCGCCAGCGCTGCGGCGGGCGATCGGGCCAAAGCCTCGCAATATGACGCGCTGGCCAACGCGCGGCAAAAAGCCATTGAAATGCATCTGTGGAATAACAAAGAGGGTTGGTATGCCGACTACGATCTGCAGAACAATAAAATCCGTGACCAACTCACCGCTGCCGCACTGTTCCCGCTCTATGTAAACGCCGCCGCGAAAGATCGCGCCGCGAAAGTGGCGGCGGCGGCCCAGGCGCATCAGCTACAGCCTGGCGGGCTGGCTACCACCTCGGTTAAAAGCGGACAGCAATGGGATGCGCCAAACGGCTGGGCGCCGTTACAATGGGTCGCTGCCGAAGGATTGCAAAATTATGGGCAGGATGACGTGGCAATGGAAGTCACCTGGCGCTTTTTAACCAATGTGCAGCACACCTACGATCGCGAGAAAAAACTGGTCGAAAAATATGACGTCAGCAGTACCGGAACCGGCGGTGGCGGCGGCGAATATCCCCTTCAGGACGGCTTTGGCTGGACCAACGGCGTGACGCTGAAAATGCTCGATCTGATTTGTCCGCAGGAAAAACCGTGCGATAGCGTACCGTCTACTCGTCCGGCATCGTTAAGCGCAACGCCGACAAAAACGCCGTCTGCAGCGACGCAGTAACGCGTGTTTATAGTAGGTTGACCCGGCGCTGACCGGGTCAACGCTTACACGTTCTGCAGCGGTTAGCCGCGTCGCAGAAGGCGGAAAATCACCAGCACCACAATCGCGCCCACCACGGCGACCAGGAAACTGTGCAGATGAAAGCCGCTGATACTGCCGCCAATACCAAACATCGTCGCCAGCCATCCGCCAACGACCGCCCCGACGATACCGAGAATACAGGTCAGGATAAATCCCCCGCCATCGCGCCCCGGCATAAGCAATTTGGCGATAACGCCGGCAATCAAACCAAAAATAATCCAGGCGATAATTCCCATTTGCAAACCCTCTTTCCAGTAAAAACGTTTTAAGTATAGGCAAAGTCGAGCGTCGCATTTCTGAACACTGATTTATCTCGCGGACATAAAAATTTATTTATCGCTATTAAGTTCTTTCTACTGATGCCGATAACCCAACGATAGTCTGCGTATCAGGGGTTATTTCGTGTGAGTGGTTACAATGAGCAGTTCCTGAAAAAAAATCCATTAGCGATATTAGGCGTGCTACGGGATTTAAATAAAAATCAGGTTCCACTGCGTATTTCATGGGCGCATGGTCAATTCATCAGTAAAATTTTGGCGGTAGACCCGGAAAAACTCATCGTGGATTACGGCAGCCAGGAATATGAAAATAGCGCCGTATTACGTGCCGGGCAGGTAGCCATTATCGCAGAAACGCAGGGCGCAAAAGTCGAGTTCACGTTGCCGCAACTCGTTACAGGCGAATATCAGCGGCTGCCGGCCTTTATCACGCCCCTGCCGTCGTCACTGTGGTTTGTCCAGCGCCGGGAGTATTTTCGTATTGGCGCGCCGCTGTATCCGCCTTATTACGGCGTCACCACGCTACCGGACACCCGTACGTTACGTTTTCGCCTGTTTGATCTTTCCCTGGGCGGCATGGGCGCGCTACTGGAATCCGCCATCCCCGACGGACTAATCGAAGGCGCGCGCTTTTCGCAGGTTGAACTGAACATGGGGCCATGGGGGATTCTTCACGTTGACGCCCAGCTTATCGCCATCAGCGAGCGTAAAGTGATTGATGGGAAAAATGAAACGATCACCACTCCCCGCCTGAGCTTTCGTTTCCTTAACGTTAGCCCGGCGGTGGAGCGGGAGTTGCAGCGGATTATTTTTTCGCTTGAGCGCGACGCCCGAGAAAGAGCGAATAAAGTGCGAGAATAATCTTCACGCTAAACTACATGGCGTCCAGCGCCTGCTGAAGCTTCCAGATATAGCGCGGCGCCTGCGGCGCGGGATGATTATCAACAACATGTTCAAAAAACTCGTCAGCATCCAGATCGTTAATTTTTTCTATCGCCTTCTTCCTGTCGGATGAAAAAGTACGCAATAACGCGCCTGCGCCGTTAGCATAAGAGACGACCAGCGCATATTGCATCACCTGCGGATCTTTGATGCCGGCCAGCGGCCCATTTTCCAGAATGCTCAGATACGCCGCGCCCATTGAGATGTTACGCTCAGGGTTTTTCAGCTCGCTGGTGGTCGGTTCGCCACGCCAGCCCATACGACGGTAAACGTCGCGCCCGGAGGTCGACGCCTTTAACTGCATCAGGCCAATCGCATTGGATTTACTGACCGCGTTAGGGTTGCCGCCGGATTCAATGGCGATAATCGCGGTGATTAAATGCGGATCAACCCCCCATGCCGCCCCGGCTTTTTCACTGATGGGCATCCACTGCATCGCACGCTTTACAGGCACTTCGGCATTCCACGGCGGATTCCTGTAATCCTGTTTTGAGCTACAGCCAGCCAGTATTACTACCAAAAAAGCAAACCATCTTAATTTCACGTCATCTATCCTTATAGCCGTAACTTATCTGCCGAAGAGGTTATAACCGCCCCGGCCAGGCACTTAGATTGCCTCCCTGGTGCGCATCCAGAAACGTCGCACAACGAGGGACATCGCCTAATATATGCGGCATGATATACATTTGCATTCTATTGTCAGCAAGGAATTACCATGTCTCTGTTTCATTTAATCGCCCCCTCGGGCTACTGTATTAACCAACAGGCCGCGTTACGCGGCGTTCAGCGCCTGACTGACGCGGGCCATCACGTGGAGAATGACGAGGTGATTCGTCGCCGCTATCAGCGTTTTGCCGGTACGGACGCGGAACGGCTGGCCGATGTTAATTCGCTGGCCTCGCTAACTTCGCCGGATACGATCGTCATGCCGGTTCGCGGCGGCTATGGCGCCAGCCGCTTGCTGGATCGTATCGACTGGCAGGCGCTCGCCTCCCGGCAACAGTGCGATCCCTTACTGATTTGCGGTCATAGCGATTTTACGGCGATTCAGGCTGGACTCCTGGCGCAGGCCAATGTCATCACCTTTAGCGGTCCTATGCTGGCGGCAAATTTTGGCGCCGAAACGCTGAATACGTTCACCGAGCAACATTTCTGGCTGGCGCTACGCAAGGCGCAATTTACCGTAGAGTGGCAAGGCGACGGCCCTCAGTGCGACGTACAAGGCACCTTATGGGGCGGAAATCTGGCGATGTTGATTTCCCTTATCGGTACGCCCTGGATGCCGACTATCGATAAAGGAATTTTAGTGCTGGAAGATGTCAATGAGCATCCTTTCCGGGTGGAGCGTATGCTTTTGCAACTGGAGTATGCCGGAATTTTAAACCGCCAGAGCGCCATCGTTCTCGGCAGCTTTAGCGGCGCGGCGCCCAACGAGTATGACGCCGGCTATTCTCTGGAGAGCGTCTACGCGTTTTTACGTTCCCGTCTGTCCGTTCCGCTGATTACCGGTCTCGACTTCGGGCATGAACAGCGTACGGTAACGCTCCCTATCGGGGCAAACGCAACGCTTAAAAATACGCGCCAGGAGACTCAACTCACTTTATCTGGTCATCCTACGCTGTAATTGTAAAAAAAGTCCCCGACAGGCTAAGTAAAACGCTGCCCTGGCCGTTATTATGTTAATGTTAAATAATACGAAGTCGTGTGAGTCAGGAGATATAAAACGTTGGATGCTGCAACAATTATTAGTCTATTTATTTTAGGTTCCATCCTTGTAACCAGCAGTATCCTGTTAAGTTCATTCTCATCGCGACTGGGTATCCCGATTCTGGTCATTTTTCTCGCCATTGGGATGTTAGCGGGTGTGGATGGCATTGGCGGTATTCCTTTCGATAATTATCCTTTCGCTTATATGGTCAGTAACCTGGCGCTGGCGATTATTTTACTCGATGGCGGCATGCGCACCCAAGCCAGCTCTTTCCGGGTAGCGCTGGGCCCCGCGCTGTCGCTGGCGACGCTCGGCGTACTGATCACGTCGGGGTTAACAGGTATGATGGCCGCCTGGCTGTTTCATCTGGATCTTATCGAAGGTCTGCTCATTGGCGCGATAGTCGGTTCCACTGACGCCGCAGCGGTCTTTTCTCTGCTTGGCGGCAAAGGGCTAAACGAACGTGTAGGCTCCACGCTGGAGATCGAATCGGGAAGTAACGACCCGATGGCCGTTTTTCTGACCATTACATTAATTGAGATGATCCAGAAACACGAAACCGGTCTGGACTGGATGTTTGCCGTCCATATTATCCAGCAATTCGGTCTCGGTATTGTTTTTGGCCTGGGCGGCGGTTACCTGCTACAGCAGATGATCAACCGTATTTCTCTGCCCAGCGGCCTGTATCCGATGTTGGCGCTCAGCGGCGGTATTCTGATTTTTGCCTTGACGACCGCGCTTGAAGGCAGCGGCATTCTCGCGGTCTATCTGTGCGGATTCCTGTTAGGAAACCGCCCGATTCGCAACCGTTACGGCATCCTGCAAAACTTTGACGGACTAGCCTGGCTGGCGCAGATCGCGATGTTCCTGGTTCTGGGGCTGCTGGTGACGCCTTCCGATCTGTGGCCGATTGCCGTCCCTGCGCTTATTCTCTCTATCTGGATGATTTTCTTCGCCCGCCCGCTGTCGGTGTTTACCGGCCTGCTGCCATTTCGCGGCTTCAATCTTCGGGAGCGCATTTTCATCAGTTGGGTCGGACTGCGCGGTGCGGTGCCGATTATTCTCGCCGTTTTCCCGATGATGGCCGGGCTTGAAAACGCTCGCCTGTTCTTTAATGTCGCTTTCTTTGTGGTACTGGTGTCGCTGCTCCTGCAGGGAACATCGCTGTCATGGGCGGCGAAGAGAGCCAAAGTGGTCGTGCCTCCGGTTGGCTGGCCAGTATCGCGCGTGGGGCTTGACATCCATCCTGATAATCCGTGGGAGCAATTCATTTATCAGTTGAGCGCCGACAAATGGTGCGTCGGCGCGGCGTTGCGCGACCTGCATATGCCGAACGAAACCCGCATTGCCGCGCTATTTCGCAATAATGAACTGTTTCACCCCACGGGTAGCACTCGCCTGCAGGAAGGCGACGTACTCTGCGTGATTGGCCGGGAGCGCGATCTGCCAGCGCTGGGCAAATTGTTTAGCCAGTCGCCGCCGGTTTCGTTAGATCAGCGTTTCTTTGGCGATTTTATCCTCGAAGCGAATGCGAAATTCGCCGACGTGGCGCTTATCTACGGGCTGGAAGAAGGAACGGAATACCGGGATAAACAACAAACCCTGGGTGAAATCATACAGCAACTGCTGGGCGCTGCGCCGGTCGTCGGCGATCAGGTGGAGTTTGGCGGCATGATTTGGACGGTAGCTGAAAAAGAAGATAACGTGGTACACAAGATTGGGGTACGCGTCGCCGAAGATGAAGCAGAATAAGGTCGCCGGACAACGTCGACCCGCCCCCAGGTGGACCGGTCGACGCCTTAGCCTGAGTCAGGTTACGTTGTCACAAACGGCACGCGCGGCGCTACGGCGCACAGTAGCTCATAGCCCAGCGTACCTGCCGCAGAGGCGACATCATCGACCTTAATTTCTTTGCCCCATAATTCAACCGGCGTGCCGATTCCCGCCTGCGGACACGGCGTCAAATCCACCGCCAGCATATCCATTGAAACGGTGCCTACTGTTCTGGTACGGATACCGTCCACCAGCACAGGCGTCCCGGTCGGCGCATGGCGTGGATAGCCATCGGCATAACCCGCCGCGACGATGCCAATGCGTTGTTCCTGAGTCACAGAATACCTTCCGCCATAGCCTACCCTTTCACCCACGCTCAACGTCTGCACGCCAATAATTTCGCTACTCAGCGTCATCACGGGTTTTAGTCCGGTATCGGCAATATCCCGCCACTGTCCTGACGGCGACGCGCCATACAAAATAATGCCTGGCCTGACCCAGTCATAATGCGCCTGGGGATGCCACAGCGTCGCTGCCGAATTTGATAACGAGTATGCACACTGCAGGCCTTCCGTCGCCAGCGCAATACGCCTCATCGCCTCCCCGATACCTTCCGGATGATCGGCCTGAGCAAAATGTGACATCAGGGTCATTTCACCGACATTGCGCATTGCCCGCAATTGCTGCCAGACGGTCTGCGCCCGCTCAGGCTGAAAACCGAGTCGGTTCATGCCGCTGTTGACTTTGACATAGATATCCAGCGGCGCGTTAAGCCGCGCATTTTGCAGCGCTTTCAATTGCCAGTTACTGTGGATGCAGGTGGTCAGCCGATAAGTGTCATACGCCTCCAGGTCTTGCGCATGGAAAAACCCCTCCAGCATCAATATCGGCCCTTTCCACCCGCGCTCACGCAGGGTAATCGCCTCTTCAAGGTTGAGCATAGCGAAACCATCTGTGGCGCCCAGCGCGCTCCACACGCGTTCAATACCGTGGCCGTAGGCGTTGGCTTTCACTACCGACCAGACGCGCGCCTCTGGGGCCGCCCGGCGCACAATAGCCAAATTTTGTTTCATTACCTGTAAATCAAGGCTGGCCTGTATAGGGCGGGTCATTTCACTTCCTTTATCAGTTATGCGCGCTATGCAAACGTTGCGGGCGGGTGGGCGTAAAATCGGAACGGTATCGCGCCACGCTCAGATCGTCGTAGGGTATCGCTGGCGTACGACCCGACAAGATATCGCTTAACAACTGGCCTGAACCGCAGGCCATCGTCCAGCCTAAGGTGCCGTGTCCAGTATTAAGCCACAGATTTTTATAACGGGTACGTCCTACTACCGGCGTGCCGTCCGGCGTCATGGGGCGCAGGCCGGTCCAGAATGTGGCCTGCTCAATATGACCGCCGCGCGGAAAGAGATCGCGCACAACCATCTCCAGCGTCTCGCGGCGCGGTTGCAGTAAGTCGGTATTAAAGCCCACGATTTCTGCCATTCCCCCCACGCGAATACGCTTATCAAAACGCGTAATAGCGATTTTGTAGGTTTCATCAAGAATCGTTGATACCGGCGCGCCGTCTGGCTCGACGATTGGGATGGTTAATGAATAGCCTTTCAGCGGATACACCGGGATATCAACAATGCCTTTAAGCATCGCCGTCGAATACGATCCAAACGCCATAACATACGCATCTGCTTTAATGATCTCATCGGCGCATTTCACGCCGTAAATCTGATCATTTTCGTACAGTAATTTTTCCACGGGAGTATTAAAGCGAAAGGTTACGCCCGCCTGCTCCGCCATGCGCGCCAGACGCTGGGTAAAGAACTGACAGTCCCCGGTTTCATCATTCGGTAAGCGCAGTCCGCCGGTTAATTTATGCGCAACCTCAGCCAGAGCGGGTTCAACTTCCGCCAGTCGGCTGGCTTCCAGGAGCTGATACGGCACCCCGGCATCTTCCAGCACGGCGATATCACGGGTGGCGTTCTCATACTGTTGCGCGGTGCGAAAGAGTTGCAGCGTTCCCCCCTGGCGGCCTTCATATTCGATACCGGTCACGGCGCGTAGCGTTTTCAGACAGTCGCGACTATATTCCGCCAGACGCACCATGCGGCCTTTATTTTCCATATAATGCCGGGTATCGCAGTTACGCAGCATTTGCCACATCCACTTCAGTTGAAACGGGGTGCCATCCAGACGCACCGCCAGCGGCGCATGGCGCTGGAACATCCATTTTATCGCCTTCAGCGGTACGCCAGGGGCCGCCCAGGGCGCCGCATATCCCGGTGAAATTTGTCCGGCATTCGCCGCGCTGGTTTCTTGCGCCGGGCCGGATTCGCGATCGATGACGGTGACATCATGCCCCGCCTGACTCAAATACCAGGCGCTGGTCACGCCAACTACGCCACTCCCCAGGATGACAACTCGCATAGCCACTCCGTTAATAGTAAAAGAACAATCTTCTGATTACATCTTGATAACCCAGATGAAAATATTATTCAACATATGACTTTTTTATGGTGACGTGCTTCACATATACCCTAAAGACAAGCGATCCCACTGGTTTGGGATCTCCTGCTACGCGGCATGGCTATACAGCATAAAATGATGCCAATACCCGTTTTTTTGCCGTTCAGATTGGAGGAAATCGCAAAGAAAAGTTTTCACGATCAAGTCGTTTTTTAACATGGTGTTCTATGCTTGAAAGGAGGCGCTCCATACAGAGAGCGTCGCCAACAATGAGGGTGCGCGAATGGCAACGATTGATTCCATGAACAAGGACACCACACGTTTGAGCGATGGACCCGACTGGACATTTGATCTGCTGGATGTCTATCTGGCAGAGATAGACCGCGTGGCGAAACTCTACCAACTGGATACTTACCCGCACCAAATTGAAGTCATCACTTCCGAACAGATGATGGACGCCTACTCCAGCGTCGGGATGCCGATCAACTATCCACACTGGTCGTTTGGCAAAAAGTTCATTGAGACGGAACGTCTGTATAAGCATGGTCAACAAGGACTGGCTTATGAAATTGTGATCAACTCTAATCCCTGCATTGCCTACCTGATGGAAGAGAACACCATCACCATGCAAGCGCTGGTCATGGCGCACGCCTGTTACGGCCACAACTCCTTTTTTAAAAATAATTATCTCTTCCGGAGCTGGACGGATGCCAGCTCTATCGTCGATTACCTGATTTTCGCCCGGAATTACATTACCCGCTGTGAAGAACGCTACGGAGTGGATGAAGTAGAAAAACTGCTCGACTCCTGCCACGCGCTGATGAATTACGGCGTCGATCGCTATAAGCGCCCGCAGAAAATCTCGTTGCAGGAAGAGAAAGCGCGACAAAAAAGCCGGGAAGAGTATCTACAAAGCCAGGTGAATATGCTGTGGCGCACGCTGCCAAAACGCGAAGAAGAAAAAACGGTCGCCGAAGCACGCCGCTTTCCCGCTGAACCGCAGGAAAACCTGCTCTATTTTATGGAGAAAAACGCCCCGTTGCTCGAGCCGTGGCAGCGCGAAATTCTGCGCATCGTGCGTAAAGTCAGCCAGTATTTTTATCCGCAGAAACAGACGCAGGTCATGAACGAGGGCTGGGCGACCTTCTGGCACTACACCATCCTGAACCATCTGTATGATGAAGGCAAAGTGACGGAACGCTTTATGCTGGAGTTTTTACACAGCCATACCAATGTCGTATTTCAGCCGCCCTATAATAGCCCCTGGTATAGCGGAATTAACCCCTATGCGCTCGGCTTTGCCATGTTCCAGGATATCAAACGTATTTGTCAGTCCCCCACGGATGAAGATAAATACTGGTTTCCGGATATTGCCGGTTCCGACTGGCTGGAAACGCTGCACTTCGCCATGCGCGATTTTAAAGATGAAAGCTTTATCAGCCAGTTCCTGTCGCCAAAAGTGATGCGTGATTTCCGTTTCTTCACGGTACTTGATGATGACAGGCATAATTATCTGGAGATCTCCGCCATTCATAACGAAGAAGGTTATCGGGAGATTCGATCAAAACTGTCGTCACAGTATAACCTGAGCAACCTGGAGCCGAATATTCAGGTCTGGAATGTGGATTTACGCGGCGACAGATCGCTGACGTTGCGTTATATCCCGCATAACCGCGCACCGCTGGATAAAGGCCGCAAAGAGGTGCTGAAACATGTGCATCGGTTATGGGGCTTTGATGTGATGCTGGAGCAACAAAATGAGGATGGCAGCGTAGAACTGCTGGAGCGTTGTCCGCCGCGCATGAACATGCTGTAATCGAGATGCTGCCCGGTAGTGTTTGCGCTTACCGGGCATCGCGGGATTATCGTCCCTGAATCGCTAAATCGCCGGGCAGATTTTTCTGCATCCGATGCCAAATCTCGCCGCTGTCATGCCCGTAACGTCGCACCGTTTCATACACCTGGTCGTGCGCGCCCTGCTCGCATAACGACGATAATTTATGATAGAAACCCAGTGCCAGACTGCGCGCTTCCGAATTGGCGAAATAGTGGCGACCAATGCGGGTGTATAACCCTTTCATGCCGTTCAGGATCAAGCCGTAAATAGGATTGCCGGAGGCGAATGCCAGACCACGAAAGATGTTATAGTCCAGATCGGCGAATGCATCGGCATGGTCGGCCACTTCGTGGGCAGTGGCCAGCACTTCCTGCGCCTTATCCGGGTGTTGACGCAACGCGGTACGAATAAAGATAGTAGAAATATTGGTACGCACCGACAACAAATTGTCGATCAGTTGCGGAACGCTTTCATGATCAAGGCGGGCCAGCGTTTCAAGGATATTCAGCCCTGACGTTTCCCAAAAATTATTAACCTTTGTCGGTTTGCCATGCTGAATGGTCAGCCAGCCATCTCGCGCCAGCCGCTGTAACACCTCGCGTAATGTCGTGCGCGTCACGCCGATCAGTTCGGAGAGTTCTCGTTCTGCCGGTAAGATCGTGCCAGGAGGAAAGCGGTTATTCCAGATACTTTCAATAATATACTCTTCCGCGAAACCCGCCGGGCTCTGCGCCTTAATGACCATAGTGAGATTTCCATTACACAGCAAAACATAGTTGTACTCATCATACCAGACGGGCGTAACACCTGATAGCGGACGCAATGAAGAAAAAGGGGATCAAGGCACCATTTCTGATATCGCCTGCCAATATCGTTAAGGACTTGCTTGCATTCGTCGCGCTCGCTACTCTCTGTGTTTAAACATAAAAACGCTATTTCATTTTTCTAGGTAAGGAAAAATTTCATGGAGATCTCATGGGGTCGCGCCATGTGGCGCAACTTTTTAGGCCAGTCGCCCGACTGGTACAAACTGGCACTACTTGTCTTTTTAATTGTTAACCCATTTATTTTCTTAGCTAATCCCTTTATTGCCGGTTGGCTGCTGGTGGCAGAGTTTATCTTCACTCTGGCGATGGCGTTAAAGTGTTACCCCCTGCTGCCCGGCGGGTTACTGGCCATTGAAGCCGTTATCATCGGTATGACCAGCGCCGCCCATGTACGTGAAGAGGTTGCCGCCAACCTGGAAGTCTTGCTGCTGCTGATGTTTATGGTGGCAGGCATCTACTTTATGAAGCAGTTATTGCTGTTTATTTTTACCCGTCTGTTACTCAGTATCCGCTCGAAGATGGTTCTGTCGCTGGCCTTTTGCGTCGCCGCCGCATTCTTGTCGGCTTTCCTTGACGCGCTTACCGTCGTTGCGGTGGTGATCAGCGTCGCCGTCGGTTTTTACGGGATTTACCATCGTGTGGCCTCATCGCGCGGCGAAGAGAACGATATGCTGGACGACAGCCATATCGATCCGCATTACAAAACGGTGCTGGAGCAATTCCGCGGATTCTTGCGTAGCCTGATGATGCATGCAGGCGTGGGGACGGCGCTGGGCGGTGTCATGACCATGGTCGGGGAGCCGCAAAACCTGATCATCGCTAAAGCGGCTGGCTGGCATTTCGGCGACTTCTTTTTGCGGATGTCGCCTGTCACCGTCCCGGTACTGGTATGTGGACTGTTAACCTGTATGCTGGTCGAGAAAATGCGCTGGTTTGGCTATGGCGAAACGTTGCCCGAAAAAGTCCGCGACGTCTTGCAGCAATTCGACGATCAAAGCCGTAAGAAGCGCACCCGCCAGGATAAAATTAAACTAATAGTCCAGGCGGTTATTGGCGTCTGGCTGGTTACCGCCCTCGCCCTCCATCTCGCGGAGGTGGGACTGATTGGTCTGTCGGTCATTATTCTGGCCACCGCGTTAACGGGTGTCACCGATGAACACGCCATCGGCAAAGCGTTTACCGAGTCGCTGCCGTTTACTGCGCTGTTAACCGTTTTCTTCTCCATTGTGGCGGTTATTATCGATCAACATCTTTTCGCGCCGATTATTCAGTTCGTCTTGCAAGCCTCTGAACACGCGCAGCTAACGCTGTTCTATCTCTTTAACGGCCTGTTGTCCTCCATCTCAGATAACGTCTTTGTCGGCACCATTTATATCAACGAAGCGAAGGCGGCAATGGAAAACGGCGCTATCAGCTTAAAACAGTTTGAGCTGTTAGCTGTGGCCATCAATACCGGTACTAACCTGCCATCGGTAGCGACGCCAAATGGTCAGGCGGCATTCTTATTCCTGCTGACCTCCGCGCTGGCGCCGTTAATCCGTCTCTCCTATGGCCGTATGGTCTGGATGGCGTTACCGTACACTATCGTACTGACCCTGATAGGGCTACTGTGCGTCGAATTCACTCTTGCGCCGGCCACCGAATGGATGACTCAGGCAGGATGGTTAGCAACGCTTTCGTAACGTTTGGCCGGGCAATACACCGCCCGGCTCCGATTTTTGCCTGATAATTATCCAATTACACATTATTTCATTTCCCGCTAGTGGCGCACGAATTGAATTGGTTTACACTGCGGTCTCTACGCATGTTGCAGGGAAATTATTATGTTGCGATTTTTAAACCAGTGCTCACGGGGTCGGGGCGCATGGTTACTGATGGCGTTTACCGCCCTGGCGCTGGAAATGGTGGCGCTGTGGTTCCAGCACGTCATGTTACTTAAACCTTGCGTGCTATGTATTTACGAACGTTGCGCCCTGTTTGGCGTGATGGGCGCGGGTCTGGTCGGCGCAATAGCGCCGAAAACGCCGCTGCGATACGTGGCAATGGTTATCTGGATTTACAGCGCCTGGCGGGGTCTACAACTGGCGTATGAACATACGATGATTCAGTTGCATCCCTCGCCGTTCATGACCTGTGACTTTATGGCGCGCTTTCCAGACTGGTTACCGTTGGGTAAATGGCTACCGCAGGTGTTTGTGGCATCCGGTGATTGCGCCGAGCGCCAGTGGTCGTTTTTAACGCTGGAGATGCCGCAATGGCTGTTGGGGATCTTTGCCGCTTACCTTGTGGTGGCGATAGCCGTCGTCATAGCCCAGGCATTTAAGCCTAAAAAACGCGACCTGTTCGGTCGTTGATACACACGCTCCTTCGGGAGCGTTTTTTTTGCCCGAAGCGTTGTTTGCCAGTGATTAAAAGGTGTATATTAAATACATCTTTTAATCACCACATCAGGGAGATGTCTTATGTCCCACTTACGCATCCCAGCAAACTGGAAAGTTAAACGCTCTACCCCCTTTTTCACCAAAGAGAATGTTCCGGCGGCACTGCTCTCTCATCACAACACAGCGGCAGGCGTTTTCGGACAACTCTGCGTGATGGAAGGCACCGTGACCTACTATGGCTTTGCGAATGAAACCGCGACAGAACCAGAAGTGAAAGTGGTGATTAATGCCGGGCAATTCGCCACCAGTCCGCCGCAATACTGGCATCGGGTAGAGCTGAGCGATGATGCGCGGTTCAACATTCATTTTTGGGTAGAGGAAGACCATCAGGGCGAGGAAATGTATCAACAGAAAAAAGCCTGACATCGGTAAACCAGTCACCACTGGGCGGGTCCCGCCCAGTAGCCAGGTGATTAATGGCGCTAATTAAACGCTAGAGTAGTTTAATTTTAACGTGGTATCCCTCAAGCCCTTTCATCGTTTCTCGCGGCGCGAACTCTATTTCGGAAACCTCTTGCCCGGTTTTCTTCCGTAGTTCGGCAACCTTTTTGCTAATGAGTGCCGCGATTTCCTCTTCTGCTTTATGTGTCAACTCTTCGCTGTTCATTGATTTCCTCCTTTGAACTCGCAAACGGCTAAGCGCAAATAAGACAGTGTCGTCATGGACGCGCTACTATTTTAACGTACAAAAAATTATAGGCTATCTTTCTGAGGATTATCAGGATGTTTCGCTTTAGAAGATGTAAAAAACCGCCTGGCGCAGACGGTGCATCAGGCGGTTGGTTAATAGCACAAGACGCTATCTACGAGGATCTTCAACCTCATTCTGGGTATCCGGGTCGAGAGGATCGTCTCCCTCTGGCGTGTCCGGAATATTTTCACCAGGAAGCGGGTCATCCTCTGGTAATGGATCGACTAAATCAGGACGTTCAGACATAAAGCCTCCAACGAACCATAGTTATTAAAGATACCCTACAGCACTACTTTTGGTTTTTCTTTGGATTTTTTCCTTCGTCTTCGGGTGTCTTATCAGGCTTCCTGGGCTGATCCTTTGAAACGCGCAACGGTTGGTTATTCATGGGGTAACTCCTCAGGATAGGCAGCGATATACTGCTTTGAAAGTATAGAGTCGCCGCCATACGTGCGCGAGCGCAGCGACAAGGCGCGTGAGGGAGGAATAGAAGGCGGTGATAACGCCAGGTGACGGAATTTGCACGCAATTCCTGGTTTCAGGGGCCGCCCGGCGTAAATTAAAGAATTGTAAACAATCAGCCGTTTTGCCGAAGACTTATTCTGCCCACGACGGTTTATTTAAAATATGATCCTGCCAGTCCCGTACTTCAGATTCTTTAACCGCGATATGACGGACAGAAATTCGCTCGCCATGCATAGCGGCTTTCGATCCAGTCAGCAGCGGATGCCACGTCGGCAAGGGCTTACCTTCCGCTAACAAACGGTAGGCGCAGGTCATCGGCAACCATTCAAAGTCTGGCAAGTTTTCGCGAGTGAGTTTGATACAGTCGGGTTCAAATTCAAAACGGCGTTCATAATGACGGCACTGGCACGTTTTGATATTTAATTGCCTGCACGCCACGTTGGTGAAGTAGATTTCATCTGTATCTTCATCCATCAGCTTATGCAGGCAGCATTGACCGCAGCCATCGCACAGCGACTCCCACTCGGCATCGGTCATTTCATCCAGGGTTTTACGTTGCCAGAAAGGTGTATCGCTCATTAAAGTATCCGCCATTGCACTAAAGCTGCACCTTATAACCAGTCTGGCCTGCAGATGCAAGTTTTACCACCGCTGAAGGCGGCAAGCAGATTTTACAGAACGCGGGTAGACAACGTTTCGCCATTAAAACGAATGTCCAGCTCATCGCCGCTTAATAATGGCCCCACGCCTGCCGGCGTGCCGGTTAGCACCACGTCCCCGGCTTTGAGCGTAAAATAGCGGCTCATATAGGCGATAAGGGGCACAATAGGATGAATCATATCCGCGGTCGACCCTTGCTGGCGAACCTCGCCATTAACGTTAAGTCCGATAACCGTATTTTGCGGATCGCCGCAGAAGGCCGCGACAGGGATGAAGCCTGAAATCGGACATGCGTTATCAAAACCTTTGGCTTTTTCCCAGGGCTGTCCGGCCTTTTTCATTTTCCCTTGAATATCGCGCAGGGTTAAATCAAGCGCCACGCCATAACCGGCTATCGCTTTACGTACATGATCTTCGGTCGCCTGGCGGAGCGTTGCGCCAATCAGCACGGCAAGCTCAACTTCATGATGAACAGCGCCCATATCCGCCGGAATCGCCAGCGGCTGGCGAATATCACACAATGCGGTTTCCGGCTTGATAAAAAGCACGGGTTCTTCCGGCGTCGCGCTGCCCATCTCCTTGATGTGATTTGCGTAATTACTGCCCACGCAGACCACTTTACTTACCGGGTAATCAAGCAAGGCGCCTTGCCAGTTACGATGTTGATACATATTTTCCCCTAAGATCATGATGGAATTCAGGCGCGGCGCCGAATACCGTTTAACGGTCAGCGGGCGACGTATTTTGTCCCACCGAAGAAAGATGTTGTTTCAGCAAATCTTCCGGCGGCGGCGGCAATTGTAAATAATAGCCCTGCTCGCTTAACGCCTGTTTTACTTTTTCGAGCTCGGCATTGACTAATTTTTTACGTCCATCAAGCGGCAGCATCATCGCTAACTGCGGCTGACCGAATCCTTTCATCAATGCTTCAGGCACCCGCGAAAAATCGTCTTTTTTTTCGACATACAAATAGGTTTGATCGCGCTTGCTACTTCGATAGATCACACAAAACATACTTTTACTCTGAATTAACGGGATGGTGACTTGCCTCAATATAATACTGACTATAACATGCCTTCTGGACTTCGGAATATCACTCCGTATCGGAGATGATAAATAGCAAATTGAGTAAGGCCAGGATGTCAAACACGCCAATCGAGCTTAAAGGCAGTAGCTTCACCTTATCAGTGGTTCATTTGCATGAAGCGGAACCAGAGGTTATTCGTCAGGCGTTAGAAGACAAAATAGCGCAGGCTCCTGCGTTTTTAAAACACGCCCCTGTCGTTATTAACGTTAGCGGTCTTGAAAGCCCGGTAAACTGGCCGGAACTGCATAAGATCGTGACCTCAACCGGCTTACGCATTATCGGCGTGAGCGGCTGTAAAGACGCCAGCCTGAAAGTAGAAATCGATCGGATGGGTCTTCCTTTACTGACTGAAGGTAAAGAGAAAGCGGTTCGGCCTGCGCCCGTTGAGCCGGCAACGCCCAGCGAGCCGCCGCAAAACGCTAATCCCATCACAAAAACGCGATTAATTGATGTTCCGGTTCGTTCCGGTCAGCGCATTTATGCTCCACAATGTGATCTGATTGTTACAAGTCACGTCAGCGCTGGCGCAGAGCTTATCGCTGACGGCAATATCCATGTCTATGGCATGATGAGAGGTCGCGCGCTGGCAGGGGCGAGCGGCGATCGGGAAGCGCAAATTTTTTGTACCCATCTGACGGCAGAACTGGTCTCTATCGCAGGTGTTTACTGGCTGAGTGATAAAATCCCGGCAGAATTTTATGGCAAAGCGGCGCGCCTGCGTTTAGCAGACAACGCTTTGACAGTTCAACCGTTGAATTGATCCCTTTTTAACAAGGAATTTTTATGGCACGCATTATTGTTGTTACTTCGGGTAAAGGGGGCGTTGGCAAGACCACCTCCAGCGCGGCCATCGCTACAGGTTTGGCCCAGAAGGGAAAGAAAACTGTCGTCATTGATTTTGATATCGGACTGCGTAACCTCGATCTGATTATGGGGTGCGAACGTCGTGTCGTTTACGATTTTGTAAACGTCATTCAGGGCGATGCGACACTGAATCAGGCGCTGATCAAAGATAAGCGTACTGAAAATCTCTTCATTCTTCCGGCGTCGCAGACCCGGGATAAAGACGCGCTAACGCGCGAAGGCGTCGCTAAGGTACTGGACTCACTGAAAGCGATGGACTTTGAGTTCATCGTTTGCGACTCGCCGGCGGGCATCGAAACCGGGGCGCTGATGGCGCTCTATTTTGCCGATGAAGCGATCATCACGACCAACCCGGAAGTCTCTTCTGTCCGTGACTCGGACCGTATTCTGGGTATTCTGGCATCGAAATCTCGTCGCGCAGAAAATGGCGAAGAACCGATTAAAGAACATCTCCTGTTGACGCGCTACAATCCAGGCCGCGTAAATAAAGGCGACATGCTCAGCATGGAAGATGTACTGGAGATTCTGCGTATTAAACTCGTCGGGGTGATCCCGGAAGATCAATCCGTACTGCGCGCATCGAACCAGGGCGAACCGGTGATTCTTGACGCCACTGCGGATGCGGGTAAAGCCTATGCAGATACCGTAGATCGTCTGTTGGGAGAAGAACGTCCTTTCCGCTTCATTGAAGAAGAGAAGAAAGGTTTCCTCAAACGCCTGTTCGGAGGATAAATTATGGCATTACTGGATTTTTTTCTCTCGCGGAAAAAGAGTACCGCTAATATTGCAAAAGAGCGGTTGCAAATCATTGTCGCGGAACGTCGCCGTAGCGATGCCGAACCGCATTATTTACCGCAGTTACGTAAAGATATTCTTGAGGTCATTTGTAAATACGTACAAATCGATCCGGAAATGGTTACCGTCCAGCTTGAGCAAAAAGATGGTGATATCTCCATCCTTGAACTTAACGTAACGCTGCCGGAAGCCGAAGAGTCAAAATAAGCTCTTTTATGGGAAAATTCCTGGATTAAAAAAGGCAGAAGAATCTGCCTTTTTTATTTTTTTACATTATTCCGAATACGGACATTTATTTCACTGGCCGTTTTCCCGGCAATTACCGTCGTTAACGCGGATACTCCTGCAACAGAAGAGTTAACTTCTCCGCCATCAGTTCGGCGCGCCAGCCGGAAATCAATTCCGGTTGCCCATTTTGCGGTTTTAATTTCCAGTGCCAGTTAAGCAACTGATTAATCTGCCGACGCGATGCCAGTAGCTCGCCGCTGACGTGATGCGACGCGCTCACCTCCGCCACCAGCGCTTTGATGGCCTTAAACGCTTTGCGATAGCCCGGCATGTCCATCAGATTCAACAGGGGTTCCGGCAATGCCTCTTCCGGTAACGCCTGTGCTTTCGCCACCAGCGATATCAACGTCTTGCCGTGAAAACGAATCTCGCTGCCGGAAAGCCCCAAGCTATCCAGCTCACCGAGACTGCCCGGCATATAACGCGCGACCGCCCACAGATTTTCTTCACGCACAACAAAGTTCACCGCCATATCGCGCTCACGCGCCTTACGCAGCCGCCAGTCAGCTAAAAGTTGCAGACAGGCTAACTGGGGGGTACGCAGTTGCCAGGCATTAGTGATATCCCGCCATGCTTCTTCCGGTGCCTGAATCTCCTGACGACGCTGCTGCATCAATCGGCATTCATCAAGCGCGGCAGGCAGCCATCCTGCGGCTTCAGTTTCAATCATCAGCTTTTTGGCGATCGGTAACAGATACCAGACATCCGCCGCCGCGTATTCACACTGACGTTCGCTTAAAGGCCGGGCTAACCAGTCGGTACGAGACTCGCTTTTATCCAGCGCCACGCCCGTATACTCTTCTACCATCGCCGCAAACCCCCACGACAGCGGGCGCCCGCAAAACGCCGCCAGAATTTGCGTATCAATCAGGGGTTCCGGCAGTTCGCCAAACGCATTCAGAAATACTTCCAGATCTTCGCTACCCGCGTGCAGAAATTTGGTGATTCCCGTATCGCGCAGCACCGCTTTTAACGGCGACCAGTCGCTGATGCCGAGCGGATCGATCAGGGCGACATTTGCCCCGTCAAATAACTGGATCAATCCTAACTGCGGGTAATAGGTGCGGGTACGGACAAATTCCGTATCTAAAGCAATAGCCGGACATGCGCGGACAGCCTCACACAGGCTCGCCAGCGCATCGTCCGTTTCAATCATTTGGTAATTCAAATCGTGTTCTCTTTGGTTCGCGCCAAAAAAACGCCGGCTTAACCGGCGTCTCTCGTTAGCTGACTTAACGCTCAGGCTTTATTGTCTACTTTGCCACGGGCTTCGTCACGCAGTTCTCGTCGTAAAATTTTCCCAACGTTAGATTTTGGTAATTCCTCGCGAAACGCGACCTGTTTGGGCACCTTATATCCGGTCAGATGGCGACGGCAGAAGGTGATCAACGCATCGTCAGTCAATGCCGGATCTTTCTTAACCACAAAAAGCTTCACCGCTTCGCCGCTACTACCGGAAGGCACGCCAACCGCCGCGACTTCCTGCACGCCAGAATGCTGCATCACCACATCTTCAATTTCGTTTGGATAAACGTTGAAACCAGAAACCAGAATCATATCTTTCTTACGATCGACAATCCGCAGAAAGCCGTCTTCATCCATAACCGCAATATCGCCCGTATGCAGCCAGCCATCTTTAATGATTTCATCCGTCGCGTCAGGACGCTGCCAGTATCCCAGCATAACCTGAGGGCCTTTCACGCAAAGCTCTCCGGCCTCACCCGGCGCGACTTCGTTATCATCGTCATCCACCAGTTTGGCTTCTGTTGACGGTACAGGCAGGCCGATACTGCCGCTGTGATAATCAATATCATGCGGGTTGACGCTCACCAGCGGGGCGCACTCGGTCAGCCCGTAGCCTTCCAGCAGGTATTGCCCGGTCAGCTTTACCCAACGTTCCGCAACGACGTTTTGCACCGGCATCCCGCCGCCGGCTGACAGATGCAGCGAAGAAAAATCCAGCTGTTGAAACTCTTTATTATTGAGCAGGGCGTTGAATAGCGTATTAACGCCAGTCATCGCCGTAAATGGATATTTCGCCAACTCCTTGACCAGACCGGGGATATCACGCGGATTGGTAATCAGCAGGTTTTGCCCACCCAGCTCGATAAAAAGCAGACAGTTCATGGTTAAGGCAAAAATGTGATACAGCGGCAGCGCGGTCACTACCAGCTCTTTCCCCGGGTGCAGCAGCGGCCCATAGGTTGCTTTCACCTGCTCCAGATTCGCCAGCATATTGCGGTGGGTCAACATCGCGCCTTTCGCCACGCCCGTCGTACCGCCGGTATATTGCAGGAAAGCCAGATCTTCAGCGATAACCTCGGGTTTGACATACTGCATACGGTAGCCATGCTGTAGCGCGCTGCGAAACGAGATCGCATCTGGCAAGTGGTATTTTGGCACCAGACGCTTGATGTATTTCACGACAAAGTTAACAACCGTACCTTTGGCGGTTGAAAGCTGGTCGCCCATCCGCGTCAGAATAACGTGCTGTACCGACGTTTTCTCGACCACTTTTTCCAGCGTATGGGCAAAGTTAGAAACAATAATGATTGCCGCCGCGCCGCTATCGTTAAGCTGATGCTCAAGTTCGCGCGGCGTGTACAGCGGGTTAACGTTCACCACAATCATGCCGGCGCGTAAAATACCAAATAGCGCGACGGGATACTGCAACAGGTTTGGCATCATCAGCGCCACACGGTCGCCTTTTTTGAGTCCCAGCCCTTGTTGTAAATAAGCCGCAAATGCCCGACTACGTTCTTCTAATTTACGGAAGGTCATTACCTCCCCCATATTGACGAACGCAGGCTGATCGGCATAGCGCGTCGCCGCATGTTCAAACAGTTCAACCAGGGATTGATAACGGTCAGGGTTGATCTCCGCCGGAACATCAGCAGGATAACGGTTAAGCCAAACCTTCTTCAATGCATCACCTCTAAAATGAGTGTTCGTCGTCATCACAACCCCAGTTAATAAACAAGTCGTTAACATTATATTAACTCAGCGTACCAGTTTATTAATTACGCAACTGAAAGGTTGCGAAGCGCGTCACTATTTATTTTTATTATGTCTCTATGAATGCAGAAACAGCGGACCAGCCGCTGTTTCTTTTATTGATAAAACAAAGAGTTACTCTGTTACTATCGTCTGAACCTCCGCGGGTCCAGGGTTATACCATCCCCAACCGCCATAGCCATAAGGCCAGGCGCGTCCGCCGTAAAACCACGGATCGATCGGCTGTGGAGGCATGACGACCTGCTGAACAAGATGCCAGCGTTTATAGCCGGTAGCCTGCATCAGCATAAATTTATACGGCGTATTGCCGATTTTACCGTCAACCGTGCCGGTTATCGGGCCGACAACGGTAACTAACTGGCCACGGAAGTCCACCGGGTCCAGAAAACCGTTCACATCGGCAAAAATTCTGCCGCGCGAGGCTTCGCCCAGAACAGGACGCGCGCCGCTATCAAGCGGTACGGTCGCGATTTCAAGCCGGGTTTTTCCCTGCTGATTTTGCACCGCCACAACTTTGCCGCCGAAACGCGCCTCTTGCCCGATATAGAGCTGTGGCGCATTCATCACCCGCACCAAATCCTGCTGTGGCGTCGGACTCGAACCTTTAATGGCATCCGGGATAGTCACGCAACCGCTCAGCATAAGCGCAAAAGCGCACGCCAGCGCCCCTTTTATTAACCGTTTTTGAACCGCCATGATGCGACTCCTTTTTCTCGACCTCTATTCCACCCCACAGCATAAAGTATGGGGGGTAATAGTAGTGAGAGTCATTCTTTGCCGGGAAGTTTCTTCCACGCCACTTCGTTACGCAAATAAACCGGCTCGGCATGTTCCACGGCAACGGTCTCTCCTGCCGCCAGCTTTTGACTGGCGATGGGCAGCATATCTTCCGCTGCCGGGAGCGACACCTCCCCATCATGAAGCGTCAGGCCGCACTCCTTCGCCAGATCGGGCCACGCGGACCAACCCGTTCCTACCGTCGCCCACTCGCCGGAAAGCTGTTTCAACCGCTCGCCGACTCGTTCCGGTTTCAGCACCGCTTCCGTCTCTTCGCCCTGCCAGACGCCCTGCGCATCACGCTGGTATTCCGCCCAGTACACTTCGCCCATCCGCGCATCAATCGCGGCGAGTACGCGGGTCGCGCCGGTTTTACGCCATGCACCCTGCGCCATCGTGGCAAGCGTTGAAACACCGATCATCGGCAGATTTGCCCCTAACGCCAGCCCTTGCGCAATACCAATGCCGATACGCACGCCGGTAAAGCTGCCCGGACCGCGCCCAAACGCCAGCGCATCTATCTCATTGAGCGAGGCGCCGCTGGCGGCCAGAATCTCCTGCACCATGGGCAGGATACGTTGAGTGTGTTCTCGTGGACAAAGCTCAAAGTGAGCATTGATAGTACCGTTGTTCCACAGGGCGACAGAACAGGCCTCTGTGGCGGTATCGATAGCCAGAATTCGCATGAGGTTTCGTGCTTAGATCAATAAAATAGCGCGCATCTTACCATACTCCGTAACAAATTACTCGGCGGATGGAATCGCAAGAAAGCGAACGGCACGGGCGATATCACGCGTGCGCGGCGCAGGAGGCAGGCTAGCGAGAAACGTGGCGCCATAGGGCCGCATCACCAGCCGGTTATCACAAATCACTAACACCCCGCGATCGTCCGCATCGCGAATCAGCCGCCCTACTCCCTGCTTCAGCGTAATCACCGCGTCGGGCAGTTGAACCTCATCAAACGGATCGCCGCCGCGCAAACGACAGTCTTCCATTCGCGCTTTTAACAGCGGGTCGTCCGGGGAGGTAAACGGCAATTTGTCGATAATCACCAACGATAACGTATCGCCGCGCACGTCCACCCCTTCCCAGAAGCTGCTGGTGGCGACGAGCAGTGCGTTGCCGGCGCTAACAAATTGCTGTAACAGTTGGCCTTTACTGGTTTCCCCTTGCAACAATACCGGCAGCGTCATGGTGGCGCGAAACTGCTCCGCCAAATCGCGCATCATGGCGTGTGAGGTGCACAGCATAAAACATCGCCCGTTATTGGCTTCAATAATCGGCCTGAGCATAGCCGCCAACTGTCGCGCCGCGCCGGGCTGGTTGGTTTGCGGTAGGTTACGCGGTACGCAGAGTAACGCCTGGCGCGTATAGTCGAATGGGCTGGGCAGCAGCATGGATTCTGCCTGTTCAATTCCCAGACGGGCGGTAAAGTGGTGAAGATCATCATTTACCGATAACGTGGCCGAGGTAAAAATCCAGCTACCGGGTTTCTGTTCCATCACCTCTTTGAATTTGTCCGCCACGGTGAGCGGCGTCAGCGCCAGGGTGAAATGGCGCGAGGTGCACTCATACCAGTAGCTGTATCCCGGCTGATTGATCTCTTTTAAGCGTTTCAGCCGTGAACGGTATAGCGTGGCGCGTTCAAAAGCCGCATCCAGCAGCGCCGAACGGCCCAGCGACAGCTTCGCCACGTCGTAACAAAGCTCCAGCGTATCATCCAGCAGTAAAAATGCCCGTTGGATACGCGAGTCGGCTAACAGTTCACGCAAATTTCCCCGGTAGCCGGGCTCCCCCAGTTGCAGACGAAAATCCTGGGCGCTCTGGGCAAGGCGATCGGCGCATTTTTGCAACTGTTGAGTGTCTTTCAGTTCCGTCCGGTAGGCGATAGTGATGTCTTTTGCTAAATCCAGCAACTGACGGCTGGAGAGCGATTGTCCGAAATACTGGCTGGCGATGTCAGGCAGTTGGTGGGCTTCATCGAAGATCATTACTTCAGCCTGAGGGATAAGTTCGCCAAACCCGCTCTCTTTAACCACCATATCCGCAAGAAATAGGTGGTGGTTTACAATCACCACATCCGCGTCCATCGCCTTTTTACGCGCTTTCACCACAAAGCACTCTTTGTAGAGCGGGCAATCGCTGCCAAGGCAGTTGTCGTTGGTACTGGTGACCAACGGCCAGGCCTGGGAATCCTCCGCCACGCTGACGCAGGTGCTGATATCGCCATCCCGCGTCTGATTTGACCAGGAGCGCAGCAATATCACGTCGCTTAACGTTTGTACCGGTAAATCGCCGCCCGCCAGCGCTTGTTGTTCCAGCCGCTCCAGGCAGAGGTAGTTTGAACGTCCTTTCAACAGGGCCGTCTTACCGGTAAACGCCAACGCTTTTGCTACCGTCGGCAGATCGCGGCTGTAGAGTTGATCCTGCAACGCTTTCGACCCGGTCGAAATAATGACTTTTTTCCCGGCGCGCAACGCCGGAGCGAGGTAAGCATAGGTCTTCCCGGTTCCGGTGCCGGCTTCAACAACCAGAGGCTGCGCATTTTCAATCGCTTGTGTTACGGCAACCGCCATTTGTCGCTGTGGTTCGCGCGGTTTAAAGCCGGTTATCGCTTTGGCCAGTTGGCCATCTGCTGCAAAATCGTCCGTCACACTGCCCCCTGTTAATTTGCACAGGGGATTATGTCAGGGTAGAAAGGCTTACGCCAGTTACAGAGGTGACGGCGGCGCCACATTGTGGCAGTCTTGAGCCATTCAAATGGAAAGCAAATGAGGAATAAGTGATGTCTATCGTGCGTATTGATGCCGAAGATCGTTGGTCAGACGTGGTGATCTACAATAATACGCTGTGGTATACCGGCGTGCCGGAAAACCTAGACGCCGATGCTTTTGAGCAAACGGCGAATACTCTAGCGCAAATTGATGCGGTGCTGGAAAAACAGGGCTCCAGTAAGTCACGTATTCTGGATGCCACTATTTTCCTGAGCGATAAAGCGGATTTTGCCGCCATGAATAAGGCGTGGGATGCGTGGGTCGTCGCAGGCCATGCGCCGGTACGCTGTACCGTACAGGCCGGGTTAATGAATCCGAAATATAAAGTTGAGATTAAGATTGTCGCGGCGGTATAAGCCGGTTATTCGTCTTCATCCTCAAAACGCGCCACTATCCGTTCGCCGGTATGGTTGGCGCGAAGTTCGCCCGCCACCTGGGCAATCGCTTCTCCGCTACTCATACCTTGCGACATCAATTCCTGGATACGTTCTACGGCTTTTTGCTGTTGTTCATGACTGAGTGAAGGTAAACCTGCAAACATGATTAACTCCTGCTAAATTGTTAGCGCTAATTATTTCACGCTACCCGGCGGTAAGCCAGTAGTGTTGTAACGAGTCAGGAATGATGAAGACGTTATCTCCCACTGTTATCACCTTACCCTGGCGTCCGGACGCCGCTGAACACTATTTTGCGCCCGTAAACCATTTGCCCTGGGCGATGCTGCTGCATTCAGGTGATGCTATTCATCCCTATAACCGCTTTGATATTCTGGTCGCCGATCCTGTCACCACACTGACCACGCGCGCGCAGGAAACCACGGTATGTACTGCGCGCACGACTACCGTCACTCTCGACGATCCGTTACACGTTTTGCAGACTCAACTGGAGGCGCTGCCTTTTCATCCTCAGCCTGACCCTGACTTACCCTTTCAGGGCGGCGCGCTGGGTCTGTTTGGTTATGATTTAGGGCGGCGTTTCGAAATTCTGCCCGATACTGCCGCGCGCGATATCGCTTTACCCGATATGGCGATTGGCCTTTACGACTGGGCGCTGATTGTCGATCACCATAAACAGGTAGTGTCGCTGATAAGCTATCACGATGCAGACGCCCGATATCGCTGGCTCACCAGCCAGCGCGCGCCGACCCGCACGCCCTTCAGGCTTACCTCAGCCTGGCAATCCAATATGACGCGTTGCGAGTATGGCGAGAAGTTTCGTCAGGTGCAGGCCTGGCTGCACAGCGGGGACTGCTATCAGGTCAATCTTTCCCAGCGTTTTCAGGCGAGCTACGAGGGTGATGAATGGCAGGCTTTCGAACGCCTTAACCGCGCCAATCGCACCCCGTTCAGCGCCTTTCTTCGTTTACATGACGGCGCCATATTGAGCCTTTCTCCCGAGCGTTTTATCCAACTGGAGAATGGTCATATCCAGACGCACCCGATCAAAGGTACGCTTCCACGGCTTAACGATCCGCAGGCGGATCGTCAGCAGGCGCAGAAACTGGCCAACTCAATGAAAGATCGCGCTGAAAATTTGATGATCGTCGATTTGATGCGTAACGATATTGGCCGGGTCGCCGTACCGGGTTCGGTGAAAGTGCCGGAACTGTTCATCGTCGAACCATTTCCTGCCGTTCACCATCTGGTTAGCACCATTACCGCCCGTTTACCGGACTCGCTTCATGCCACCGATCTGCTGCGCGCGGCTTTCCCCGGCGGCTCCATTACCGGCGCGCCTAAAGTGCGGGCGATGGAAATTATCGACGAACTGGAGCCGCAGCGACGCAACGCCTGGTGCGGTAGCATCGGTTATCTGAGTTTCTGCGGCAAGATGGATACCAGTATTACTATCCGCACCGTCACGGCAACGCAGGGCCAACTCTATTGCTCAGCCGGCGGCGGTATCGTGGCCGATAGCAACGAAGATGCGGAATATCAGGAAACTTTTGATAAAGTTAATCGTATCCTGCACCCACTGGAGAACTAATACGTGGATACCAGCCGTCTGACGCTCGATCATTTCTTATCGCGCTTTCAGCTTTTGCGCCCGCAGATGACTCATGAAACGTTAAATCAACGTCAGGCCGCCGTACTGATCCCTGTGGTTCGCCGCCCCCAGCCGGGGCTGCTGTTGACCCAGCGGGCTATTCATTTGCGCAAACACGCCGGACAGGTCGCCTTTCCCGGCGGGGCCGTGGACAGTACCGATGCTTCGCTTATCGCCGCAGCGCTTCGCGAAGCGCAGGAGGAAGTCGCCATCCCGCCGCAAGCCGTGGAAGTGATTGGCGTTTTACCGCCGGTAGACAGCGTGACCGGTTTTCAGGTCACCCCGGTGGTCGGCATTATTCCGCCAAATCTCCCCTGGCGCGCCAGTGAAGATGAAGTGTCTGCGGTGTTTGAAATGCCGCTGGCGCAAGCGTTGCAACTGGGGCGATATCATCCGCTTGATGTTTACCGTCGCGGCAATTCGCACCGCGTATGGCTCTCCTGGTATGAGCATTATTTCGTCTGGGGCATGACCGCAAACATTCTTCGTGAGCTGGCGCTGCAAATCGGCGTAAAGCCCTGACTGTACACAACGCCATTCACGTTGCCTCAAGGCGGTAACAATCGCCTCCCCCAAAGAGGCAGCCTGAAGGGCAACGTGTATATACTTAACTTTACGCGCGTAAGACACGACTTGAGATTACTGTCGCAATATTAGTAAAAACGCGGTTATTCATTAGTTTAATTCATGTGAATAGTTAAGCTGATGCCAGCGTTCCCTCTTACACTATGCGCAGTTATAACATAGTAACCGGAAGCCCCGGTTGCCCTGTCAGGAGTATTATCGTGATTAGCCTATTCGACATGTTTAAGGTAGGGATTGGTCCCTCCTCTTCCCACACTGTTGGCCCGATGAAGGCCGGTAAACAGTTCGTCGATGACCTGGTCGAAAAAGGATTACTGGATAACGTTACCCGCGTCGCTGTCGATGTCTACGGCTCGCTGTCGCTGACGGGGAAAGGTCACCATACCGATATCGCCATTATTATGGGTCTGGCGGGTAATGAACCCGCTACCGTGGATATTGATAGTATCCCCGGTTTTATTCGCGACGTCGAAACGCGCGAGCGTCTGTTACTGGCCCAGGGACGTCACGAAGTCGACTTCCCGAAAGATGACGGAATGCGTTTTCACAACGGCAATTTGCCGCTGCATGAAAACGGGATGCAGATCCACGCCTGGCATGACGACACGGTCATTTATAGCAAGACGTACTATTCCATCGGCGGCGGCTTTATCGTTGATGAAGAGCATTTCGGCCAGGAAGCGACGAATGAGGTTACTGTACCTTATCCGTTTAAATCGGCGAAAGAAATGCTGGAGTATTGCAACAGTACCGGCCTTTCACTCTCCGGCATGGTGATGCAAAACGAACTGGCGCTGCATAGCAAGAAAGAGATTGAAGAGTATTTCGGTCACGTCTGGCAGACCATGCAGGCCTGTATTGATCGTGGTATGAATACCGAAGGCGTGCTGCCGGGGCCGCTGCGCGTACCGCGTCGCGCCTCTGCGCTGCGTCGTATGCTGGTTTCCAGCGATAAGCTTTCCAGCGATCCGATGAACGTCATTGACTGGGTGAACATGTTTGCTCTGGCGGTGAACGAAGAGAACGCCGCAGGTGGTCGCGTCGTGACGGCGCCAACCAACGGCGCGTGCGGCATCGTGCCTGCGGTACTGGCTTACTACGACCATTTTATTGAGTCTGTCAGCCCGGATATTTACACCCGCTACTTCCTGGCGGCAGGCGCTATTGGCGCGCTGTATAAGATGAACGCGTCTATTTCCGGCGCGGAAGTCGGCTGTCAGGGCGAAGTCGGGGTCGCCTGTTCGATGGCGGCGGCAGGCCTTGCTGAACTGCTGGGCGCCAGCCCGGAACAGGTTTGCGTTGCCGCTGAAATCGGCATGGAGCATAACCTGGGGCTGACCTGCGACCCGGTTGCCGGTCAGGTGCAGGTGCCGTGTATCGAACGTAACGCCATTGCTTCGGTTAAAGCGATCAACGCTGCGCGTATGGCCATGCGTCGAACCAGCGCGCCGCGCGTCTCGTTGGATAAAGTCATCGAAACGATGTACGAGACCGGAAAAGACATGAACGCAAAATACCGCGAAACGTCGCGCGGCGGGTTGGCTATTAAAGTCCAGTGTGATTAAACGCCGTTTCCCCTCCCTTCGCCCATCTGCTACGGATGGGCGAAATTTTTATCTCTTCCTCGTCGACTCCACGTTTCCCCACTACACTTGCTGTGTCGCGGTTGGCTTTTGTCGCCAACGCTTATTGGGCGGCCCGCATGCAAACAGCACAACGGATCATCAATCATTATCGCCGTAATCGTTTCATTGTTTGCACGATTTGTGCACTGGTCACGCTCATTCTTACGCTGAGCATCCGATTTATTTCGGAGCGGAACTTAAATCACCATCGCACGGTTGCATTCGCGAATCATGCCGTTGATGCGCTGGATAATGTTTTGCATCCTCTCCAGGTCGGACGAAACGTACTGCTCCCCTTGCTTGAGCTTCCGTGCGCGACCGCGCATCTGCCGTTGCGTAAGCAAGCCGCCCGTCTGCAAACCGTTCGTTCTATCGGGCTGGTGAAAGAGGGAATTCTCTATTGCTCAAGCATTTTTGGCGCCCGTAATACTCCCATACGCCAGCTTCAGCCCGATCTTCCCGCAGTCGGCGATCTGCTGCTACTTTCCACAGACCAATCGTTACTCAAGGGAAGCCCGATCCTCATTCAGTGGTATCCCGCCTCTGCCGATGGCCAGGATGGCGTGATGGAAATTGTGAATATTGACTTGCTGGCGACTATGCTACTTGAGCCGCAGCAGCCGCAAATTACCAGCGCCAGCCTGACGGTCGGCAAACGGCACCTGTTATATGGTCGGGGCGTGGTCGATACTCTTCCGGAATTAAAAAAAGATGAAGAGCGTTACCAGCTTTCATCGCGGCATTTCCCTTTTACTATCAGCGTCAGCGGGCCGTCGGCAGGCGTACTGGCGTTCAAACATCTCCCGACACAGTTACCGCTGGCCGTATTGCTTAGCCTGTTGATCAGTTATATCGCCTGGCTGGCAACGGCCAGCAGAATGAGCTTTTCCTGGGAGATTAATCTGGCCCTTGCCGAACGGGAGTTTGAGCTATTTTGTCAGCCGTTGCTTAATGCCCGCACGCAGCAGTGTACCGGCGTTGAGATCCTGTTACGCTGGAATAACCCGCGCCAGGGCTGGATCTCACCGGATGTTTTTATTCCTATCGCCGAGGAGCATAACCTGATAGCGCCGCTGACCCGCTATGTGATTGCGGAAACCATTCGGCAGCGGCACTACTTCCCCATCAACCATCAGTTTCATATCGGCATCAATGTGGCGGCAAGCCATTTCCGACACGGCGTGCTTCTCAAGGATCTTAATCAGTACTGGTTTAGTGCGGAACCTGTTCAGCAACTGGTGCTGGAGCTCACGGAACGCGACGCGTTGCTTGACGTTGATTACCGCCTGATGCGCGAGTTGCATCGTAAAGGCGTCAAGTTAGCCATCGATGATTTTGGCACAGGAAACAGCTCGCTCTCCTGGCTGGAAAAACTGCGGCCGGATATTTTAAAAATCGATAAATCCTTCACCGCCGCCATCGGTACCGATGCGGTCAATTCAACGGTGACCGATATTATTATCGCGCTGGGGCAAAGACTGAATATTGAGCTGGTGGCGGAAGGGGTCAAAAACCAGACGCAGGCACAGCATTTGCGCCAGCATGGCGTGCAAATGTTACAGGGCTATCTCTATGCGAAGCCGATGCCCATTAGCGAATTTCCACAGTGGCTGGCGGGCAGCGCGCCGCCGCCCACCCGGCATAACGGACAGATTATGTCCGCGATGCCGCATCTATAGACTTGATTCCTGCGTGTGACGTTATTCCTCTTCGTCGTGGGCAGGCTGTTCTTTAACAATCCGAACCAGATCGACACGATAGTCGTTGGCCTCGACAATGGTGATCCGCAGTGGCGGAACATCAATGACATCGCCTACACGAGGAATATGGCCATTAGCGGCGATCACTAACCCCGCGACCGTCGCAATATCGCCCTCTTCGTTCACCAGATGGTCAACTTCCAGCGCCTGCTGTAGCGCATGAAGATCGGTGCCGCCCTTCACTATCCAGCCCTCGGCATCGGCAACGATTTCCGGCGTTTCATCGGCATCCGGGAACTCACCGGCAATCGCTTCCAGCACATCCAGCGGCGTAACCAGCCCCTGCACCACGCCGAACTCGTTAGTGACGATAACGAAACTGCCGCGCGCGCGACGCAAAACGCCTAACAGATTGATAGGATCAAGCGTTTCCGGCACCACTATCGCCGGAGAAGACGCGGCGATAGCCGCAACGTCCGCGCCCTCTTCCAGCGCCACCAGCAACTCTTTCGCCCGAACGATACCGATAATTTCATCCAGCTCGCCCCGACATACCGGGAACAGGCTATGCGGAGAAGAGAGTAACTGCTGACGGATTTCAGCTACGCTGAGATTCGCATCCACCCAACTAATTTCGCCTCGCGGCGTCATAATGCCGCGCAGGGAGCGCGACGCCAGAGTCAGTACGCCGTTAATCATGTAGCGTTCTTCTTCGGCGAAGGCGCCTTCCGACACCGATATCGCGGCCGGGCTATCCGTTTCATGTTGCGTACTCGCCTGGCGTTTACCGCCCATCAGACGCAGGATAGCGTCCGCAGTACGCGCGCGCAGCGGCAACGTGGACTGATGACGAATAAAGTTGCGGCGCGCAATCTGGTTAA
The DNA here is from genome assembly GCF_046552515.1 of Salmonella sp. SAL00653. Classification (NCBI taxonomy): domain Bacteria; kingdom Pseudomonadati; phylum Pseudomonadota; class Gammaproteobacteria; order Enterobacterales; family Enterobacteriaceae; genus Salmonella; species Salmonella sp. SAL00653. Next base: position 467,928 of record NZ_JBGDTY010000001.1, read on the forward strand.
ACACCTCGATAACGATCGAGAAACCAATTGCCGCGTACAGGTAGCCTTTCGGAATATGGAAACCAAACCCTTCCGCCACCAGGCTCAAGCCGATCATCAGCAGGAAACTCAGACAGAGCACCACCACCGTCGGATGCTGGTTGACAAAACGGGTCAGCGGTTTTGACGCCAGTAGCATCACCGCCATCGCAATCCCCACCGCCGCCATCATAACCGGCAGATGGTTTACCATACCTACCGCCGTAATCACGGCGTCCAGCGAGAAGACCGCATCCAGGATGACAATCTGCGTGACTACCACCCAGAAACTCGCATAGCCTTTACCGTGTCCGGTGTCATGCTCGCGGTTTTCCAGACGTTCATGCAGCTCGGTGGTCGCTTTAAACAGCAGGAATATACCGCCCAGCAGCATAATTAAATCGCGGCCGGAGAAGGTAAAATCCCAGACGGTAAAGAGCGGCTTTGTTAAGGTCACCAGCCACGAAATAATGGACAGCAGCGCCAGACGCATAATCAGCGCCAGCGAGAGCCCGATAAGACGCGCTTTGTCACGCTGCTTTGGCGGCAATTTATCGGCGAGGATCGCGATAAAGACCAGGTTATCGATACCCAGAACAATTTCCAGGACGACGAGCGTGAGTAAACCCACCCAAATTGAGGGATCCATTAATAATTCCATGACAAGCTCCTGCTTAAGGAATGACTAAACGGCGCCCACAACATCTCAAAGGATGCAGGCGGTAACGCAATAAACAAAGTAAGGCTATGGCAAGATATGCCAGATTGACAGGCGCAAAACGGCCAAAGAGTGAAATGACGTCGGTGACGATCCATACAACGGGCTGCTGCCCTATACCCCATTCTAATTAAACGGAAGCTAAACATAACAGAGACAACTGGTTTTTGGCAAAGATTTACCTTCCTTTGCAAAGAGATGTAACCAGGATATTTTACACTTCGAAATTTCTCATTATCGAAAACAAAATTACGGATCTCCATCACACAAAATATTTTTTTCGATATCTAAAATAATTCACGAAAATCATGCGTTTTTCGTTGTAACCCTCATCTGAATCGATTCGCTTGCGGACGGCGATTCAAAAAATACATCTGTCAAGTTGATGTGTTGACAATAATAAAGGAGGTAGCAAGTGACCATTGCTATTGTTATAGGCACACATGGTTGGGCTGCAGAGCAGTTACTTAAAACAGCCGAAATGCTGTTAGGCGAGCAGGAAAACGTCGGCTGGATCGATTTCGTTCCAGGCGAAAATGCCGAAACGCTGATCGAAAAGTACAACGCTCAGTTGGCTAAACTCGATACCAGTAAAGGCGTGCTATTTCTCGTTGATACATGGGGAGGCAGTCCGTTTAATGCTGCCAGCCGCATTGTCGTCGATAAAGAGCGCTATGAAGTTATTGCCGGCGTCAACATCCCGATGCTGGTCGAAACGTTTATGGCTCGTGACGACGATCCGAGCTTTGACGAGCTGGTCGCACTGGCGGTAGAAACCGGTCGTGAAGGCGTAAAAGCGCTGAAAGCGAAACCGGTAGAAAAAGCCGCGCCAGCGCCAGTCGCCGCCGCGCCAAAAGCGGCCGCACCGGCAAAACCGATGGGCCCGAATGATTATATGGTTATCGGGCTTGCCCGTATTGATGACCGCCTCATTCACGGTCAGGTCGCTACCCGCTGGACCAAAGAGACCAATGTCAGCCGTATTATTGTTGTGAGCGATGAAGTGGCGGCGGATACCGTTCGTAAAACGCTGCTGACGCAAGTTGCGCCGCCGGGCGTTACGGCGCATGTGGTTGACGTCGCGAAGATGATTCGCGTCTACAATAACCCGAAATACGCCGGCGAACGCGTGATGCTTCTGTTTACCAATCCTACCGACGTCGAGCGCATCGTTGAGGGCGGCGTGAAAGTCACTTCCGTGAACATTGGCGGTATGGCCTATCGTCAAGGTAAAACGCAGGTGAACAACGCCGTTTCCGTCGATGAAAAGGATATCGAAGCCTTTAAAAAGCTCAACGAGCGCGGCATCGAGCTTGAGGTGCGTAAAGTTTCCACCGATCCGAAACTGAAAATGATGGATTTAATTGCCAAAGTGGCGAAATAACCGCCGGCATTTAATTAGCTTTCACACTTAAGATAGCAATAGGAGAAGTACAATGGAGATTACCACTCTTCAGATTGTGCTGGTGTTCATCGTCGCATGTATCGCGGGTATGGAGTCGGTACTTGATGAATTTCAGTTCCACCGTCCGCTGATCGCCTGTACCTTAATCGGCGCCGTTCTGGGGGACATGAAAACCGGTATTATCATCGGCGGTACTCTGGAAATGATCGCTCTGGGCTGGATGAACATCGGTGCTGCCGTTGCGCCTGATGCCGCACTGGCGTCCATCATCTCTACCGTTCTGGTCATCGCCGGGCATCAAAGCATTGGCGCCGGTATCGCGCTGGCGATTCCGCTGGCGGCGGCAGGCCAGGTACTGACCATTATCGTTCGTACCATCACCGTGGCATTCCAGCACGCGGCGGACAAGGCGGCTGAAAACGGCAACCTGACGGCGCTCTCCTGGCTGCACGTTTCTTCTCTGTTCCTGCAGGCAATGCGTATCGCTATCCCGGCGGTTATCGTTGCCATCTCCGTAGGCACCAGCGAAGTACAGGGAATGCTGAATGCGATTCCTGAAGTCGTCACAGGCGGTCTGAACATCGCCGGCGGCATGATCGTCGTGGTTGGTTATGCGATGGTTATCAATATGATGCGCGCAGGCTACCTGATGCCGTTCTTCTACCTCGGTTTCGTCACCGCGGCTTTCACAAACTTCAACCTGGTCGCACTGGGTGTCATCGGCGCAGTGATGGCTATTCTTTACATCCAGCTGAGCCCGAAATACAACCGTGTAGCGGGCGCGCCTGCAGCGGCTGCTGGCAATAACGATCTCGATAACGAACTGGACTAACAGGTGAGCGAAATGGTTGATATGACTAAAACTACCACCGAGAAAAAACTCACTCCGAGCGATATTCGCGGCGTATTTCTTCGTTCTAACCTGTTCCAGGGGTCATGGAACTTCGAACGTATGCAAGCGCTGGGCTTCTGCTTCTCTATGGTGCCGGCGATTCGTCGCCTGTATCCGGAGAATAATGACGCGCGTAAACAGGCGATTAAACGTCACCTGGAGTTCTTTAACACTCATCCTTACGTTGCGGCGCCGGTACTGGGCGTGACCCTGGCAATGGAAGAAAAGCGTGCGAACGGTGCAGAGATTGACGATGGCGCTATCAACGGTATCAAAGTCGGTCTGATGGGACCGCTGGCAGGTGTCGGCGACCCTATCTTCTGGGGTACCGTCCGTCCAGTATTCGCGGCGCTGGGCGCAGGTATTGCAATGAGCGGCAGCCTGCTTGGTCCGCTGCTGTTTTTCATCCTGTTTAACCTGGTGCGTCTGGCGACCCGCTATTATGGCGTAGCTTATGGCTACCGCAAAGGCGTCGATATCGTTAAAGATATGGGCGGCGGCTTCCTGCAAAAACTGACTGAGGGAGCGTCAATCCTCGGCCTGTTTGTCATGGGGGCATTGGTTAACAAGTGGACGCACGTGAATATCCCGCTGGTGGTCTCCACCATCACCGGTCAGGATGGTCAGACCCGCGTTACCACCGTGCAAACCATTCTCGACCAGTTGATGCCGGGTCTGGTTCCGCTACTGTTGACCTTTGCCTGTATGTGGCTGCTGCGTAAGAAAGTTAACCCGCTGTGGATTATCGTGGGCTTCTTCGTCATCGGTATCGCCGGCTACTCCGTAGGGCTGCTGGGCCAGTAAGGCTGTTGTACACTACCGGGGCCAAACGGCCCCGTTTTTTTATTTCTCTGGAGGATAAATGACTATCACGGACCTGGTGCTGATTCTCTTTATTGCCGCATTATTGGCTTACGCTCTCTACGATCAGTTCATCATGCCCCGTCGCAATGGCCCCACTCTGCTTTCTATAGCCCTGCTCCGCCGCGGTCGCGTAGACAGCGTTATCTTCGTTGGGCTGGTCGCCATCCTTATTTATAACAACGTAACCAGCCACGGAGCGCAGATGACCACATGGTTATTAAGCGCGCTGGCGTTAATGGGGTTTTATATATTCTGGATCCGCACGCCACGGATCATCTTTAAACAACGTGGCTTTTTCTTCGCCAATGTCTGGATAGAATATAACCGTATTAAAGAGATGAATTTATCGGAAGACGGCGTACTGGTGATGCAATTAGAACAACGACGCTTGCTTATCCGTGTACGCAATATCGACGATCTGGAAAAAATATATAAACTTCTTATTGAAAATCAATAATCTAAGATATAGCCTCAACTATGTTTTTCGAATTTTATTTCGAATCATAATATAGCTAAGGCTATATTTTCTATTGACCAATTGTTATTTAATTTAACGTTTTATTGATGAATAAATCTAAATGAAAATCGTTTTCAACTAGAAGGCAAATAATATTTTATCGCTGTTGTTTTATATTCTAAAAATATGTTAATGTTGCGCCGTCAATTGGGGAGTAGCCGATTTCCAGACTCCGGAAATGTACGCGTCAACATACTCGTTGCAAAACGTGGCGCGTACGGACCAGCCGCCGCTGGTCAGGCGAGACCATAGGCGCATCAACTGCTGTGTATTTCGTCACAGAATGGCGACATGCATGTTTGCTGGGGGCAGTGATGTGTTTAATGGATACCCCGGTCAGGACGTTGTCATGCACTTTACTGCTACTGTTCTTCTCGCTTTCGGCATGTCGATGGATGCTTTCGCGGCATCAATTGGCAAAGGCGCCACCCTACATAAACCCAAATTCTCAGAAGCGTTGCGTACCGGCCTTATCTTTGGCGCGGTTGAAACGCTGACCCCGTTAATCGGCTGGGGGCTGGGGATATTGGCGAGTAAATTCGTTCTGGAATGGAACCACTGGATAGCCTTTGTTCTGCTGATCTTTCTGGGCGGACGCATGATCATCGAAGGTATCCGCGGCGGTAGCGATGAAGACGAAACACCGTTACGCCGCCACAGCTTTTGGCTATTAGTCACGACGGCTATCGCGACCAGCCTCGATGCGATGGCGGTTGGCGTCGGTCTGGCGTTTTTGCAGGTAAACATCATCGCTACCGCATTAGCTATCGGTTGCGCCACGCTTATCATGTCCACCCTCGGAATGATGATCGGTCGCTTTATCGGCCCAATGCTGGGTAAGCGTGCTGAAATTCTCGGCGGGGTCGTACTGATAGGAATTGGCGTCCAGATCCTCTGGACGCATTTTCACGGTTAACGGTTACGCTGCCAGAGATGAAGGTTGAAATCCGTCTGGCAGCTAAGTCCGGCGCTGGCAGCCAGTTGTTCCCACACTTCTGGTCTGGCGCGCCAAGCAAATGGCGTCATTTGCAACAGTGCTACAGCCGCTTCGGCGGTGAGCTGCATGTGATAAGCAAGGCGGGTACTCTGCTGCAATGTGAATCCGTCGAGCTGCTCGGTATACGGCGCATGTAAACGCACCTCATCATAAATGAGCCCTTTTAGTTCCATCAGATGATGCGGTCCAGGCGTGGCGGTAACGACCCAACCACCTGGTTTCACCACGCGCGCCAATTCCTGCGCCTTACACGGGGCGTAGATTCTGATCACCGCATCCATTGACGCATCGGCAAAGGGCAGTCGATGGCTTGACGCCACACAAAACTTCACCTGCGAATAGCGCTTCGCCGCCGCTTTGATCGCCGTTTTAGCAACGTCCAGTCCAAACGTGGTGACTCCCGGCAACGCCTCGGCAAAAGCATGAGTGTAATACCCCTCGCCGCAGCCGATATCCAGAATCGCCGTGGCCGACTGATCCAGCCGCTCGCGCAACAGGTTAATCACCGCATCGCGCAGCGGCTGATAATGGCCCGCATCAAGAAACGCTCTCCTCGCCTGCATCATTTCGGCGCTGTCGCCCGGATCGCGCGAACGTTTATGCTGTACCGGCAGCAGATTGATGTAGCCCTCTTTCGCCACATCAAACTGATGGCGCTGTGGACATATAACGCTGTTATTAATCTGCGTAAGCGGCTGATGGCAAAGCGGACAGGTAAACGACATGACAACTCCGGACTGGGCGCTAAAGGGCGCAAGTGTAACGCGAATTGCGCCCCGGGAAAATCCTTTACGAGCCTGGAACCGCAACGTGGCTGCCATGCATCACCAGAAGGTGATCTGAATCGGCTGGCATACCGTCTGGCTCAACATTTTCCAGCCGCAGCACATCGCCCATGATCTGGCTGAATACGGGCGCAGATACCGCGCCGCCATAATAAGCCCCGTTTTGCGGATTATTAATCACCACCACCAGCGCAAATCTGGGGTTACTTGCCGGCGCGACGCCTGCGGTATATGCCACATACTTATCGACGTATTTACCATCATCGCCAATTTTTTTCGCCGTCCCGGTTTTGACCGCAATACGGTAGTCTCTTACTGCGGCTTTTGTTCCGCCGCCGCCAGGCAACGCGACGCTCTCCATCATATGTTCCACCTCGTGCACCAGTTCTTCCGGCATTACCCGCGTGCCGATCACGGGCGGATCAACTTTGGTGATCGATAACGGACGGTAGATACCAAAGCTGCCAATCGTGGCATAAACATGCGCCAGTTGCAGCGGCGTCACCATTAATCCATAGCCAAAAGCGAAGGTAGCGCGATCTAAATCACTCCAGTAACGGCGTTTCGGTAATAACCCGCTGCTCTCTCCGGTGAGACCCAGTCCGGTAGGCACGCCGAAACCAAAGCTTTTATAAGTATCCATTAATTTCTGCACCGGCATCGCCAGAGAAAGGTGAGAAACGCCGGTATCGCTGGATTTTTGCAAAATGCCGGTTAATGTCAGTTCCGGATAGTAACCGACGTCGCGGATACGGTGTCCATCGAGAGTAAAAGGATGGGTATCGATAACGCTGTCCGGCTGCACGATGCCCTGCTGTAACGCAGTCATAATGACCAATGGCTTCACAGTAGAACCGGGTTCGAAAGTATCGCTAATCGCGCGGTTACGAAAATCGTCCAACTGCGCGCCTTCACGGTTGTTCGGGTTGAAATCCGGGTAGCTCGCCATCGAGAGAATTTCACCCGTTGGGATGTTAATCAATACGGCAGCGCCGGATTCCGCTTTGTTCCAGATGACGGCGTTATCCAGCGCATCTTCGGTGACCGTTTGCAGACGTTCATCAATGCTAAGCTGAAGTTCATGAGCAGGAACCGGATTCACTTCCGTAATGTTCTCAATAACGTGACCAAATTTATCTTTACGCACCAGTCGGGAACCCGGTTTTCCCGTCAGTTGCGCGTTAAAGCTCTTTTCAATACCTTCTATTCCCTGCCCGTCGATATTGGTAAAGCCGATCAAATTGGCCGCTACGTGTCCGGCAGGGTAAAAACGGCGCGACTCTTCCCGTAGGTTAATACCCGGTAGATTCAGTTTATCTATCCATTCGGCTTGCTGGGGTGAAACCTGGCGCGCAAGGTAGATAAAACGGCCTGCCGGGTTACTGTTTACCCGTTCCGCAAGCGTACTGAGCGACAGATGTAAGGCGCTGGCCAGCACCTGCCAGCGCTCATTGTAGCCAACGCCGCCTTTGCTTATGATAGTCTTCGGATCGGCCCAGACAGCATTAACCGGAACGCTCACCGCTAAGGGTCGCCCTTCTCTGTCGGTGATCATGCCGCGTGGAGAGGCCGTGGTCACTTCACGAAGCGAGCGCATATCTTCTTGTTTCACCAGTTTCGACGGCGTAACAATTTGCAGCCATGCCACCCGCCCTAACAACAATGCCATACTGAGCAGAATGGCAGTGCAAAGTAGTGCAAAACGTATGGGCGTAAAATTACGGGTATCGCCGTCGCTTTTCTTTTTCACCTGATCTCCAGCCGAATCATTTTTCAGGTGATTGATTTAACGGGAAACGGCCGGAAAAACCAGAAAAAACAATGCTAATAACATCGCGCCTTTGCAACAAATCGCTAACGAGAGCGCATCCAGACACATTTTGAAGGATATTGAATTAAAAAGCCCCGCTTTTAGCGAGGCTTTATATCTGAGGCTGACGCGACAAACGCATCAAATCAGTGGTGTCGATCAGATAGCTGTTACGTTAACAGCAGCCGGACCTTTCTGGCCGTCCTGAATTTCGAACTCAACGTTCTGGCCTTCAGCCAGAGTTTTGAAACCATTGCCCTGGATAGCGGAGAAGTGTACGAACACATCTTTGCTGCCGTCAGCCGGAGTAATGAAGCCAAAACCTTTGGATTCGTTGAACCACTTAACTTGACCTTTAATCTTTGCCATTTGCAAAATTCCTTAGAGTGTTTTCTTTGCCCGTAGGCATAACATAGATAAAACTGACACATTACTGCTTGAGGCACTAATATAAGGTTCGGCAGAGAAGCGGTATTCAACGTCAACGTGTTTACTCAGGACTTCTTTACTGAAAATGCCACACATAAACAGAACTGTACCTCGTTTAACCCAAAGCCTGTTATCACATACAACGTTAATTATGGCAAGCCATTTTTAAACGTGTCTCGATCCGTCGCACAAATTACGAGAACCTTCACAAATTGACAGCACATTTATGCAACAAAATTGCGAAAGATATATCCTCACGCGCTGACGGACTCCTGACAACGTCACTGCTGAAAAGCCATTTTTCTACCATAGCTCAATAACTTCGCTTCTTCCAGTGCATCAAATCACATTTAAAAGCTGTATTTTTCATATCACTTTTTATGCTGAGTTATGCATAAATTGTCACAATGATAAAAAACACCTTTTAATCAAAATAATAGAAAAGAAAAGCGATTTTCGACACCGCTTTTTGTGATGTTCTGCGTCTTTACAGAATGCCTTAAAATAATGAACAAACAATGACAATCCATAAAGAGAGAGAAACGTTTCGCTTTTAATAGAGAATGAGCGGTATCACAAAATTGACATATGTCCATTTGTTATACATATAAAACTATGTTGCATATAAAGCCATATATTATGTAAGGTGTTGATGCTGTAGTATCAGTTGCAAACGGCAACGCGGAGAGATCCGACGGGGAAATGGGGCGTATGGCACTGGCGCCATTTGCGCCCCGGTAAGCATTATCGTTCTGCAACCAGACGAATGATGTCCTCATCCTCTTTCGGTTCGCTTGCCGCTGTTGCGGGTTCCGCTTCTTTTTCTGGTTCGTTTGCTTCGCAAAGGCGGCGTAACAACGCGTTTTGCCGCTTTTGTTGATCCAACAACGCTTCGAGCAATTCTATCTGCTCGTTGGCACGGGAACTTGCCCGGTTGACAAAGAACCAGAGCGCCAGCCCCACCACCAGAACCACCATTGATACTATTAAAGATGCAAGAGAAAACGCACCAGAGTTTAAAACGTCGTTCATTTCACCACCTCAATGTAGAGACGTCATTCTACCACTGCTACACGGGAAGGAAATCTCTGGTGTAAAACGTTTACCAGGGAATAAATTTATTGATGGCGCAAATACCGCTGAAAAATTGTACATCCTGATCGCACAGGATATTAAACACCTGCGCCCACAGCAACAGGCATACTACCACCACGATGCCGAGAACGACCCATCGAAATTTTTTCACTCCACTCTCCGATCTTACATCTTATGTCGCTAAATTATCATGAGTTACTTAAACCAGGAGTAACTGTAGCGGCATTATATGTTTTTAGGAATGATTCACTTGTTTCAATCAATGTACACGCTACTCTTATTCTAACTAAAAAAGAAAAGAGGTAGTAATGCGTTTGATCATTCGCGCAATTGTATTGTTTGCCCTGGTGTGGATAGGCCTGCTGATGAGCGGCTATGGCATCCTGGTGGGAAGTAAAGTGAACGCTGCGGGGCTGGGTTTACAGTGCCATTACCTGACCGCACGCGGCACCAGCACGGCGCAATATCTCCATACCAACAGCGGCATTATTGGCTTTTCCGACTGTCCCATTTTCAGAAAAATCGCCACCGTGGTGGATAATGGCTAAGCGGCAATAAATAATTTCATAGTGAAACTATCACCAATAATTCCCCTATATTGGCTGTTGTTCATAAGTACTGTTAAATAATATTTTAATAACCGTTAAATAAGCCGACAGATATTATCTACTTTTACGATTTCATCCCGCCCTATGTTATAAAAAAAGCAGCTACATTTTTCGCAGCTGCTTTTTTTTAACGTCATGCTAATAACGTTGCTTAGAAGGGATAATCGTTGTAACCCATTTGTTCAGAAATTTTACGCGCGGCGGCGTGTAACATAGCCACATATTCCTGTAGGCGTTCTTCTGAAAAGCGCAGCGTCGGAAACGAAATGCTTAACCCTGCGATGACTACGCCAAAACGGTCAAATACCGGTACGCCGATACAACGTAATCCTTCTTCCTGTTCTTCGTTATCTTCACCGTATCCTTGCGCACGCACTTCATCCAACAGCGGCAGCAACGCTTCAGTGCTGGTAATCGTGCGTCCAGTGCTTTGCTTATACTCTACGCCGTCGAGAATCTGCTTAACCTCATCACGGTCGCGCCAGGCCAGAAGTACTTTACCGATGGCCGTACTGTACAGCGGATTACGACGCCCAATACGTGAGTACATCCGCAGATTGTACATAGAGTCAATTTTATGGATATAGACAATGCTGTCTTCATCCAGCGCGCCAAGATGGATAGTTTCTTTTGTCAGACGAGACAGTTCGCGCATCTGAATGTCCGCACTGCGGATGAGATCAACATTTTGCAACGCTCGCGCGCCCAGCTCAAACAGCTTTAGCGTCAGAGAGTATTTTTCAGACTCCCCCTCCTGAGCCACGTAGCCCAGCGTTTTCATGGTTTGCAAAAAGCGATAAACGGTGCTTTTCGACATCATGACGCGCTGCGATAGCTCGGTAATCCCTATTTCACGCTCTTCACCCAGCGCCTGCAGAATGCCGAAAACTTTCAGCACAGAAGATACAGAATCAGGCTGCTTATCCAGATCTGCGTTTGCCATTTATCACCTCATTACGAGCGTTTTATAAAATTCAGAACGAGTTTTTATTATAATTTCACGCCAGGTCGCCCGCAATCCATCTTTGCTTACTTCGTTACAAATCTGCGACATAACAACTCAGTATTAATGCTAACATTATTATTCAGCTCATAACTCCCCTTATTACAAAATACTTATGGAAAAAACACGGGCCGATGGCCTGCCCCTCCCGCAGAGATACGGCGCTATCCTGACGATTATTATCGGTATTTCGATGGCGGTTCTGGATGGCGCAATCGCTAATGTCGCGCTGCCAACCATTGCGACTGATTTACATGCCTCCCCTGCCAGCTCTATCTGGATTGTCAATGCATACCAAATCGCCATTGTCGTCTCACTGCTTTCCCTGTCTTTTTTAGGCGACATGTTTGGTTATCGCCGGATCTACAAATGTGGTTTAGTGGTATTTCTGCTTTCATCATTGTTTTGCGCGCTTTCAGACTCGCTGCAGATGCTGACGCTGGCGCGCATCGCGCAGGGATTTGGCGGCGCGGCGCTAATGAGCGTAAACACGGCGCTGATTCGTCTTATCTACCCCCAGCGTCATCTGGGACGAGGCATGGGAATTAACTCTTTTATCGTCGCAGTCTCTTCCGCCGCGGGTCCGACGATCGCCGCGGCGATTTTGTCCATCTCATCATGGAAATGGCTGTTTCTGATTAATGTCCCGTTAGGTATCATCGCGTTAATTCTGGCCATACGCTTTTTACCAGCAAACATCGCCCATGACACTAAGCCGCGCTTTGACTTACCGAGCGCGGTAATGAATGCGCTCACATTTGGCCTGCTGATTACCGCATTGAGCGGATTTGCCCAGGGACAGTCGCTAACGTTGATTGGCGCAGAGCTGCTCGTTCTGGTCGTGGTCGGGTTTTTCTTCGTGCGCCGCCAGCTTTCTTTGCCCGTCCCTTTGTTACCCATCGACTTGTTACGAATTCCGCTTTTTTCACTCTCGATCGGCACGTCAATTTGCTCGTTCTGCGCGCAAATGTTAGCCATGGTCTCGCTACCTTTTTATCTGCAAACCGTGCTGGGCCGTAGCGAAGTAGAAACCGGCCTGTTATTGACGCCCTGGCCGCTGGCAACGATGGTAATGGCGCCGCTGGCGGGATACCTGATAGAACGTCTTCATGCCGGTTTGCTGGGGGCGCTGGGAATGGTGATAATGGCAGCCGGGTTGTTTGCGCTGGTCATGTTGCCAGCCTCCCCCTCCGATCTGAATATTATCTGGCCGATGATCCTTTGTGGCGCAGGGTTTGGCCTGTTCCAGTCGCCGAATAATCACACCATTATCACTTCCGCGCCGCGTGAGCGCAGCGGTGGCGCCAGCGGGATGCTGGGCACGGCGCGACTGTTAGGCCAAAGTACTGGCGCCGCGCTGGTAGCGCTGATGTTGAACCAGTTTGGCGATAGCGGTACGCATCTTTCTCTGCTCGCAGCGGCGATCCTGGCGACTCTCGCGGCGGTTGTGAGCGGTTTACGTATTACGCAACCACGCGTTCAGGCGTAAAAAAAGCGCGTCATTCGACGCGCTTTTCATACTTGCCAGTGGGCTTATTATTTCAGGTACTCACCGCTACGCAGCGCTTCAATGCGTTTATCCAGCGGTGGGTGCGTCATAAACAGCTCGCTTAACGATTTCGATTTACCGTTAATACAAAACGCCATCATGCTGGTCGCTTCTTGCGGCTCGTAGCTGGTTTTCAGGCGCTGCAACGCGGCAATCATTTTTTCACGGCCAACCAGCTTCGCCGATCCCGCATCGGCATGAAACTCACGGTAACGGGAGAACCACATGGTGATGATGCTCGCCAGAATACCGAAGACCAGTTCCAGCACCGTCGCAACGGCGAAATAGATTAGCGGATTACCGTTACTTCCTTCGCCTTCATCGCGGTTGCCGCCCAGAAAACCAGCAGCAATTTGCGCGATAATGCGCGAAATAAAGATAACGAAGGTGTTAACCACCCCCTGAATCAACGTCATCGTCACCATATCGCCATTGGCAATATGGCTGATTTCATGCGCAATGACGGCTTCCGCTTCGTCAGGGCTCATGTTTTGCAACAAACCGGTGCTCACAGCGACCAATGAGGCGTCACGGCGTGCGCCCGTCGCAAACGCGTTAATGTCCGGCGCATGGTAGATAGCAACCTGCGGCATGGCGATACCGGCCTGGCGCGCTTGCGTTGCTACGGTGTTCATCAACCAGCGTTCTCTTTCATTGCGAGGCTGTTCAATAACTTCCCCTCCTACGGATTTTAACGCCATCCATTTGGACATCAGCAATGAAATAAAAGAACCGCCAAAACCAAACAGCAGCGCCATGATCAGCAAGCCTTGCACGCTGCTCGACTGTATCCCTGTCAGGCTCAGAACCAGCCCGAAAACGACCATCACGGCCAGGTTCGTCAGCAGGAAGAGCGCGATTCGCATCATAATTTTCTTTTAACCTCAATTTAACAAAGCGCACTATGCGATTACCCACATCGTATGGGTCTTATGGCTATTTTCAAGCATCACCAGGCGGTAAGTCACGAGAAAAACACAACTTTACATTTTGTAGCATTATCCTGACGACTTCTGCGCTTGTTAAAAAAAAACAGGCACAATTTTTTGTGCCTGTTTAGCGTTACTTATTGGCTGCCGCCTGCTCCGCTGGTTTTTCTTTTTCAAGATGCGCCAGGTCCAGAGCAATCTTCACCGTTTCATCAAGGTACGGGTCCGGCTCCTGGTAATCCTTTGGCAGATCGTCCAGTTTCTTCAGCAACGGTTTACCCTCACGTTTAAACCGATCGTTAATACGCGCCAGGCGCAGAGCGTCTTCTTCATTGTTCTCTTTCTCACGCTGCGCATAATTCAGAGAGACGATGTTGCGCTTATCCTTCATGGCATTGAAACGTGCAATATCCTTCATGATGTACTGAAACTCAGGATCTTTGGCGATACGCGCGTTGTGTTCTTTCAATAATTCCGGGCCAAACGGGGCCAAATCGTCCGATTTCACGTATTTCGCCGCATCAATGCTATCCCACGGCAAGGCGTTATCTTCAAATTTTTCTCCGGTTTCCGTCTCTTCATTGCCAGTCGGCATGATGATATCCGGCGTGACCCCTTTACGCTGCGTACTACCGCCGTTGACACGGTAAAACTTCTGAATGGTGTACTGCACCGAACCCAGCGCAGGCCATTCCGGGCGAAGCATCTGATCGTAAATTCGGTTTAGCGAACGATATTGCTGTACCGTACCTTTACCGAAGGTCGGCTCACCGACAATCAGCGCGCGGCCATAATCCTGCATCGCGGCAGCGAAGATTTCCGATGCCGAGGCACTGAAACGATCGACCAGCACCACCAGCGGGCCTTTGTAGTAGACCACGCCGTCGGTGTCGCTATCCTCACGCACTTTGCCGTTATTGTCGCGCACCTGAACTATCGGACCAGAAGGGATAAACAGACCGGAAAGCGAAACGGCTTCCGTCAGCGCCCCACCGCCGTTTGAACGCAGATCGATAACGATGCTGTTAACGTTCTGTTTTTCCAGCTTCTGAAGCTGAACTTTGACATCATCGGTCAAGCCAACATAGAAGCCTGGAATATCCAGTACGCCAACTTTTTCCTTGCCGATGGTTTTCACCGACATTTTAACCGCGCGATCTTCAAGACGAATCCGTTCACGCGTCAGCGTTATAATACGCGTTTTCGTCCCTTTGCCAGCCGGCAGTATTTCCAGTCGGACCTTGCTGCCTTTCGGCCCTTTGATCAGCGCCACCACATCGTCAAGACGCCAGCCAATGACGTCGACCATCGGTTTTCCGGCCTGCCCTACGCCGACGATACGATCGCCGACGCTAATCGACTTGCTCTTCGCTGCCGGGCCACCGGCGACCAATGAGTTAATGACAGTGTAATCGTCATCCATTTGCAGCACCGCGCCGATACCTTCCAGAGACAGGCTCATTTCGGTATTAAACTGCTCGGTATTGCGGGGAGAAAGATAATTCGTATGCGGGTCGATTTCACGCGCAAAAGCGGTCATCGCCAGCGAGAACACATCTTCACTGTTGGTCTGCGCCAGGCGGCGAATAGCGAATTTGTAGCGACGCGTCAGCGTTTCGCGAATTTCTTTGTCGCTCTTGCCGGTGAGTTTCAGACTGAGCTCATCGAATTTCACTTTACCATCCCACAGCGCATTTAGCTCAGCCTCATCTTTCGGCCAGGGCGCTTTACTGCGGTCCAGGTTAAACGTATCGTTTCCGGTGAAATCCATTGGCCGTTCCAGCACTTTTAGCGCGTACTGGTAACGTTCAAACCGGCGCTTTTGCGCCAGGTTATAAAGATC
Organism: Salmonella sp. SAL00653; assembly: GCF_046552515.1. Taxonomy (NCBI): domain Bacteria; kingdom Pseudomonadati; phylum Pseudomonadota; class Gammaproteobacteria; order Enterobacterales; family Enterobacteriaceae; genus Salmonella; species Salmonella sp. SAL00653. The sequence goes on from NZ_JBGDTY010000001.1 coordinate 483,390, forward strand.
GTAAAAAACATCCAGCTTACCCGTGCGCAGCTCATCGCCCAACACGGTTTTCTTTTTCGCAAACTGCTCGACATCGCTCGCCAACAAAACGTTGTGGCTATAGTCGAGAAGATTCAGATAGCGATCAAAAATCTTTGCCGAAAATGCCTCATCCAGATCGAACTGGCGATAGTGGGAGCGGGTAAAACGCGACGTTACGCGCTCGCTCACCGTCGCATGTTGCGTCTCTTCCTTTAGTACGGGAATTTGATCGGCACGCGTAATATCTTCCACGGCGAAGGACTGGCCTGCTAATGCAAGCAGGCCAGCTAACGCGGTAAGCCTAAAAAAAGTGTTCATGCCAGGCCTGGCCTCCGTTTCAGAACACCAGGTGTTCTGCGCGTACAATCAAAGACATACCCGAATTCAGCTGTACACGGACACCATCTTTGGTGATTTCTAATACGGTGGCATCCATCGCATTATTACCCGCTTTCACCTTGAGGGACTGCCCTACGGTCAATACTGAAATATCAGAAACCGGCGTGTGCTTCTCTTCGCGAGGCGCACGCGGCGCTTTCGTCGTCGGTTTATCAGCGCGAGGTTTACGTTCAGCGCCTTCTTTACGACGCGCTACCGGGCGAGGTTTACGCTCGCGTCGCGGCGCGTCTTCTTTTTCGCCAGCCGCCGCGGCAGCTTCGCGTTTTTTCGCTTGCTGCTCTGCGCGCTGCGCCTGAACACGGGCTTTGGCTTCTTCAAGCTGCTTACGCGCATGTTCGACATGCTGTTCTTCCAGCTCGCCGCACGGATTGCCATCAAGGTCGACGCGCGTTGCGCCCGGCTTAACGCCGTACAGGTAACGCCAGCTTGAAGTATAAAGACGTAAAGCGGAACGAAGTTGCGTTTTGCTGAGGTTCATTTCGCCCCCAACTCGCTCTACCAGATCCTGAAAAATACCAATTTTCAGCGGGCGAGCTTCGCCTTCCGCACTAAAACAGTGAGGAAAACGCTCGGCCAGAAACGCGATAACTTCTTTACTGCTATTCAACTTAGGTTGATTTTCCATGAAATTTCCTGATTACAACGGACGTAGCCAACAAGCAGCAGGCATGAACAGGCGTCATTATAATGACGCCATCAGTAATTGCTACGTTATCCGTTGATTATCCTGCGACGCTCGCAAAGAATTTTTTGTAATCCGTCGTTGCAAGCACGGTTTCAAGCTGTGCGACCAGCGTACGCAGGCCGTGTTCATCTTCTTCGGTAAAACGGCCAAACGCCGTGCTATCTATATCCAGCACGCCGATAATCCGTTCGCCAACCGTGACAGGCAGCACAATTTCGGCGTTGCTGGCGGCATCATAGGCAATATGGCCGTCAAACGCATGAACATCATCAATACGTTGAACCTTATTCTGCGCTACCGCTGCGCCGCACACGCCGCGACCAACCGGAATCCGCACACAGGCGATTCGCCCCTGAAACGGCCCCAACACCAGCGTATCGCCTTCGAGGAGATAAAATCCCGCCCAGTTCACCTCGGTAAGACGTTCGAACAGTAGCGCGCTGGTATTCGCCAGCGTGGCCAGAAAGCTGGTTTCACCTGCCATTAACGACTGAAAATCGCGGTTTAACGCCGCGTATAGTTCTGTTTTGCTCATTATATAATCACTTCGTGGTCTTACTCCTAAACACAGGCTATTAAAATAAGCATTAAATGCGTTCTTGCTCAAGATTATTCCTGTCATGAGTTAAGATTACATTATTCTAACACTTTGATTCACGATACATGGCTCTGAACACCTCACACGTCACGCCAACAAAAAAGCTAACGATCAGGTCAATTAGCGAAGCGCTGCCGTGCAGCCACTACCAGCGCTGCCCTGAATGCGACATGCTGTTCAGCTTGCCGGAGATGAGCGCTCATCAAAGCGCTTATTGTCCTCGTTGCCAGGCCAAAATTCGCGATGGGCGCGACTGGTCGCTGACGCGGCTGACCGCGATGGCGGTAACCATGCTGCTATTGATGCCGTTTGCCTGGAGCGAACCGTTACTCCATATCTACCTATTGGGCGTACGCATTGATGCCAATGTGATGCACGGCATCTGGCAAATGACGCAGCAGGGCGATCCGTTAACCGCCGCAATGGTGCTCTTTTGCGTGGTGGGCGCGCCGCTTATTCTGGTTTTTTCAATTGCTTATCTGTGGTTTGGCAGCCTTCTCGGCATGAATCTGCGTCCAGTCCTGCTGATGCTGGAAAAACTGAAAGAGTGGGTGATGCTGGACATCTATCTGGTTGGTATTGGCGTTGCCTCTATCAAAGTGCAGGACTATGCCTTTCTGCAGCCGGGCATCGGGCTTTTAGCGTTCGTTTCGTTGGTGGTTCTTAGCATTCTGACTATGATTCATCTGAATGTGGAGCAACTATGGGAACGATTTTATCCGCAGCGCCCTGCTCAACGTGCGGACGAAAGATTGCGCGTCTGTCTTGGCTGCCACTTTAGCGGCTATCCGGATGCGAAAGGACGCTGCCCGCGTTGTCATATTCCGCTACGGTTACGCAGAAAACAGAGCATACAGAAGTGTTGGGCGGCCTTGCTGGCGTCTATTGTCTTTTTGCTGCCGGCAAACCTGCTGCCTATCTCGGTAATCTACATTAATGGCGGGCGTCAGGAAGATACTATCCTGTCGGGCATTATGTCGCTTGCCAGCAGCAATATCGCCGTCGCCGCCGTCGTTTTTATCGCCAGTATTTTGGTGCCGTTTACCAAAGTCATCGTGATGTTTACGCTACTGTTGAGTATCCATTTTAAATGCCAACAGGGACTGCGGACGCGAATTCTGTTGCTGCGTCTGGTGACATGGATAGGCCGCTGGTCGATGCTTGATCTTTTCGTTATCTCGTTAACCATGTCTCTGATTAATCGCGATCAGATTCTGGCTTTTACTATGGGACCGGCTGCGTTTTATTTCGGCGCAGCGGTAATTTTGACTATTCTTGCAGTGGAATGGCTGGATAGCCGCTTACTTTGGGATGCACATGAGTCAGGAAACGCCCGCTTCGAAGACTGAAGCGCAAATTAAAACCAAACGCCGTATTTCACCTTTCTGGCTGCTACCGCTTATCGCGCTAATGATCGCGGGGTGGCTGGTATGGGATAGCTACCAGGATCGCGGCAATAGCGTGACTATCGATTTTATGTCGGCGGACGGTATCGTACCGGGCCGTACTCCCGTGCGTTATCAGGGAGTAGAAGTCGGCACCGTGGAAGATGTCAGTCTGAGCAAAGATCTGCGCAAAATTGAAGTTCGCGTCAGTATCAAATCAGATATGGAAGATGCGTTGCGCGAAGAGACGCAATTCTGGCTGGTGACGCCCAAAGCCTCGCTGGCGGGCGTTTCCGGCCTGGATGCGTTGGTCGGCGGGAATTACATCGGTATGATGCCAGGTAAAGGCAAGCCCAGAGATCATTTCGTCGCCCTGGATACACAGCCTAAATACCGGCTTAGCAACGGCGATCTGATGATTCATCTCAATGCGCCGGATCTCGGTTCGCTTAATAGCGGTTCACTGGTCTATTTCCGTAAAATCCCTGTCGGACGGGTGTATGACTATTCGATTAACCCTAACAAACAGGGCGTGACGATTGACGTTCTGATTGAGCGACGGTTTACCGATCTGGTGAAAAAAGGCAGCCGTTTCTGGAATGTCTCCGGCATTGACGCCGATCTAAGCCTGAGCGGCGCGAAGGTGAAACTGGAGAGCCTCGCGGCCCTGGTCAATGGCGCGATTGCGTTTGACTCACCGGACAATTCCAAACCCGCCGCCCAGGATGACACGTTCGGCTTATATAAAGATTTAGCCCACAGCCAACGAGGGGTAATCGTTAAACTTGAGCTGCCCAGCGGAGACGGTCTGAAAGCGGAATCTACGCCGCTAATGTACCAGGGACTGGAGGTGGGTGAGCTTTCTAAACTGACGCTCAACCCTGGCGATAAAGTCACCGGAGAGATGACCGTCGATCCCAGCGTTGTTCCGCTGATGCGGGAAAATACGCGTATTGAGTTACGCAATCCCAAACTGTCGCTAAGTGACGCGAATATCAGTTCGTTGTTAACCGGAAAAACCTTCGAGCTGGTGCCGGGCGACGGCGAACCGCGCAGTGAATTTGTGGTGGTGCCGGGTGAAAAAGCCCTGCTGCATGAGGCGAATGCCTTAACCCTGACGCTGACGGCCCCGGAAAGTTACGGCATCGAACCGGGCCAGCCGTTAATTTTACATGGCGTAAAAATTGGCCAGGTCATTGAGCGCAACTTATCCAGTAAAGGCGTGTCATTCATCGTCGCGATTGAACCGCAGCACCGGGATTTGGTACAGGGCGACAGTAAATTCGTGGTCAACAGCCGGGTGGATGTCAAAGTCGGCCTTGACGGCGTAGAGTTCCTCGGCGCCAGCGCCAGCGAGTGGATTGACGGCGGAATTCGTATTTTACCCGGTACGAGCGGGAAGATGAAATCCACCTACCCGCTCTATGCTAACCTAGAAAAAGCGCTGGAAAATAGTCTCAGTGACTTACCGACTACCACCCTGACGCTGACAGCCGAAACGTTGCCGGATGTCCAGGCAGGTTCCGTCGTGCTGTATCGAAAATTTGAAGTAGGCGAAGTCATCACCGTTCGCCCACGCGCCAATACCTTTGACATCGACCTGCATATTAAGCCGGAATATCGCCACCTGTTAACCAGCAATAGCGTGTTCTGGGCGGAAGGCGGTGCGAAGGTGCAACTTAACGGCAGCGGCCTAACGGTACAGGCCTCGCCACTCTCCCGCGCGCTGAAAGGGGCCATTAGTTTTGATAACCTGAGCGGCGCCAGCGCCAGTCAGCGCAAAGGCGATAAACGCATTCTTTATGCTTCAGAAACCTCCGCTCGCGCGGTAGGCGGACAAATTACGCTGCACGCGTTCGACGCCGGAAAATTGGCGGAAGGGATGCCCATTCGTTACCTCGGTATTGATATCGGCCAGATCCAGACGCTGGAATTGATCACCGCACGTAATGAAGTGCAGGCAAAAGCCGTACTTTATCCGGAGTATGTACAGACATTTGCCCGCGCCGGGACACGTTTTTCCGTTATCACGCCACAAATTTCCGCGGCGGGCGTCGAGCATCTGGATACGATTCTCCAGCCCTATATTAACGTTGAGCCAGGACGCGGCGCGGCACGGCGCGACTTTGAACTGCAGGAAGCCACGATTACCGACTCACGCTATCTGGATGGGTTAAGCATCGTCGTGGAGGCGCCAGAAGCAGGCTCGCTTAATATTGGTACCCCCGTCCTGTTTCGCGGTATCGAAGTGGGAACCGTCACCGGAATGTCCCTGGGGTCGCTCTCCGATCGCGTGATGATCACCTTGCGCATCAGTAAGCGTTACCAATATCTGGTGCGTAATAACTCCGTATTCTGGCTTGCCTCCGGCTATAGTCTCGACTTTGGTCTGACAGGCGGCGTGGTGAAAACGGGGACATTTAATCAGTTCATCCGTGGCGGTATCGCCTTCGCTACTCCACCAGGTACGCCGCTGGCGCCAAAAGCGCAAGCCGGTAAGCATTTCCTGTTACAAGAGAGCGAACCGAAAGAGTGGCGTGAATGGGGTACCGCTCTGCCACGTTAAACACCCGGCTCCGGCGTACTCGCGCCGGAGCGTTTTATGCTACACTGCGCGCCTGTTTTTTTGCCGGCGATACACCTGTGGCTCAACACGCTGTCTATTTTCCTGACGCTTTTCTGACGCAAATGCGTGAAGCAATGCCTTCCACGCTCTCTTTTGATGAATTTATTTCGGCCTGCCAACGCCCGTTGCGCCGCAGTATACGCATCAATACGCTTAAAATCTCCGTGGCTGATTTCCTTGCCCTAATCGCGCCCTACGGCTGGTCGCTCACGCCAATTCCGTGGTGTCATGAAGGATTCTGGATCGAGCGCGATGATGAAGAGGCATTGCCGCTTGGCAGTACCGCTGAGCATTTAAGCGGCCTATTTTACATTCAGGAGGCCAGTTCGATGCTGCCGGTCGCGGCCCTGTTCGCCGATGATAATCATCCGCAGCGGGTCATGGATATGGCAGCGGCGCCTGGCTCCAAAACCACGCAGATCGCTGCCCGCATGGGGAACCGCGGCACCATTCTGGCCAACGAATTTTCGGCCAGCCGCGTCAAAGTTCTGCACGCTAATATCAGCCGATGTGGAATCGCCAATACCGCACTGACGCATTTCGATGGCCGCGTATTTGGCGCTGCGTTACCGGAGATGTTTGACGCTATCCTGCTGGATGCGCCCTGCTCTGGCGAAGGCGTAGTACGTAAAGATCCTGATGCGCTAAAAAACTGGTCGCCAGAAAGCAATCTGGATATCGCGGCGACACAGCGGGAACTGCTCGACAGCGCTTTTCATGCTTTACGACCCGGCGGCACGCTGGTCTACTCCACCTGCACGTTAAATCGCCAGGAAAACGAAGCGGTCTGCCTCTGGCTGAAAGAGACCTACGCCGACGCCGTTGAATTTTTGCCGCTGGGTGATCTGTTTCCTGACGCTGACCGCGCCCTCACCCCGGAAGGCTTCCTGCACGTCTTCCCGCAAATTTACGACTGCGAAGGATTCTTCGTCGCACGTCTGCGTAAAATGTCATCCCTTCCAGCCATGCCCGCGCCGGGGTATAAAGTGGGGGCGTTTCCTTTTACCCCCCTCAAAGGCCGCGAAGCCTTACACGTTACCCAGGCGGCCAACGCCGTCGGACTGTTATGGGATGAAAATCTCCATCTTTGGCAGCGTGAAAAAGAGGTCTGGCTGTTCCCGGCAGAAATTGAATCACTGATCGGAAAAGTCCGTTTTTCCCGGCTCGGCATTAAGCTGGCCGAAAGTCATAATAAAGGCTATCGCTGGCAACATGAGGCGACGATAGCCCTTGCCTGCCCGACTCATGCTCACGCGTTCGAACTTTCTGTGCAAGAGGCGGAGGAGTGGTATCGCGGTCGGGATATTTATCCGCAAACACCCCCTGCCGCTGATGATGTCCTGGTGACGTTCCAGCATCAGCCACTTGGTCTGGCAAAACGTATCGGCGCCAGAATAAAGAACAGTTACCCGCGTGAACTGGTACGTGATGGCAAACTCTTTACTGGTAATAGTTAAAAGGCGCACAAAAAAACCGCACTTTTTGACTGGCGCTTTTGCGTACGTTGACTACGCTGAAAAATGGACGGCTAAACTGGTCGTACCACAATTAGCGTATTAACGGAGAGCACGATGATGAAAACCAGTGTGCGCATTGGCGCTTTTGAAATCGACGATGCCGAATTACATGGCGAATCGCCGGGGGAGCGAACGTTAACAATCCCCTGTAAATCCGATCCGGATTTATGTATGCAACTGGACGCCTGGGATGCCGAAACCAGCGTTCCCGCCATTCTCAACGGGGAACATTCCGTTTTGTTCCGTAATCATTACGATCCTAAATCTGATGCCTGGGTCATGCGTCTTGCCTGACTCAAAAAGAACCCGTCGCCAGGCGGGTTATTTATTCTTCCTTTTCTCATTTCCCCCTGCGCTAACCTCTCCTACACTATCGTGTAAAGTAGTTAACATTGAGGATGTAATGTTCGCGCTGGTACTTTTTGTATGTTACCTGGATGGAGGATGCGAGGATATTGTCGTGGACATCTACGATACCGAGCAGCAGTGTCTTTATTCGATGGACGATCAACGGATTCGCCATGGCGGCTGTTTTCCGGTAGAGGATTTTATCGACGGCTTCTGGCGACCTGCGCAGCAATATAGCGATTTTTAACCCTGGTCGCTGATACCGCTATTGTATCCGCGCTAACGTCAATTGCCCGCCAAATACCGAGCCCGTATCAATATAGTGTACGTTGGCGAAATCCATGCGCCGGCGCAACGGCGTATGGCCAAACCAAAAATGATCGGCTCCACTAATCCCACCGCGCTTATTTATGAGCCGTTCGCGGCTCCAGAGAACCTGATGTAAGTCGACCTTTTTTTGCCATTGATAGGTTGACGCGGGGTAATCAGCATGAGCGATCACATGCGTGCTATGGCGGCAGCGAACTTCCAGTATCCAGGGCAGCCGCTGACAAAGAATAAAAAGCGCTTCAGCTTGCGCAGCGTGTTCAGCCGTCAGGCGGGTAAACCAGTCGCCACCATTCATCAACCACAGCGTCGACTGCGATGAGGCCCGCGCATCCAGCGCCATTTGTTCATGATTGCCGCGAACCGCCGTCATCCAGGACTCACGCAGTAAAGCCTGGCAACCCAGGCTGTCCGGGCCTCTATCAATGAGATCGCCCACAGAAACTAACAAGTCTTGTTGCGGATCAAATCGACACTCACGTAACCTTTTCATTAACATTGAAAAACAGCCGTGAATATCGCCGACCACCCAGACATGCCGCCAATTCTTTGCCTCTATTCGCTGATAAATCTCTTCAGGCCGCATCATGTTTTTCCTGTCGTTCATTATCCAGGATAGATATAAAAAGATAGCGTGTGCAGATTTTTTTGCTTAGTAAACGTGCTCTGTTGTAAATAGCGAATTTCATCAGTAGCGAGTAAATGCTTTGTTATCATCGCAATAAAATATAACTGACTGCGCCAGGGAACGTTATCCCCTGGCGCAGCGAGCTACTCACTATCACCTGTTCGCGTTCAATATTCTCCCTCCTTAAAAACATATCGGAAACATAAACCACATCACCTCAGCACACGATATAGCACACTCTTTAGCGGAGTGATCCTCAAGGCAAACCAGCGCCAATGCAGGTGTCGTTACCGTGGCGACCATCGCCCCCACAAACAGGCGCAGCACAATTTTTTTTAAAGGTGGCATAACCTCTCCTGACAGTTAACAGACCATTAATCCTTATCGAGACATCATCCGTGCGCGGGTATCATAGACTTAACAACACGCAGCGTTTCAAAAAAAGCTGTCTGGTTATACCGGCATTTAGAGTAATAACAATTATTTTAAGTTTTAAGCGTATCCATTTGATTTTTATATTAAAATAAATATGACGACGTTTTGTTAAAAGCGTCGCCATAAAAATGAATATATAGTTTCAGAAAATCTGCTATTAATTCATACGGTTAATAGCGGTATTGTGTTTGCTATCTTCAGGAGGCATTCTGAAGATGCTTATTCGCAATATTTTCTATAGTTAACTGAAATTGTTGTGGCGTTGGCATTGTCCCCTTATTAAACAGCGGTGTAACCTCTTTCATAACGATTTTCTCAGCATACGCTTTAAAAGACACCTGCTGATTATGATTTATAAACATATGCGGATATTTAATGCTCGCTGCAGCAATGAGGGGGACGACAAAAGGATTCGCCCCTGCCCCACCTGGAGTAAATACACCATTTTTTATCTCCCCAGGTAGCCCCGCATTCTGCGCAGCCTCTCCTATCTCTTTCAGAAAGGGGGTAATACTGACCCCTTTACTGATGAGTAATTTACAACAGTGATCTTTATTATTACTGTACACGGCTGATAATATGGCTTCGCATGTCTGACGAGCATAGGCCGGATCTTTACTCGCATTACCTTTGATATCCAGGCTATTGAGCTTTTGCAGCATAAAATCTTTAACAGTTTTACTGGTTAATACTGCCCTACCCTCAGAGGCGCTCCCACGATGAAAATGGGTAGTCGGTATGTCTGTTTGTTGATGCAGGCTAAAACGATCTGACAGACTCGTCGACAGGCTGATAAAGCTATTTCTAACGGCAGTAATACTTTTTGCAAAAATGTCCTTCTCCGTTGTTTTTTCTTTTACTGGTTCAACGTCACTTCTATGGATTCTGTAGTGCTGGGTGGATAGTGTTATGTTAGTCACGGTAGTTCTCCTTTTAGATAACTATGCATAGCTACACTTTGTTTATATTTCTTGCTTTCAAAAAATAGCCACCTTCTCCACAACCATTTTTACTCATTGATATTTATAAATTTTATTTTCCTGATGGATTTTGTTCTTCTATCAGTTAGCCTGTTTTTTTTCGGCGCAAGGTGATCGACTTTTATCGAGGAGCATTTTTATCGGGACAATCCTGAACAGGTAAAACATCACTTCAATTCAACTGCTGCGTCACATAAAACATTCATGAATATTATTATTTATGCTGATGTTGTTACGATTTTGCCCCCATTCGCAGGCTGGCTACCAATTATCCTGCCAGCGAGTTAGCCGCTTTTTCAAAACCTATAAAGTCCCCACGCCAAACCTCTCCGTCACTGTAATCCTTATCTAAACATCAATTAATTAACTGATTTTTATATATTATGACTTTTCATGACGTTCAGAAAAACTACAAATGAAATGGATTGACGCATCTATTAGTGGTCAAAAAAACGTGCTACGAGAAATAATCAGTAACAATTGCAACACTATTCCAATCATAACGTAAACTATATGATACCAGGCGATTATTATTGCTTTTAGGTAACATCTTTGTATGGCTGCTTTTAAGCAACAATACTCTAACACAACATATAACATTATAACTTACAATAGGTTAACAAATGGAATTACAGCTTATGCTTAACCACTTTTTCGAGCGCGTCAGAAAGGATGCAAATTTCAACGCATTTCTAATCGATCTGGAATATAATAATATCGCTTATTACATCTATTTTGTTGCTACCGGCAATGTGAAAATTATCACTCATACAGGCCACTTCATTTCTATTAAAAGCAATAGAAAGCTGATTAAAGTCAATTCAACACCAAATACGCAATTAATAAAATTGACTTCAGCTAAACACTTTTCGGGCGAGCATTCCTATGAAAAATACTGTACCGATCTGGCAACAGCAGGCGTTTTTAAATGGATTGTGGAATTAAACCAAAAAACTCGACAATACTGGTCGAAAGACAACCAATTATTATATATAGAAAATGTGGTCATGCCGCTTTAACAAGCCAGGGTAATAATAGCGTCAGTCGTGACATTCGGCGTGTTACGACTGCGGGTTATCCATTTGAGACCATGATGAGAGTCTGACTGCGAGAGTTACCCTGTGCAGTCCGACCGACGCAGCAACGTTTGACACGATGCTCGACAACAGCATCTCCTGGTGCAGGAGAAATGATATTCAAAGCGATATCGACTAAAAGCTCAAAATATTTTCCTGCTATTTATATTCTATCTAATTAATACCCTCCAGGAAGTGTGGCATAATTGCAGAATCTGTCAGGATTCCGGGAACATACCGGAGCGTAATCGAAAAACCATCTGGAGATGTATGAGCAAGGATGAAATCAGTTATCAAATTCTTTACCGGTACTCTCTGGAAAAACTATACAGTACTCTTACCAGAAGAGTAGATAACGTGCTGTCATTCGCCCTCGTTTTTCTCGGGGTCGGCGTCACCATAAACGTCGGGAGTCCCTTTATTCTGGGGCCAGGCATTGTGGGTATCGCCATACTAAAAAGAGTACTCCGCTTCGGCACGCGATCAGCACAGGCCGATCGGCAGTCCCGCGCCTGGCTGAAACTTTTTAATACTCAGCACCGCTTTCCTTCAGATAAAACACTGTTCCTTGCCTTCACATCGCTTGAGCAAGACGCGAGCGAAGTATGGTCCATGCTTATTGGTCCTGCCATCGTCATGACTGAGACCGCTCTCGGAAAAACGCCCATTGAGCCATTGACGGCGGGTGAAAAACTCTGCGCATTTTTGAGTGGCGCGACGAAATCCCAGCCAGCAGATCGCAATTGAACTGTCTTCTAAACGCCTGTGCCATACCACAGAGATTTAGTATAAAATTAATTAATGGAGTACTAACGCTGTCAGCAGGTTTCTCTGAGTGAAAGATTCGTATTATACGCACAGCCCAGTTTACAGTTTATATAACAGCGCAATATGTTTTTGTATCCGCACCATACCGCCTACAAGCGGCTGTCTGAGTACCTCTAGCCGTGCCAGGGGGTATTAGCTCAAATGTGAGCTGACAGCCAAACCTAATCTGACTGTCCGCCCTGTGCCAGAAGCGGACGCTGATCATGGTGTGTACAGGCCAACAATACGATATATTTTAAAGCTACCTGATTACAGCTTTCATAAAGCTATGGGTATTCAAATGCAGCAAAGCTATAAACCGGGCTTAATTAAATAATGCCTTTGCGAACCTACTTTAGGAAAGTCCGGTAGCGACATTTGAAGTATATAACCCTGTTTTTCATAAAAAGGGAGAGCCTGGAAGCTAAAGGTATCTACAAGTCCATGAACACAGCCTTTCCGCAAACCTTCTTTTTCGGCCATCTCCATAAGTTTACTACCCAGACCGTTGCTCCTTGCAGATTCACTTACCCAAAGATAGTCGATGCAGAGCCACGGACCTTTTCTGTCAGCAATTAATCCGCCTACCATTTCGCCGCTTTCGTTTCTGCAGTAGACCCCAAGCTGCCCATTTTTACTAAAATCGACGAACTGAGCATTGTAGCTTCTTAATCCGGCTAATAGTTCTTCTTTATCAAATTCAGTAACTTGATGTGTGATTTGAATGTCCATACATATCCAATTGAACAAGTTTGCATTTGAAATATAACGTTATAAATAAGTTAATTAAATGTATCAATAGAAAGTTTGTTTTTACTCCTGGGGGCAGGTCACGTCCGCTACTCGCTTAAAGCAAACTGTCAGTTGGAGTCTGAGCTGGTACAATTAATGTGCCACTGGTTAGAAATCAGTAATACGATTTTATCAGGCTGGTGCTCTGGCCTGTCAGGATTTGAGGTATCCACCCGGTTTACCAGCCCCCTGTATTTGGCACCAGTGGAACCCACTTCCCGATCCAGGATATCCAGTACCCACCACCGAACCTCTTTCCCCAAAAGACATGAGCAACCTCAAGCGCCTTGTCTGGATGATAACCACGGTATGAAGTTTGATAACACGTGGAATCAGGGCGTATGGTTCGCTCTCCGTTCAGCAACTGGACGCCCTTCTCCCCAGCCTTTCAGCGTTGAAGATTTGCCAGCGCAGGGTGAAGAGTGTAGGCGAATTATGAAAATCACTTCTGCCGTTTATACTTCGAAAAAGACGTTATCAAAAAGGTGGTTCGCAAGCGCGGAGTTATTAAACCTTTACTTAACGAAATACGGTTTAAGTTGCTTGAATTGCAGCAGAAAGAAAACGACGGCTTGCTGATGCTGGACAAATTAAGCAAGCATGGCATCAATGGACTGATACGCCGTCAATAAAAGGAAGGGTGCATGGACGATCCCGTCACATCACCAATCACAACAGAAGAGCACAAAACAACATTTCACAGTGTAAAGGATAAAACACGATGCCATTTTCAATCAAAAACATATGTTCAGGTCCAAAAGGACATTGCCCAGAAATCTCCAGCCCTATACAGGACAAGCCAGTACCGAGGAATTGCACACTGACCTCAACAACATGCGATATACAGAGCTATACAGTATTCAGCAGATGGTCCTGCAGTTATGAAATGCGCCCACCCGGTGCAGAAGAAAGAACCCCACGACTAAAACTCTCAGCAACAGAGCTCTCATGGCTATCTAAAACAATAGAAACAGAGATGCGCAACACAAAAGAATGAGCCTGTCAGTAATTCTGTGTAACTGCCCAGTTATTAAAGGTGATCGCTCAGGCGGTCACCGAACTCGATAATAAAACGGCTCATCGCCAGCCGCCAGTTCTGGATCGGCATACTCCATTTTTTGACGCATCCTTGATCGCCAGATAAATAACTTTTCGTACTGAGTCATCCGTCGGGAACACCTTGCGTTTCTTAATCGCGGCACGGATCACGCAGTTCAGGGATTAGATTGCGTTTGTGGTGTAGATGGCCTTGCGGATATCCGGCGGATAACTGAAGAGCGTATTGAGGTTTTCCCAGTGCGCACGCCAGCTTTTGCTGATTTGCGGATATTTATCGTCCCGGGCTTTCGCGAACGCATCCATCGCCATCAGTGTCGCCTCTTCGGTCGGGGCCTGAGGCCGCTGGTGGCGACTTTACGTATTTCAGACTGTTACGCACCATGTGGATACTGCACAGCTGGATATGGGGCTGCGGGAAGACGCTGTTTATCGCATCCGGGAAGCCCTTCAGACCATCCACACAGGCAATCAGGATGTCCTGAACGCCCCGGGTTTTCAGCTCCGTCAGCACGCTTAGCCAGAACTTTTCGCCTTCATTTTCGGCCAGCCACATACCCAGTAACTCTTTCTGGCCTTCGGTGTTGATACCCAGTGCCAGGAAGACGGCTTTGTTGATTACGCTGCCATTCTGACGGACTTTGACGACAATGCAGTCCATATAAACAATGGGGTACAGCGCATCCGGTTGCCGGTTTTGCCTCTCAGTGACCTGCTCTTTTACGGCGTCGGTGACTTTAGATATCAGCGAGGGTGACACATTGGCGTCGTACATCTCTTTGAAGGTGGCGACGATTTCGCGGGTAGTCATGCCTTTAGAGGGATAAAATTTGGCTGTCCATCTGCGTAATGCGCGTCTGGTGCTTCTTAAGCAGCTGTGGTTCGAAGGTGTTTTCACGCTCACGCGGTGTGTTGAGTTCTATCTCGCCGTCATCGCACAACACCGTTTTGGACGAGTAGCCATTACGGGTGTTTGAGCCTGTTTTGGGCGCATTTTTCTCATACCCGGGGTGGTCAGCCAGCTCCGCATTGAGCACCGTTTCGACGGTTAATTTCGCCAGCATACGGGAAAACGAATTGAGGTCGGCTTCGGTTTTAAGGCCTTTAGCCAGTTCAACCGCAAGGGCTTTGAGTTTCTTTTCGTCCATAATTGCCTGTCTCCGTTACTGGAGTGAACATATCAAAAACAGGCAATTACACAATTTTACTTACAGTCTCAGTTCAGTCACATTATTGATGAGCGACTGTACGTTAAGCAAATCAAGACCGGGATGAAAATCGCTCTGCCACTTTCGCTCAACCTTCCTTCCATGGGTTTACGCCTCAGTACGGTGATTGAGCGTTGCCGCCTGGTAAGCCGTAGCGAATACCTTATCAGCGCTGGCATACGCAAAAACAGCCCGAACGGGAGTATTCATCCTGATAGCCTGACTAAAAAATTTGTTGCGGCACGAAAATTGACCGGAATAAATTTCAGTGAAAACCCACCGCCGTTTCACGAGATCCGCAGCTTATCCGGACGACTGTATAAAGACGCTTACGGCGAAGGGTTTGCTCAGAAACTCCTGGAACATACTTCAGAGAACACAACAAAAATATACCTTGATGGACGTGACGAAAAGGCATACATGATGCTCTGATTTTCTGTTTTAAAAATGTTAAATCAGGTTTTATCGTGGTATAAAGAAAAAAGACCGAATACAGAAATTCGGACGTATTTCGGGCCATTTTGCGTATAAATCCCCCGACCAAACAAACTCACTGCCCAATACATCACTCCCCTCTTCCATTGGGGGACTCTCGATGCCAAATACCCATGTAGACGAAGGCTTAATAGTGATGCCAACAAAAGCGATCGCGAAAAGTTGAACAGGTGGCTAGTTTCAGATTAAACACATTGGTTAGTCATCCTGAACAAGTAAAATCCGCCGCAACTGGCAACCATTCAATACTCGCACTATCGAACGATCGCCAGCTTGCCGCAGCCCGTTCTTGCATACGATGTGGCTGCGGTTCCATTACATCAGGAATGTGAAAATCGGGAAAAACCTGCCACTTAACCTGAAGCAGGTCTTCATAGCGGGTGGTATACCGAGGCGAAAGCATTTCTCGCTTCATAGCCCACGGTTGCGGCATCCCCCCCGGCGAAGTACAGCGTCCCCTTCCCGTCTTTTGCGTTAAGATGGTCCAGTACGTCCATCAGCTTCGCACTACCGGCGCGCGGCGCGTTATGTAAAATCACAGATTATCCTGCGATCGTGAAAATTCCCCCTGTCGCCGTCGGCGTATTAGCCGCCGGGGGGAGTAGCCAGGTACCTTTCCACGTCAGCCTGGAATGTGAGTCCGGCGCCGTATCCAGCCCCCGTCCAACCATTAGTGCCGCCAATATCGCAATGGGGTTTGTCGTTAATCAACCAACCGCCGTGGCGATGGCTCGTCGCCTGGGGATAACCGCATCCGCAGGCGGTCTGTCGTGGCTACTGGACGCCCATTATGGCGACCCCGGCGTAGCTTCCGGAGTGGGAATTCGCATCTATAACGATGCCGGTACGCCGATTAATCTGTTGCCCGATCGTATCAGGACGGGCATCGGCAACGCCCGAGGCTGGTATGGCTATAAAGATTTAACCACACGGGTATCATCCGGTTCAGTAGAAATCTACAGCGGTGATTTTACTGCCTCACTTGAGGCGATCGGCGGACAAACAGTAACAGCAGGAAGCGTTAATGCGCAATTACAGGCATCGCGTCGTAGTGTGTCTGGCATCTATATTACGTTATAAACTGTTTTGCTCTGGTAACCCATTATGTTCTGCGGCTACGTAATGGGTTTTACAAGCTCTGGTGATGAATCTGACTCAGAACAAATTCTTCCAGGTAGCCGTACGGCCAGGAGAAGTAATTTAGAAGCGGATCACAATTTTGTTAATTGATTATATTTTATCCCAAATGGCGCCAGTATTAAGGTCGCCATATAAAAACATTCTATTACAACGAGTTATCTCCTCCTGCCTCCGCCCCGGCGCAAAGCTATAGTTTTTTCTATCTCCTTGTGAAACAAACAATTATTCTTGCTATGGCGCTGATTAACAATCGTTCGCGGGCAACGTACATTCAGCGAGTTTCAGAGCCTCCTGACGGAATTCAGCCGGTGCTGTTTCTGGGGCTTCTTACTGGTTGATACAGATCCTGCCTCTTACTTGAGAATTTACTCATTTAGCCGTATGTCCATTATGGGTGGATAAGATCATTTATCATCGTAAGGGTTGAAAGCGATAAGTTAAACTTGTCCTGGCTCAACAAGGGACCCGACTAATGATGAGCTCTTCATCTTCAAGGCGTTTTATGCCTTCCAGCAAGAATAGACATTAAATCGACAACTGCTGCCAGGTCTTACAGGCGCAGTGGACAATCGTGTGGTAACAGCCTGAGTCATTTATTATTTTTCTCATTCAGCATAACTGCGTCTTCTGATAGAGAAATTTTTATCTAAACATATAAAAAACACAGTGAAGAAAACGCTACTTTTTTCTAGCTAAAAAGCTAAATTAATTTTTTTACGGAGAGGATCTTATGCGCAAGGTGTCGATATCTATATTATTCATGCTAGTTTCACTGACTTGGGGGACTACATGGTTGGCCATGCGAATTGCCGTTGAAACTATCCCTCCAGTGTTTGCAACCGGAATGAGGTTTATGTTTGCAGCACCTTTTTTAATCATCATTGCATGGTTAAGAAAAAAAACACTGTTGTTTCCTCCCGGACAACGATTATTCCAGTTTGTGATATGCATCTTTTATTTTTGCATTCCTTTCTCACTAATGATTTATGGTGAAACCTATGTCAACTCTGGGCTTGCCGCCATTATCTTTGCGAATATGCCTGTGGCCGTTTTGATAGCATCGGTTTTGTTTCTAAATGAAAAAGCGAAACTAATGCAGATCGCGGGCTTAACTATCGCAATCACTGCATTGACGGGGATACTTCTTGAAGAAACGAATACAAGTACAGAGAGTCACTGGCAGGGTATCACTGCGCTTATTTCTGCTGTGTTAATCCATGCCATAATATATACACAATGTAAGAAAAGAAGTTGTACTGTCTCTGTTATCACATTTAATGCGCTCCCGTGCCTTTTAGCTGGGTTGATACTTTCTGCGACAGGATGGTTTTTTGAAAGACCACAAGTATCAACCTTCTCAGTACACTCAATATTAGCTACCCTGTATCTCGGGGCTTTTGCCGGAGTTTTTGGTATCCTGTGCTACTTTGCGCTTCAGCAAAAGGCTAATGCCTTCCAGGCTTCGCTTGTATTTCTTATCTTTCCGCTGATTGCGGTAAGTCTGGAAGACTATATTTATGGATATGCTATTTCAACACACTCAATGCTGCTTATTATACCATTAGTTATCGGGATATTTCTTACTCTTGTCGCCAGAAATATCCCTGTAACCAGCAGATGCCGGGATAACTCATCACAGAAATAATCGATTTATAATAACGCAAATAATTCCTGATGCCTTACTGAGCTCCGGCTAATGCGGGGTGGATAAGCTGGAATACAGACCCGGTAATACACAGCGATTATATTAAAAAGCAATGTAATAAAGGAGTTTTTTATGTTCATGTTTCTGCCATTCTTGCTTGCACTGAGCGTGGCAATGGGGGCCATAAACAGAAAGGATAAAGTCAGCTACATTCTGTGGGCCGTTTTACTCATCGTCACTATTTTATCATTCATTCATCATATGACCAATTCGCTGACTTTGTCATTTTAAGGAGTTTGTATGAAAACGCATCATCATCCAACAACATTTGTTCATCTGATTAATCAGGTGGGACTCCTTGGGATATGCGTTGCTCTGGTTGTAGCCTTTTATTATCAACTCGTTAGGCATGAGCTGCCTTGTCCAATTTGCTTATTACAGCGGGCTGGCCTCATCATCGCCGGTTTTGGCTTTTTATTTAACCTCTGCTTTGGTCTACGAGGTATACATTACGGGATGGTAATTATTGGCAGTATCCTGACCGGAGTTATGGCATCCCGGCAAATGTGTTTGCATATCATGCCCGGTGACACAGGATATGGTTCTACATTTTTTGGATTACACTTTTATACCTGGACTCTGATTACATCAATTCTTATTATTATTGCTGTTGCGGTAATTCTGGCAATCAGTAGCATGAATGTTGCATTTCGTTCATTGAATATTAATCCGGACCTGTTCAGTATTGTCGGTTGGGTATTTCTGTTACTGATTACTGCCAACCTTATTTCAACTGTACTGGAATGTGGCGGAGGGGAATGTGCTGCTAACCCGGTCACATATAAGCTACTGTCGAAACAGGATATTGCCTTTCTGAAAACAGGCCTCCTGACGAGGACAGTTCTCCGGTTATGACGCACTTTTAAAATGACTGATTGGTAAATATATAGCAAGCACCTGTCTTGTAGAAATTGGAATGGTTATGGGCTAACACGGAAGTTTCAGTAACGTTGAAATGGTGCAATAATAGGAATCAAACTTACAACCTTCGCATTACGAATTAGTAGAATCACATTTAACTAACTAAAAGCATGTTGACCAGACTCGCAGACCATTGAATCACGCAACAACCAGTTACTGTCATCTGATGAAAAAGGCTGTGCATAACAGAATCAGGACTGACTGGCATCAGGGTCATGTGCTTCAGCAGCAAATACATAAAATGAAGCAAGATATAAAGAATGAAGGAAAAATCGAGTATGAAAAACGTACAGAATTGTCTGAAGTAACTTCCCTGCAGCATTGACGCCGCAGGGAATCTATTTATGGTGTAACTATATTGAACCAGAACTCAAACTTGTCCATATAGCCCAGCATCTCATCCAGTTTCGCAGCATTACCGGTAACGTTGACTTCTCCTTTATCTTGAGCCTGCTTCAGGGTTTCTTCCTTCAGGATAATTTTATTCAGCGTGTCACGGTTCAGAGTAATCGTGGCATCAGCGTCTTTCGCTTCAGCATTAGCCGTGTGGTTCAGCACGCCATTTTCCAGCTCAAGCTTGTACTTTCCGCCGTCGCTGCCAAGGTCAATATTAAACACCGCCCGGGCATTACCCGCTTTTTCACCGTTGATATGTACAGCCAGGAAATCGAAGAACATTTCAGGGGGCATTGCCCGAACGGTATCCGGACTTGCTGTATTTGGCGTCGGACCTTTAACCACACCGTTACGCAGCTCCTGCGCACCGGTCAGGTAGAAGTTACGCCATGGACCAGATTCAGCCTGATACCCCAATTGTTCCAGCGCATCGGCTTCAAGGTTACGTGCATTCTGGTTATTTGGATCGGCAAACACGACCTTACTCACCACCTGAGCAACCCAACGGTAGTTCCCCTGGTCAAAGTCTGCTTTGGCTTTCTGAAGAATCGCATCGGCACCGCCCATGTATTCAACAAATTTCTTAGCCGCTTCTTCGGGTGGCAGCTCATCAAGGGTTGCCGGATTGCCATCGAACCAACCGAGATACAGCACATACGTTGCTTTTACGTCATGGCTGATGGAGCCGTAATAGCCGCGGTTGGCCCAGGTTTTTGCCAGGCTATCCGGTAGTTTGAAGTTGGCCGCTATTTCGTCGCGAGTCAGACCTTCATTGGCCATACGCAGAGTCTGGTCATTGATATAACGATACAGGTCTCGCTGGCTTTTCAGCAGACCAACAACATTCTCGTTACCCCAGGTCGGCCAGTGGTGCTGGGCCATAATAATTTCAGCTTTGTCACCCCAACGCACTATAGCTTCGTTGATATATTTCGACCACGGCAACGGCTCACGAATTTTTGCGCCGCGTAGCGAGTAAGTGTTATGCAGGGTGTGAGTGACGTCCTCTGCGGCTTCGATGAGTTTCTTCTCTTCGATGAACCACAGCATTTCCGAAGGGGCTTCCGAACCAGGGACCAGCATAAAGTCGTAAGTCAGGCCATCAATCACTTCTTTCTGGCCGTCTTTATCAATGATATTAGTGGGCGCAATCAGTGTCACCGTCCCCGCAGAGGTGGTCGTCCCCAGTCCAGCGCCAACCTGGCCGGAGGCATCTGGTTTCAGGAGGTTGCCATACATATAGCTGGCACGGCGGCTCATCACGTTGCCGGCCATAATATTCTCGGCTACTGCTGCCTCCATAAAGCCAGCAGGCGCATACACTTTCACCTTGCCGGATTTCACGTCCGCTTCATCGACAACGCCACGCACACCGCCATAGTGGTCAACATGGCTATGAGTATAAATGATGGCGACAACAGGCTTATTGCCACGGTTTTTGAAATACAAATCCATACCGGCTTTGGCTGTTTCCGCAGAAACCAGCGGATCGACAACCGTAATCCCCTCTTTACCTTCGATAATCGTCATGTTGGATAAATCAAGGTTACGAATCTGGTAGACGCCGTCTGTTACTTCAAACAAGCCACTGATATTGATTAGTTGGGACTGACGCCACAGACTAGGGTTAACAGTGTCAGGAGATTTTTCCCCTTCTTTTATGAAAGCGTACTGCTGTGGATTCCAGATGACATTCCCTTGCTCTCCCTTAATCACCTCTTCAGGTAAATCAGCAATAAAGCCTTTATGGGCATTCGTGAAATCGGTGTTATCAGAGAAAGGAAGTTGGTTATAAAGCGCATTGTTAGATTGCCTGGTTGAAGCAGTGGCACCTTTTGGGGCTTCCTGTGCAAATAAAGGTGTCAGCGCAGAGGAAGAGAGTAGCCCCGCCAGCACAAAACTTTTAACGATCAACTTAAGTCTCATTTGTACCCCTCATGTAAAAATATTCTGTAACACTCAGCCTGGTCGATTAATTATCTGTTAATTCAAACAATTAAAGTTATTGCTGACCATTTTCTCTCTTTTAAATATAACCAAAACGTTACATTTCGCTATTTATGGATACAAATAAATCGTGTTTTACGTCTGCCAGTTACATCCTCTTTTAGTAAGTGGGGTAAGCTCGCTTCCAGTTTCCGGGAGACACTATAATTCTCCTCCCTACTACAGGAATTGTGACTATAAGTTCGTCACTGTGGAGCAAAAATCATCTCATCAGCCAAAAATGCAGCCTGGCCTGATAGCTTTTCCATTTTTCACCGTGAAGTATCTCCGCACTACACTGGATAGTAATTATTCATTATATGAGGCGATTAAGGATGGGGCAGGATTCGGACGACTGGCGCCGTACCTCCAGTGCTGGAAGGGTATGGCAGGATCATAAAGATATGGTCAGGCAAGCGCTACGTGTAAGTATTCCGTGGTTCACATTTGTGAATATCAGCTTTGCGCTTATCATTTTATTTCGCCACATACTCATCAGTGACTTTGACAAGTCGATCAGTGCACAGACTGGAATACTGCCTTTAATAGACGATATTATGGGCAGTATTATTGTTTTTTCGTTCCTGATGCTCCTTTTCATTTACCGCCTTCCGACCAGATTTACTCCTCTTTGTCTGGTGATGCTGCTGATTCTCAGTCTGATGTGGAGCTATTGTAGCTACTGTTTTATTGTCTGGTGGCAGCTGCCTTTTGCCTGGCCTCTCAGTGTCATCCTTATGCTTACCGCGCTGGCTGCGCTTTATTATCATCTGCCAGCGTTGCTACTTTTCATCGTCCCGTTATGGCTGACCGCCCTACTGGCCAGTGTGCGGCTTAACCAGTATGTGAATATCCGGTTTTTATTAGTCTGGCTTACTCTTACCGCCATACTCATTTATGGTCGCTTTATCCTGCAGCGCTGGTTTGATGAAGCCTGGTTGCGTTACCAGGAAAACCGGATGCTTATCGCGCGTCTCGACGTTATGGCTCACCAGGATGCACTGACCGGAACCGCTAATCGACGTTCAATGGAAAGTTTTCTTGGGGATGCTCTCCGCCAGACGGAGCCGTTTGCACTGATCATGCTCGATGTGGACTATTTCAAAAACTATAACGACCATTATGGTCACCAGGCTGGCGATGCCTGTCTGGCAAAGGTGGCCTGTGTAGTGAAGAGGTCGATTCGTACTCCGGCAGACCTGGTGGCACGTTACGGGGGCGAGGAGTTTGTCGTTGTGCTGCCTTCTTCGTCGCTGAATGAAGCAGCACTGGTTGCTCAACGTATTCAGACAAACCTGCGTGAAACCGCACTGCCGCATGCAGCATCTGCGGTTAGCGAAACGGTCACCGTCAGCATGGGCATCACCCTTTCCACAGCCGGTGACACTGTTACCGGCATTATTGCCAGAGCGGACGAGGCCCTTTATCGGGCTAAACAACAGGGACGTAATCGTTGGGTAAAGTAAAACCAGTTGCCCGGTGTTTGATACAGATGATCACCTTGCCATACTCAGATAATTAAAACTGAATATTTGGAAGCAAAAAAGACAGTCGGACTCACGGAACCTTTGCGCTGGTACAGCCTGAATATCAGATAAAATTATGTCCAGCCGCAGACAACCAGTTGACAGTGGAATATTCCTGGTGTTGTGAACAAGGCGACATTCACAACACGACTGTGCTCACGGAATTCAAATGCCGAACGGGTGATTACGATATTCACTACCTCTGCAAAGTTATATTATTCGATTTTCATGCAGATTCCGCCTCCCGGTAATGTCCCGGATAAAATGCCAGTCCCCTTTGCATCGTCACGCTGTTCCGGCACTCCGTACAGATAACGTTTCTGGTCCGGTCGTAGGAACTCACGACACCTTCCGGCGTTTTCAGAAAGCGGGTAATCCTGGCATCTTCACGTTTCTGCTTCCAAAGCAGGAAAACCTGTTCCGAAGGAAAAATACCGCTTCTCCCGGCCTGATACAGATCCCCACAACTTTCCGCCTTTTCCAGGTAGTGGCGGGCTGTAAAAATGGTTAACCCTGTTATCTTCCGCAGCTCTCCAAACGTCATCCGACCGTGTGTTCGTATCAGTTCCGTCAGGCGCTTCTGTATTTCAGCTTTCTGCGCCGGTGTGTAATTTCTGCTCATAAGTCCCCCCCTGTTAAAGCCTTCCCGCCGCCTTACGCCGTCTGAATTCTTCCATCATCAGTTGTGCCGGGGTTGGCCCTGCCGGATGGCGCGGCGCTGCAAGTTGACGGCGTACCGGCGGTAGCCACAACGGAAATCCGAAAAGTTCCGGCGCTGGGTGACTGTGACACCATGAGTTTTGTCAGCGCCATCGTTCAGTGTTCCCAGCTTGGGCTGGAACCCGGCGGCGCGCTCGGTCATGCCTATCTGCTACCGTTCGGAAACAGAAACGAAAAGTCAGGCAAAAAAAAACGTTCAGTTAATTATTGGCTACCGGGGAATGATCGACCTTGCCCGCCGTTCCGGACAGATTGCAAGTCTTTCCGCGCGCGTCGTCCGCGAAGGTGACGATTTCAGCTTCGAGTTTGGTCTGGAAGAGAAGCTGGTACACCGTCCGGGTGAGAACGAAGATGCACAGGTTACTCATGTCTATGCCGTTGCCCGCCTTAATCGATCGCTGCCGACTGGTAAGCCGAACTGATTTCATGATCAGTGCAGGAATCAGGAAAAATAGCCCGACCGGGAATATTCATCCGGATGGATTGACAAAGACATTTGTAAAAGCAAGAAAAGCCTCCGGCGTTAACTTCAGCAATAATCCACCGACATTTCACGAGATCCGAAGTCTGGCCGGGCGGTTGTACAAAAACGAGCACGGCGAGGTGTTCGCCCAAAAACTCCTGGGCCACACCTCAGAGAACACCACGAAACTCTATCTCGATGAACGCGATAATAAAGCTTACGTGATGCTCTGATTTTGCTGTAAAAGAAATGTTAAACTGGATTTGGATGTGATATAACCAAAAAGACCGGAATACAGAAGTTCGGAAAATTTCGGATCGTTAATTGTAAGTAGCTTATTTATAAGAAAAATAAAAAGAGACCGAATACAATTCCTGTTTACGGCAACAATTGATCTTTCTCTTTAAATTCATAATGTTACATATTAATTAAGTGATTTTAACGATTAGAATACGTTATTTTTGATTCTAATAGATTCAATTAGTTATCACTTTTTACGTTTTAATTCGGACATATTTCGAACCATTTTGCGTATAAATCCCCCGACCAATCAAACTCACTGCCCAATATATCACTCGACCTCTTCCACTGGTGGCCTCCCGATGCCAAATGCCCATGTAGACGAAGGCTTAATAGTGATGCCAACAAAAGCGATCACGAAAAGTTGAACAGATGCCTGGTTTCAGATTAAACACATTGATTAGCCATTCTTAACCAGTAGAATCCGCCGCGACTGGCAACCATTCAATATTCGCACTATCGAACGATCGCCAGTTTGCCGCAGGCCGTTCCTGCATACGACGTGGCTGCGGCACCGATCATACCGGGCAGTCGTCAAACCTCCAGGATCGCGCATCGTCAACGATGCAGGTGATCGTGAACAAGATATAGTTTTCCACAGTTCGTACAGGATAGGCCTCCTTATTGCTGCCTTCGCAGTGACAGTAACTGTCCCTGTGTTTTCACATCCTAACCTACCATGTCCCCGATAAGTTAAGTATATGAGCGTAGAGGAGCTTTTCGACCATGGGCACAACCTCTAAATCTGAAGGGAGTTCATCAATAGATACAATAATGAACGTTTCTTTAAAGATCTTTGTAGTCAGTCCCTGTTAGGTTGTCGTGACATAAGAATATCGCTTAATTTTGAATATAGGGAAATGTAATTGATTATAAATGTTGGACATGTAGCTACAGAAAAATTCGACACAACTGGAGTGAGCGCCTGTAACAACCAACAGAGTACTTCAGTTGATTTATCCTCCTGTATTATTAATGCTGCTTCAGAATGTACCGTTTTTGTCAGAACAATAATAAAGAAATCGGACAGTTATGATGCTATGCAAATTGACAGGCTTAAAATTGATACGCAGGAAAAATACGACGCTCTTAATTTACAAAGAGAACATCACAAGAAATTTCTGCAAACTATAAAAGCAAACTCTTTTGACAGAGCTATGGCTGAAAGACCAGAAAACCCAATATCTCTGAGTCTAATATATTCTTCCATTGATTCAATAAAATATAACACAGGGAACTGTGCTGATATGTCGCTAATTTTAGGTGCGATTATTGCAAAATATATACCACAAAGACTAACCGGAATAGGATTTTCGAAAAATAATGTATTTGATGCCAGAATAAGCACATCCCTTATGTATAATAGCGCGTCAGGAGGGAATCATGTGGTCGTTTTTTTGACTTTTACTGATTCAAAAGGAATATCGGAATATATACTTGACCCTTGGCTGGATGCGCGCATTTTCAAAAAGGAAGAGTCATATGAAATTTATAAAAACAATAGCAGTGAATATATCAATGAAAATCATTGCTTCGAAGCATACGATAAATACACTGCTATAATGAATAGCGCAGAATATATAGACGCCATAACAAAGACAATAAATCTTTTATATAGAGTTAATCTTGATGAAATTCAATTAACAAATCCATTTAAGTTTATATAATTAACTCTTATGGCTGATTAAAGGAGTGTTATTTTCCCATGAATGGCATCAAAGGCATGTTACTCGCCGGAAATTTTCTGTACAACGTCGAAACGCCAACATCATAAATAATCGCTACCTGCTGTCACGGTACTCCGGCCCTAATGAGGCGCCCGGCTGCGCCCATTGTTCCTGTGATTATTATTTAATAACGATTACGAAAGCAAAAACTCAACTAACTGAATTAAATAGAATTAAACAAAAGTGACATATAAAAATGTACTTAATTATGTACTTTTGAAATCGTCAGCATACGATCTGCTGATCAACATACGACGTTACATCACAATAGTGAACTGTACGACCTATAAACACGATTACAGTCAGTTCTGACTAAACAGCAGGCAGCCTACCAAGGCACGCTCTTGCAAACAACGTGACTGCGGTAATCCATCACATCAGAAATGTGAAAAATCAGGGTGAAAATTTAATTGAAGCTGTCACTTAACCCGAAGCAGGTCTTCATAGCGGATAGTATATCGTGGCGAGAGGATCTCCCGTTTAATATACCACTATTATTGGATTCCCTGCCCAGTATAGGTTACCGGTGCAATGGAGAGAAGACAATCTCATCTGTAGTCTACTGATCAAACATTAGGGTAAGAGTAATGAAAAAAGTATATTTTATGTTTGTTATCTTGTTGTCACTTTCAGGTATTCATTCCGCGATGGCAAAACCCTGGCAGGAGATTAAAGAAAGCAAAGAGTTACGTGTGGGGGTGCCTGGTGACTATGCTCCCCTCGCATTTCACAACAAACAAAATAAATTAATCGGTTTTGATATTGATATGGATATTCACTGGGCAAAGCTCTGCACCTGAATATCCTGTTTGTACCTAGCAGTTGGCCTACACTGTCAACTGACCTGGCAGCAGACAAATTTGATATTGCAATGGGAGGGATTACAGAAACTCCCGGCAGAAGAAAACAGTTCGCACTTTCTTCTCCGGTACTTAAAAATGGGAAAATAGCGCTGACGCAATGTAACAGGATTAATGACTTCAAATCTCTTGAAGATATTGACCGTAAGGGCGTGCGGATTGTTGTTAATCCAGGTGGTACAAATCTGGACTATGTTGACAAGCATATCAGGTATGCAGATGTTATTCGCGAAAAAGATAATGATGCCACTCTGCAGAGGATTCGTGAACGCAGCGCTGATGTCATGTTTACCGACTTGCTCGAAGGTACTTATTACCAGAACAAAGAGCCAGGCGTCTTCTGCGTATCAACCAGGAGTATCCTCCCCGACACTGCCGGTAATAAAGTCTATATGATGGCGAAGGATAATCAGTATCTTCTTGATGCTGTAAATAGCTGGTTATCTGATGAAAACAGAATCATACTTGCCAGAAAGTGGCAGATAAATCCAGAGTAGCCGCCACAAAGTTTTGACAAGCACCATTGCCGACTGACGAACAGAACTGGCGCGGGGTGAAAGATGTGACGACGATAAAGCCAGCCAGGCTAAATGGATGGCTTATATCAGGAAGCTTAAAACGCTGGATTTAACAGGCGTTTCAGATGAGGCCACCTTCACAGTAATCAGATGGTCTGCATTACCACAGTAATACTACTAACTTGCAGTTTTTTAGGCGTTAATTTGGTTCTGGTATCTACACGAGTTCATTCAGATACAAGTAAATTTTCTGTAGAGAATGAAATTACTACACTTATTATTCCATTTCAAAGTAAATACTTGCTTAACAATCAGTAGACAGACAAGAAAAATTTTCGCCTCTGCTTTATCCTGGTAAAAGGATTGCGGTAAAAGTTAAGAAGGCAGCATAACTCTCAACTATGTGGATAATATTATGAATAAATTTAACAGTGTATTGTTAGCGCTGGTTTTTGCTATATCAGCCATAACATTTTCTTCATCTGCAATGGCCACTGAAAGCGGTAATAAAGGATTCCCGGGCATTTCCTTTCCGTGGTGTAAAATCTGGCCGGCAGGTATATCAATCCCAGAACTACCAGTGGGTAAAATATGCTGGTAAACGAAACAACCTTTTATTAACCTGGGTGATTAATTACCGTGTAAACAAGTAATTTGTGATACATGGATAATTAAAGCACCACAGTAACGACTACAGACTGGCTGGTTTATCCGGCCAGGAGAGGCAGATGTATCCACCCTGTTTACCATTACGCTGTAGAGTTCCCATGCTTCCAGCCGTTTAATCTCGTCATCTGTGGCAAATCATTCACAGTATTTACGTTCTTTCCCATACATTCCCCTGCCAAATCACCTGACCGCCAGATACATCTCAATCCGTTTCCACTTCGGCGCGCCAAGCACGGTCATTCCGTCCAGGAATATCAAATTGGCTTCTTTTTTCGTGCGCAGCGCATTGTTGTAAAGGTAGTCGTGGATTATTGCCGCTTTAGCGTATTTGCCGTCTGGCGGCATGACTGACCAGAAGATGCATGGCACAGTGGCGAGATCAGTTACAAATCCGGCTGGTACGCTGATTACGTCGCTGTTGTCGTCGCTGAGGTAAAATTCAAAAGATTCATGTACACGCCAGAGGTAGTGGCCAGGCATTTCAAGAATGGCCGGGGTTGTGAAGCAGCTCATAATACATTCCTTAACGGTTTTCCGGCCAGCCAACACGTAACCCAGTACAGCCTGTGCGTTGGTGAGACTGTTCACTTCGTCCTTCATCTGCCGCTGGCGTTCGTGGATTTTAAAACCCACCAGTACCATGTTTTGTTGCATAGTGGCTTCGAGTTTAATCAGTTCGTCTGCGCTCATTGGCACATCGATGTTATCTGCATCCGTCCAGAAGAATCCTGGTGGTAGCGTTCCCTGTTTTGCCACCGCCGTTACTGGCGACAGTCGGTCCTGCGACGCTTTACCGCAGTCCCAGTGGTGATCATTCAGTGTGAACGGATAGTTACCGTTTTCCTACGCATTACGCCACGCATTAATCTCAGCGTATTTCTGACCGAGTGCGGTCGCAAGGTCAGCCACCCACTGACCGTTTTCAAATTTATCTATTGGTGATGTGGGGGCCTGTGTGGTGGTGTTCTCCGGTAACGGGCCGGGTTTTGAAATATAAATCGGGTTGCTGGTTTGCGTGTCGTACACTGTTTCGCCGTGATGGTCTTCGTTTAGACTCCACGTTTCGGTTTCAGGGTCAAATACAGCAATATGACTGGCCGGAATATCAGGAGGGGCAATATCGGTACAGTTTGACGGTAATCCGGTATGTGGCGCTACCGTCGGCAATATCCAGTCCGGCAGTGCCTGTCACCATTACTGAAACATTACTGCCTTCACCAGCACTCCAGACCTGCGCGACGATACGGTAATGCTCCTGGATATTTTGTGTCTGCGGTAACAGTGAACAGTCCAGATACAACGAACTCAGTTCCGGATCATCTCCGATACCGGTGATAATCCCTGTGGTCTGGTCGTTAACACTGGCTGTGATGGCCTTCTCCCTGAAATACCGCTCCACAGCATTTAGCAACTCATCCGGTTTACGGTTACCGATGAATAATTTTCGTGAGGCAATTGTGGAAGGAAGAATAACAACAAATCCGGTTGAGTCAACCCGAGCACCTGAAATTAAGGTTGCCAGGGAACGCCTGCAACTGGAAACCTATAACGCCACGCGGACGGCGGCAGAACATCTGCCTGTGTGGTTTCCTCTTGCGATGGATCTCGCGCTGGTTACTGGTCAACGTAGGGAGGATATCGTAAATATGAAATTTAGTGATGATTTTGACAACCGCTTATACGTAACTCAGATTAAAACCGGAATGAAAATAGCCATTCCCCTCTCCCTGACACTTCAGGCGCCAGGGTTACGTCCGGGAACGGTTATCGATCGCTGCCGGCTGGTAAGCAAAACCGATTTCATGATCAGTGCAGGAATCAGGAAAAATAGCCCGACCGGGAATATTCACCCGGATGGGCTGACAAAGAAATTTGTAAAAGCCAGAAAAATTTCAGGCGCTAAATTTAGTGATAACCCACCGACATTTCACGAGATCCGTAGCCTGCCCGGGCGGCTATACAAAGACGAACTCGGCGAGGAATTCGCTCAAAAACTCCTGGGCCACACCTCAGAGAACACCACGAAACTCTATCTCGATGAACGCGATAATAAAGCTTACGTGATGCTCTGATTTTGTTGTAAAAGAAATGTTAAACTGGATTTGGATGTGATATAACCAAAAAGACCGGAATACAGAAATTCGAGGAAATTTCGAGGAATTTCGAGGGGAAACACATAACCCATTGATTTATAATCTAAATAAAAAGAGACCGAATACGATTCCTGTATTCGGTCCAGGGAAATGGCTCTTGGGAGAGAGCCGTGCGCTAAAAGTTGGCATTAATGCAGGCTAAATCGCCTTGCCCTTTAAGAATAGATGACGACGCCAGGTTTTCCAGTTTGTGACGAAGGTGATTGAAAAAACCTGGCGTATTGTCTGTCATCAGAGATAAAAAAACCGTAAGCCTTTTCGTGAAGGTTTACGGTTTTTTATTAAAAATCAGTCAGCTATTGGATGGATCACAAAGCTTTTGCGCACGTTCGATAAACGGCGCCAGACTCATTTTCTCACCGGGCTTCGCCGGGTTATCGATTTGAATGACGGCAATAGGCTGAGCGCGCGTTTTACCCTCCGCTACTTGCTGTTCGGCAATGGCATTCAAGGGATACTGCACCAGCGTACTGGGGTTGATCACATAGAGCGCCTTGCCAGGCCGACAGGTCAACATGACCTCTTCCCGATTAAACGCCCACTTGTCTTTTCCTACTTCAAAACGACTTACGGTAATCACCTGCGGCGCCGCCAACGCTACGCCCGAAGTGGCCAGCAGAAGCGCCGGAAGGAGTATTTTTTTCATTCGTTATGCCAGTCCATCAGAAAGGTTCGAGGGTTGCAAACAGGCTGACGATCGACAGAACTATGCCTCCAACTCCCCATTCAATTTGCGTCATCCTGACAAACCATAGGTCAGTCCGGGGATTTTCCTGTCGCATACGTGGTACGAGAACATACCGATTCGTCAGCGCAATTGCTACCATAAGCACCACCAGCGCACATTTTAACAAAAGCAACTGTCCATAGGTGGTCTGCCAGATAGCGGTAAATCCCGTGATAAATAGCGTGTTGCCAATGCCTGTGAGCAATACGCCCGCCACAAAAAAGTGACCATAACGAGAAAAACGCATCATGGCGCTAATAGCATGTTGACGCCAGCGTCCCTGAGCCATGCGCATACAATAAACCACTGGCAACAGCCCACCAAACCAGGCTGCGGCACAGAGTAAATGCAGGGCATGGTTAATCTGCTGTAATGTTCCCGCTACACCGTCGCGCATCGTCGCATGTCCAACGCCTGCCAGCAGGATAAACTGAGCAACGGTTAGAATAAGAAGCCGTCGTTGCATTTTTACCGGCGCAATGACTACCACCGCCAGCGTGACCAGCGCGAGGATAATTTGCCATATCCAGACCGCGCCAAAGCGGGTTTGCAGCACCGCGCCCCACACCGAGACGGAAAAAACATCGGGCCAGCCGCCGCCCATCAGTCCGCCCTGAATCGCCAGCATAAAAGCCGCGCTGATAACGCTCCAGGCGGTGGCATGTCGTTGCAGATGTAAAAATCGACGCGTCATTAAACGACGAATTGATGCGGGTGCCAGCCAGGCGCCGTAAAGCGCGCAGCCGTAGACCAGCATCACACTAGCAAAATGAATAAATCGGAGAGTTATCCAGACGAATGTCAGCATCATTTATTTCACGCTGAAGGTGTATTTCCCTTTTGTTTTATGTCCATCCACCGACACAACGTGCCAGTCTACCGTGTAAGCGCCAGATTTTAACGGCTGCTCAAGCGGGATAATCAACTGCGTTTTATCCTGTTCATTTCGCTTTGCCGGGCGCGTTTTGATGAGCTCTTGCTGAGGGCCAGTAATGGTTGCGCCGCTGAACCCTGGCTCAATCCCTTCAGAAAAGTTCAGGGTCAGCGCCTGTGGCGAGGCCGTAACGGCAGCATTCGCCGCTGGATACTGATGCGTCAGGTGCGCATGTGCCCAAGCCGCTGGCGTCGCAAATGTCGATGCCAGCAGCAGTAAAGCTAAACGTCGCGATGGTGCAGAAGAAGCCATATTCACTATTCCTTTTTGTTATACCTACGTTACAAAGAATAACCTTCAACAATCAATGAGTCGAGGATCATCATTTCCATCTTGCCATTACCGCGTACTCTTAGTACCTTCTGGCGGCAACAAAAAAGGAGACACGTATGAAAACAAATCTGGCTCAGCTTGAACAAGCGGAAATGGATAAAGTCAATGTGGACCTGGCGGCAGCCGGGGTGGCATTTAAAGAGCGCTACAATATGCCAGTTGTCGCGGAGGCGGTCGAACGTGAGCAGCCAGAGCATCTACGCGCCTGGTTTCGCGAGCGGCTGATTGCCCATCGTCTGGCTTCCGTATCACTATCCCGACTCCCTTACGAACCCAAAGTTAAATAAAAATTATATAACGTTACACTTCCTTACATGCAGACGACTACATTATAAGGCGATTCTTAACCTATGCTTTTTAGAATGGCTGTAGAGACTATGAAAAGGAAGTCATTATGTCCTCCTGGAAAATTGCTGCTGCGCAGTATGCGCCCCTGAACGCCTCGCCGGCGGAGCATGTCGCCCATCATCTGGAATATATTGAGCTTGCGGCTCGTCAACAGTGCGAACTGCTGGTCTTTCCGTCGCTGTCGCTATTAGGCTGCGACGAAAGGAATAAATCGTTGCCCGCCCCGCCTGACGAGGCGCTTTTACAGCCGCTCACTCATGCGGCCGATACCCACCATATGACTATCATTGTGGGTATGCCTGTTGAGCATAACTGCCGCTTCGTAAAAGGCATCGCTATTTTTGCCCCATGGCTAACGTCGCCGCTCATGTTTCACAAAAGTCATGGCGCCTGTATTGCCAGGCAGCGAAGCGCTATCAACGTGGTGGATGAGCAGCCAGAAGGTGGTGATATAGATCCCTCATTTACGTTATTCACAACCAGTCAATGTCTTAACGAACCTGAACTCCATGCTTCTACCTCACGCTTACAACGTTTTTCGCATAAATATGCGCTGGCCGTACTGATGGCCAATGCCTGTGGCAGTAGCGCGCTGTGGGATGAAAGCGGGCAACTTATTGTTCGTGCCGATTGCGGTTCGCTATTACTGACGGGTCTGCGCACAACCGAGGGTTGGCAAGGCGATATCATTCCATTACGCTAAGGTCTTTCGGTGAGGAATGAATCATGTTGCGGATTATAGACACGGAAACCTGCGGGCTGCAGGGCGGGATCGTAGAGATAGCCTCTGTAGATGTCATTGATGGCAACATTGTCAATCCCATGAGTCACCTGATACGCCCCGATCGCCCTATTACGCCGCAGGCGATGGCGATACACCGTATTACCGAAGCCATGGTCGCCGATAAGCCGTGGATTGAAGATGTCATACCGCTTTATTACGGTAGTGAGTGGTATGTCGCTCACAATGCCAGTTTCGACAGACGCGTATTACCTGAATTGCCGGGTGAGTGGATCTGTACCATGAAGTTGTCGCGACGCCTGTGGCCGGGAATAAAATACAGCAATATGGCGCTCTATAAATCGCGCAAACTAAGCGTACAAACGCCACCGGGGCTGCATCATCACCGGGCGCTTTATGATTGCTATATCACCGCCGCCTTGCTGATTGATATTATGCGAACCACCGGCTGGACCGCGGAAGAGATGGTCAATATCACGGGCCGTCCTGCGCTGTTAACCACTTTCCCGTTCGGTAAATACCGCGGTAAGGCGGTATCTGAAGTCGCAAAACGCGATCCGGGCTATTTACGCTGGCTTTTTAATAACCTTGATAATATGAGCCCGGAACTTCGCCTGACGCTTAAACACTACCTGGAAGATGTTCAGGCTGGCGAGCAACGCAGCAATGGAACACCACAATAACCCGCGACGCTCACAAGCCGTTGCGGGCGCGCGTCTATGCGCTATGTAAGGTTCCCTGCGCCAGGCCGATTAAAAAGGCGAACTCCAGCGCGACGCCTTCGTAGGATTTAAACCGCCCCGACTTACCACCGTGCCCGGAGTCCATATCCGTACATAACAGCAGCAGACGTTGGTCCGTTTTTAGCTCGCGTAATTTTGCCACCCACTTCGCCGGTTCCCAGTATTGCACCTGGGAATCGTGCAATCCTGTCGTCACCAGCAGGTGCGGATAGTCCTGCGCTTTGACATTGTCATAAGGACTATAGCTTTTCATATAGTTATAATACTCACTATCCTGCGGGTTCCCCCACTCTTCAAACTCTCCTGTCGTTAGTGGGATCGACTCATCCAGCATCGTGGTTAATACATCAACAAAGGGTACCTGGGCAATAACGCCGTGAAAAAGCTCGGGACGTTCGTTGATAGCGACGCCCATTAGCATTCCGCCCGCGCTCCCGCCCATCCCATAACACAGCGACGGCGAACCGTAACCCAGTTTTAATAAGGCATCGCAGGCATCAAGATAGTCATTAAAAGTATTCCGCTTTTTGAGGAATTTGCCATCTTCATACCACTGCTGCCCCAGCTCACCGCCGCCGCGAACGTGTACGATTGCGTAAACAAAGCCACGATCCAGCAAGCTCAGTCGGCTGCTGCTGAAATCGGCGTCAATACTGGAACCGTAAGATCCGTAGCCGTAAACCAGAAGCGGATTTTGCCCTTTACGAAAATACTTCTGATGATAAACCAACGATACCGGCACTTCGACGCCGTCGCGTGCGGTGATCCACAGGTGTTCGCTCTGATAACAGCCAGAATCAAACCCAGGCACTTCCGTCTGTTTAAGTACCCGTCGTTCTCCGGTATCCATATCCAGTTCAAACAAGGTATCTGGCGTCGTCATTGAAGAATAGCCGTAACGCAGCCGGGAGGTCTCAGGTTCGGGATTATAGGCAAGCCACGTCACGTAAGCCGGATCGTCAAAGGCAATGCCTATCACTTCACGGGTTTTACGGTTAATTTGCCGCAGGCTGGTAAGCCCCCGTTGACGCTCTTCGACCACTAACCAGTCGGTAAACAGGGTAAACCCTTCCAGCATAATATGCTCGCGCGGAGGGATCAGCTCTTCCCAGGCGTTTTCATTGCGCACGCGGGTACGGTACAACCCAAAGTTTTTACCGTTCCGGTTAGAGCGCAGGTAAAACTTATGTTGATAGTGATCGAGACTATATTCGTGGTCTTTGCGGCGCGGTAAGAATGAAAACGGCTCGGCATCGGCCAGTTCCGCGTCAAGTAATAGCACTTCGCTAGTGGTGGCGCTGGCAAGATGAATTACCACATAATGCTGCGAAGTGGTTTTATGCAGGCTGACATAAAAGGTATCGTCTTTCTCTTCATATACCAGTTCATCTTGCGATGACGGAGTGCCAATCGTGTGCCGCCAAACCTGATAGGGCAGCAGCGTCTTCTTATGCTTACGCACATAGTAAAGGGTCAGGGAATCATTGGCCCAGACAAATTCAGGCGCAACGTTATCCAGCAGTTCCGGATACCAGTTACCGCTTTCGAGGTTACGAAAACGCAACCCATACTGACGACGGGATAAATAATCTTCTGCCAGCGCCATGATGGTATTATCCGGCGTAATGGCAAGTCCGCCGAGCGTATAAAATTCGCTGTGCGCGGCCCGCTGGTTCGCATCGAGCAAGGTTTCCCACACATCCCACTCTTCGCTTAACGCCGATTGTCGTTGATAGATGGCATATTCGCAGCCGGGTTCATAGATATAACGGTAGCGATAGCCATTTTTCACATACGGAGCGGAAACTTCTCTGGGCGGGATACGATCGATAATTTCTTTTAGAATGCGGTCCTGTAACGCCTGCTGAGAGGACATGACCTTCCGGCCATACTCATTTTCCTGATGCAGGTAATCAAGGACTTCCGGCTGCGAGCGAGTGTCATCTCGCAGCCAGTAATAATTATCAATGCGCGTATCGCCATGTACGGTCATGGCATAGGGAATTCGATTGGCTTTTGGCAACATGTCGTTTTTTCTTTTGCGTTAATATTTGTTATATATCACGCGGCAAACACAGCGGCGTAGCATGGTAGTCCCGGTCGCTCACCTCGGTAAGCGCCTGAGATGTCACTGCTTCGCCGCTATCCTGCAACATGAATGACGTAAACTATCCATCCTATAAGGGTGGCAAAAGACACGCATGATGCAAGCGAAACATGTTACTTAATGGCAGGTTATCAGCCTGGTAGCGCCTGTTTTTGCTGCTGCAAGTCCTGCTCGATACCGTCCCGAACCTCCTGAGGAATTTTTAGTGCGTCTCCTAACGCATTCAGATAGCTACGTTCCATAAAGTGGTCAATATCAATGGCGGCGCAGCTCAGGAAGTAGATTTCCAGGGCTTCTTCTTCATTACGAACGCCCTGTGCCAGACGTTGTGGATCAAGCGGCTGCTCAATAGCTTTCTCGATAAACACACGCCCTTGCTCTTCCACACCTGATTCTCGCAGTTGGTGCTCAATCGCCGCGCGTTCTTTGGCATCAATATGCCCATCGCTTTTTGCAGCAAAAACCAGCGCCAGGATCAGTCGCTCAGTGCGAACATCCAGCGGCGTACTTTGGCTGCCGAATTGCGGCTCCCCCTGATGCGCAGCGCGTACTTTATCTTTGTACTTATTCCACAATACGGAACCCGCCACCGCGCCGCCGCCCACCAGCAAAGCGCCAGTACCGTATTTAGTTAATAATTTGCGCGAAGACTTATTGGCGACCAACAGTCCAGCCAGACCGCCCAGCGCGCCGGGAACCAGCAGTTTATTTAACCCCTGTTCACCGGAAGGCGATGCGGAAGCGCCTTTTTGCCCAAGAAGTGATTGTAATTGGTTCAACCAGTTAGCCATAGTACCCCTCAAATACAGACCAATAATGGTCAAGCGTACCTGAGGGGATGTCAGGAATTGTCTGTTCCGGCAAAAGAAGCGCAAATCACGCTGCTAGCGGGGCTTATATTCCGCCTTGCCGGCTTTGCAATCAACGATGACCTGATAATGAATATCGGCGCTTTTACCGCGAACAGTTAGCGGAACTGTCCATTTATCATTTTGACCCACAACGTCCTGCACATTAACCCACGCGACCGGGTCAGCCTGCCCGACCTTTTTTTGGTCGTCTGCCCACCGCACGATACGATTTTGCTGGTAGTCGCGCTTCACGCTTGCCGCAATCCCGGCGGCATCCAGCCCTTCGCACTGCGGAAACTTAACCGATTTACTCTCGGTGGATGCCGCAAATGCCGATACGCTGGCGGATAACAACAGCAGGCTCAACAACGCTCCTCTTTTATTCATACTTTTCTCCTTAGCACAATGATTCAGGAAAAGCATGGTACAAAACGCCGGGAGCGCAAGTACGGGTTCAGGCGGCTTGCTTTTTCGTTTTACTCGCGGCGTCCTTTTCAACCGCCTGCGGAGAAGGCAACTTACCGGTTTTGAGGATAGTGCTTAACACCTCTTTATGTTCCGCCAGCCACAGCGACAACGCTTCGCGCTGCCCATCTTCCAGCACGACTGGCGACTGCTCAAGCCAGGTATCAAGAAGATCGGCAGTATCGAGCATTTTGTCCCAGGCGTCGGCTTCCTTTTTACTGGTAAATGACATCTTCTCCTCACCCTCGCGAATGACTACGTATTTAACTTCAACCGCCATTTTGCAGCCCCTTATTTACCTGTGTTTATATACAGTATATTGCAAGACAGCAAGAAAAGCAATCTATTCGAAAAGACATACGCAAACGTTTTCGTATATACTGCGCGCAGGTAAATAAGGGGACAGAAATATGACGCTATTAGGCACTGCGCTGCGTCCGGCAGCAACGCGGGTGATGTTATTAGGGGCAGGAGAATTAGGAAAAGAGGTAGCGATTGAATGCCAACGCCTGGGGATCGAGGTTATCGCCGTCGATCGCTATCCTGATGCTCCCGCCATGCATGTGGCTCACCGTTCACACGTCATTAATATGCTGGATGGCGAGGCGCTACGTCATGTGATTACAGAGGAAAAACCGCATTATATCGTGCCGGAAATAGAAGCGATCGCCACCGATACGCTGCGTGAGCTGGAGGACGAAGGGCTGAATGTCGTGCCTTGCGCCCGTGCAACGCAGCTCACGATGAACCGCGAAGGGATCCGTCGCCTCGCCGCAGAAGAATTAGGTCTGCCGACATCGACGTATCGCTTTGCCGACAGTGAGGCCAGTTTTCATGACGCGGTAGCCGCAGTGGGTTTTCCTTGCATCGTCAAACCGGTCATGAGCTCTTCCGGCAAAGGCCAGAGCTTTATCCGCTCGGCCGAACAGCTCGCGCAGGCATGGGAATATGCTCAACAGGGCGGACGCGCTGGCGCGGGTCGCGTGATTGTGGAAGGCGTGGTTAAATTTGATTTTGAAATTACGCTGCTCACCGTTAGCGCCGTCGATGGCGTGCATTTCTGCGCGCCGGTCGGTCATCGTCAGCAAGATGGCGACTATCGCGAATCCTGGCAGCCACAGCAGATGAGCGAACTGGCGCTGAAGCGGGCGCAAGAGATTGCGCGTCATGTGGTACTGGCGTTAGGCGGTCATGGTCTGTTCGGCGTTGAACTCTTCGTCTGTGGCGATGAAGTCATTTTCAGCGAAGTCTCCCCTCGCCCGCACGATACCGGAATGGTGACGTTGATTTCTCAGGATCTTTCTGAGTTTGCGCTGCATGTGCGCGCCTTTCTGGGAATGCCCATAGGCGCTATTCGCCAGTATGGTCCCGCTGCCTCGGCCGTGATTCTGCCGCAGCTTACCAGTCAAAATGTGACGTTTGATGATGTACACGCGGCGGTAGGGGCCGGAGTGCAGGTACGGCTGTTTGGTAAGCCTGAGATCGACGGCACCCGTCGTCTTGGTGTAGCGTTAGCGACAGGTGAAAACGTTGAAGAAGCGGTGATAAGAGCGAAAAAGGCCGCCAGCCGCGTGACGGTAAAAGGCTAATGCGCCATCGCCTGATGGCGACGTTAGCGCATTTTTATCAGACCTGACTGATCGCCACTCGTAAGCCCGATAAGCAAGCGCCATCGGGCATTTAACGGCTTACTGCTTCGCGCCTTCTACCGCTTCGCGCGCCAGTTTGGTGATGCGATCGTAATCACCCGCTTCCAGCGCGTCGGCCGGCACCAGCCAGGAACCGCCGATGCACAACACGCTTTTCAGCGCCAGATAGTTACGATAGTTTGCCGGAGAGATGCCGCCGGTTGGGCAGAAACGTACCTGAGAGAACGGACCGGCAATCGCCTGCAACGCTTTAGTGCCGCCATTCGCTTCCGCCGGGAAGAATTTGAACTCTTTCAGACCATAGTCCATGCCCAACATCAGTTCAGAAACGGTGCTAATACCGGGAATCAATGGGATAGTGCCTGCCGTCGCGGCTTTCAGCAGTGGCTCAGTCAGTCCCGGGCTAATCGCAAACTGCGCGCCCGCTTCCGTCACCTCCGCCAACTGCTGCGGATTGAGAACGGTTCCGGCGCCGACAATCGCTTCCGGCACGTCTTTAGCGATAGCGCGAATAGCATCCATCGCGCAGGCCGTACGTAAAGTCACTTCCAGAACGCGAACGCCCCCGGCCACCAGCGCTTTAGCCATCGGCACCGCGTGCTCCAGTTTATTGACTACAATGACCGGGACAACCGGGCCGGTGGTCAGGATTGCTTCTGCACTTGTTTTCCAGTTTTTCATCGGAATTCTTCTCTCGCCTGATTACTAGTGTGTCATCTTAAAAAGTGATACAGGTTGCGCCCTGCTCCGCACCCGACAGCTTTTCGCGCAGCGCGCCAAACAACTCACGCCCCGTTCCGACGCGCGACGCGCTCAGGTCCGGAATATGAGGCTGACGAGCGGCAAGTTCCGCCTCGTCGACCAGCAGAGTTAACTCACCTGTCTGCCCATTCACGCGAATGATGTCGCCATCGCGCACTTTTGCCAGTAAGCCGCCATCGTAGGCTTCCGGCGTTACGTGGATAGCTGAAGGCACTTTACCCGAAGCGCCTGAAAGTCGTCCATCAGTAACTAACGCGATTTTGAAACGGCGGTCCAATAATACACCAAGTGGCGGCATGAGTTTATGTAATTCTGGCATTCCATTCGCTTTTGGTCCCTGATGACGCACGACAACAACACAATCCCGATCAAGCAGACCCGCGTCAAACGCAGGCAGCACATCATGCTGACTTTCAAATACCATGGCAGGCGCTTCAATGATCTGGTTTTCAACCGGTACCGCA
The DNA here is from genome assembly GCF_046552515.1 of Salmonella sp. SAL00653. Lineage (NCBI taxonomy): Bacteria > Pseudomonadati > Pseudomonadota > Gammaproteobacteria > Enterobacterales > Enterobacteriaceae > Salmonella > Salmonella sp. SAL00653. The sequence goes on from NZ_JBGDTY010000001.1 coordinate 523,982, forward strand.
GACGTCTTCATTACTGCGCGTCCCAGATTACCGCTTAGCACCTTAGTACCGCCGTGAGGAGAGAACGGCTTATCAAAAGAGGCAATGACATCGTTATCCAGTGACCTTTCCGCGCCTTCACGCCAGTCCAGCTCGCCGTTGTTGAGCCAGGGCTCCAGCGTATAGCGTTTCAGGCCGAAGCCTGCGACAGTATTAACGTCTTCGTGCAGCAATCCGGCATTGAGCAGCTCACGCATCAATACCGGTACGCCGCCCGCCGCCTGGAAGTGGTTAATGTCCGCCGGACCGTTCGGGTACAGACGTGCCATCAACGGAACCACTTCCGACAAATCCGAGAAGTCATCCCAGTTGATCAGAATGCCCGCCGCGCGCGCCATTGCAACCAGATGCATGGTGTGGTTGGTGGAGCCGCCGGTAGCCAGCAGCGCGACAATGCCGTTCACCACGACTTTTTCGTCGATCATTTTACCGAGTGGCATCCACGTATTGCCGTTGCCGGTAAGACGTGTTACCTGACGTGCGGCAGCGGCAGTCAATGCCTCGCGCAGCGGCGCATCCGGATGCACAAACGAAGAACCCGGCAACTGCATTCCCATAAACTCCACCACCATCTGGTTGGTGTTGGCGGTGCCGTAAAATGTACAGGTGCCCGGCGCATGGTAAGAGGCGGCTTCCGACTCCAGCAGCGCCATTCTGTCAACTTTTCCTTCCGCATATAGCTGACGAATACGGACTTTTTCTTTATTCGGCAGGCCGCTCGCCATCGGGCCTGACGGAACAAAAATCGCGGGTAAATGACCAAAAGAGAGCGCGGCCATCGCCAGCCCCGGAACTATTTTGTCGCATACGCCGAGGAATAACGCGCCGTCAAACATATTGTGAGAGAGGCCAACTGCTGCCGACATCGCTATCACTTCGCGGCTGAGTAATGACAACTCCATGCCATCCTGCCCTTGCGTAACGCCATCGCACATTGCCGGTACGCCGCCTGCGACCTGACCAACCGCATTCACGGAATGCAGGGCCTGACGAATAATTTCCGGATAATGTTCATACGGTTGATGCGCAGAGAGCATGTCATTATAGGAGGTGATGATGGCGATATTATTGCGCAACATACTTTTCAGCGAGGCTTTGTCCTCTGGCTGACAGGCGGCGAAGCCATGCGCCAGGTTGCCGCAGGCCAGTTGAGATCGGTGGACCGTGGCGGTTTTCGCCTGCTCAATGCGGGCAAGATAGGCTTCTCGGGTCTGCTGCGAGCGTTCGACAATACGCTGTGTTACGCGTAACAAATTAGGATTCATAGAGGCTCCTGAAATTTATCTGTCCGGCTACCGGGTTTACCATGCGTTTCATCAATGTGGAAAGACAGTGAAATACATGATGTCCGGTGATAATGGGGCAAAATCGTTTCAGGCAGTGTAATAAAAAAAGCCTCGCAGGTGAATCCACACGAGGCTTAAAAGTGCAAAAATGATTCTACAATCTGTGTTAGATCATGTTACCGGTAAAATACCACCTAAGAGTGAGTGGCAAATTTACTCAAACTCATTCCACGAACGACCGTCACGGGTAATCATCGCCACGGACGCTACCGGTCCCCAGGTGCCCGCCTGATACGGCTTCGGCGCGTCGTTGTCCATCGCCCATGCTTCGGTAATGGAGTCCACCCACTTCCAGGCTTCTTCCACTTCGTCACGGCGGACAAACAGCGCCTGAATGCCACGCATCGTTTCCAGCAGCAGGCGCTCATATGCATCCGCCAGGTGCGTCTGATTAAAGGTCTCGGAGTAGCTCAGATCAAGCTTCGTGATCTGCAGATTATGCTTATGATCCAGCCCCGGTACTTTGTTAAGCACCTGAATATCTACGCCTTCATCCGGCTGCAGGCGAATCGTCAATTTGTTCTGCGGCAGGTCTTGCCAGGACTCTTTAAAGAGATTCAGTTCAGGCGTCTTGAAATAAACCACGACTTCAGAGCACTTGGTTGGCAGACGCTTGCCGGTACGCAGATAGAATGGCACGCCCGCCCAACGCCAGTTATCGATGTCGACGCGGATCGCGACGAACGTTTCGGTGTTGCTGCTTTTATTCGCGCCCTCTTCTTCCAGATAGCCCGGCACCTTTTGCCCCTGCGCAAAGCCAGCGGTGTATTGACCACGAACCGTTTTTTCACGCACGTTGGAGCGATCAATACGGCGCAGCGATTTCAACACTTTGACTTTTTCATCGCGAATACTGTCGGCGCTCAGGTCAGACGGCGGTGACATGGCAATCATGCAGAGAATTTGCAGCAAGTGGTTCTGGATCATATCGCGCATCTGACCGGCCTGGTCAAAATATCCCCAGCGCCCTTCAATCCCCACCTCTTCCGCTACGGTAATCTCAACGTGATCGATAGTGCGGTTATCCCAGTTATTAACGAATAACGAGTTGGCAAAACGCAGAGCCAGCAGGTTGAGAACCGTTTCTTTGCCCAGATAGTGGTCGATACGATATACCTGGCACTCTTCAAAGTATTCGCCGACCCGATCGTTAATCTCACGCGAGGTCGCCAGCGAAGTACCCAACGGTTTCTCCATCACGACACGCGCCGGTTTGGCGTTGAGTTTAGCCTCCCCTAACCCTTTGCAAATAGCGCCAAAGGTGCTGGGCGGCATCGCAAAATAGTTAATGGTGGTGCGGTTTTTTTGATCCAGCATATCGCCCAGGCGACTAAACGCAGGCGTATCGTTAACGTCAAGATTACAAAAATCCAGACGGCCGCTCAGCGTATCCCACAAGCCTTCATCAATTTTTTCCTTCATGAAGGTTTCCAGCGCTTCACGCACAACGTGGGTATAGGCTTCTTTATCCCAGTCCGCGCGCCCCACCCCAATGATACGGGTATCCGGATGGATCTGGCCGGCTTTCTCAAGCTGATACAGGGAAGGCAGCAGTTTCCGGCGCGCCAGGTCGCCTTTCGCGCCGAAAATGACCAGGTCACATGCCTGGGCTGTTTGCGTTACCGCCATGTCATTCTCCTCAGTTAATCTCCTGGTACTTTAGCCAGGATATCGTTGTAATTTTATTACACAGCACTGTACTGCTTTTACGAGATTACGGAAACCGTAAACGCCTTTTCATGGGTGAACCGGCGCTTGATTGGCAATATAATCGGCAAAACGCCTAATAAAATTGTCGCTTTTCCACACAAGCTGGAACTTAAAATCCGACGTCGGTCATGTAATGAAAAAAAACGACACCTTTTTTAGCCATTTTGCCCCCTTTGACAGCCGCCAGGAGTAATATCTAACAAAACGCGTTCGGTTTCGCGCATCATTGAAATCGCTAATACCCATGAGCCTTGCTAATCATGAATATGCTGGAAAAAGTCCAGTCTCAACTGGAACATTTAAGCAAATCTGAACGAAAAGTCGCCGATGTTATTCTGGCCGCCCCAGGCAGATCGATTCACTTAAGCATTGCCATGCTGGCCCAGGAAGCTAACGTTAGCGAGCCAACGGTGAACCGTTTCTGTCGCAGCATGAATACCCGCGGCTTTCCTGATTTTAAACTGCATCTGGCGCAAAGTCTGGCAAATGGCACCCCCTATGTTAATCGCAATGTGGATGAAGATGACAGCGTCGAGGCCTATACAGGAAAAATCTTCGAGTCCGCTATGGCCAGTCTCGACCATGTTCGCCAGTCGCTGGATAAATCGGCCGTCAACCGCGCGGTCGATTTACTGACCCAGGCAAAAAAAATCGCCTTTTTTGGTCTTGGTTCCTCCGCCGCGGTCGCGCATGACGCCATGAATAAGTTTTTTCGCTTCAATGTGCCGGTGATTTACTCCGACGATATCGTGCTGCAACGGATGAGCTGTATGAATTGTAGCGATGATGACGTCGTCGTGCTCATTTCGCATACTGGCAGAACCAAGAGCCTGGTGGAACTGGCGCAGTTGGCGCGGGAAAACGATGCGATGGTGATCGCCCTGACCTCCGCTGGAACGCCGCTGGCGCGCGAAGCCACGCTGGCCATTACCCTCGACGTACCGGAAGATACAGACATTTATATGCCCATGGTCTCTCGACTTGCTCAGCTGACCGTGATAGATGTGCTGGCAACGGGATTTACTTTGCGTCGCGGGGCAAAATTCAGAGATAACTTGAAGCGTGTCAAGGAAGCGCTCAAGGAATCGCGTTTTGATAAAGAATTACTCATCAAGAGTGATGACCGCTAAAAGCAATAACAATGTTCTACCCTTTTCGTCATCCGGGGACGTTCATTTTATACCGTTAAGGTTTCAGAACGACCGGATCAATGTTCACGCAACACCAAGTTGTTTTAGTCAACGGAGTATTACATGTCCAGAAGGCTTCGCAGAACCAAAATCGTTACCACGTTAGGCCCGGCAACTGACCGCGATAACAACCTTGAGAAGGTTATCGCCGCGGGCGCAAACGTAGTACGTATGAACTTCTCTCACGGCTCGCCGGAAGATCATAAAATGCGTGCTGATAAAGTCCGTGAGATTGCCGCCAAACTGGGGCGTCATGTGGCTATTTTAGGCGACCTGCAAGGGCCAAAAATTCGCGTTTCCACTTTTAAAGAAGGCAAAGTGTTCCTCAATATCGGGGACAAATTTCTGTTAGACGCTAACCTGGGTAAAGGCGAAGGCGATAAAGAAAAAGTCGGCATTGATTACAAAGGGTTGCCGGCAGACGTCGTTCCTGGCGATATCCTGCTGCTTGACGATGGTCGAGTGCAGTTGAAAGTGCTTGAAGTCCAGGGCATGAAAGTCTTTACCGAGGTCACCGTCGGCGGCCCGCTGTCTAACAATAAAGGCATTAACAAGCTCGGCGGCGGGCTTTCTGCTGAAGCGCTGACCGAAAAAGACAAAGCCGATATTCAAACCGCTGCGCTGATAGGCGTTGACTATCTGGCCGTCTCCTTCCCGCGCTGCGGCGAAGATCTGAACTACGCACGCCGCCTGGCACGCGACGCCGGCTGCGACGCGAAAATTGTGGCTAAAGTCGAACGCGCCGAAGCGGTATGCGACCAAAACGCCATGGACGATATCATTCTGGCCTCTGACGTTGTGATGGTCGCACGTGGCGATCTGGGCGTTGAAATCGGCGATCCGGAGCTGGTTGGTATCCAGAAAGCGCTGATTCGCCGTGCGCGTCAGCTAAACCGCGCAGTCATCACCGCAACGCAGATGATGGAGTCGATGATCACCAACCCGATGCCGACCCGTGCGGAAGTGATGGACGTGGCGAACGCCGTCCTGGATGGCACGGATGCGGTTATGCTGTCTGCCGAAACCGCAGCCGGTCAGTATCCTTCTGAAACCGTTGCCGCAATGGCGCGCGTCTGCCTGGGCGCAGAAAAAATCCCCAGCATCAATGTGTCTAAACACCGTCTCGACGTGCAGTTCGACAACGTTGAAGAAGCTATTGCCATGTCTGCGATGTATGCGGCAAACCATCTGAAAGGCGTTACCGCGATCATCACCATGACGGAATCCGGTCGTACCGCGCTAATGACTTCCCGTATCAGCTCCGGCCTGCCGATTTTCGCCATGTCGCGCCATGAACGCACGCTCAACCTGACCGCGCTCTACCGCGGAGTAACGCCGGTGCATTTTGACAGCGCGGCTGATGGCGTTGTCGCGGCACATGAAGCTGTTAATCTGCTGCGCGATAAAGGGTATCTGGTTTCCGGCGACCTGGTTATCGTGACCCAGGGCGATGTCATGAGCACCGTCGGCTCAACCAATACCACGCGTATTTTGACCGTTGAGTAAAACTCCCCCACACCTGTTCATCAGGTAGTACAGGGTTTGTCAGCATAAAGCCTCTCTTACGAGAGGCTTTATTTATTTGATTGACCCGTCCTGAATAGCGTTGACACGTTCCAGACTTAAATCCGGAGAACGTAATGATGACTGAGTTCAAACGCCC